>JAPLWV010000008.1 GCA_026396385.1 Microcaldota archaeon | reverse complement strand
CCTGCGTCAAATGTTATGCTTGTCACGTTTATTGTGAACAGCCTGTTGTTCCTAATAACCAGTTGAGAGCTCACAGCATCAGCTGATCCATTTATATAATACCTCGTTATGCCGACATCTGCGCCAGCCCAGTATGCAGCAGAATCCCTCTCACTCACTCCCCTTGTCATGCCAGGGAATCCTCCAATAACACCAATGACAATGAGGGCGATTATGACAACCACTGCAAGTATAATTAGATATTCAATGGCTGCCTGTCCCTTTCTCATTCAAACCACCTATCTCCGTATGTTCAATAACATGCTCTAACCATACTGTGCACAAGTATATTAACTTTTCTATAATACACTTCGTGAAATTGCACTGAGCAATCCTGCCTTACACTGAACTAAATGCTAAGGCAACAAAAGAGTTTCTGAAGGCGGTGAAGTGAACTATATAACTTTTGACAGCTCTTCAGCATCAACCCTTAGTCTGTGCTCTCTCATTATCTCCTGAATAAGAGTTTTACTGGAAACTCCTGCTTTCTTCTTTTCCTCAACAATTTTTCTGAGCTCGGCCTCACCCATTTTCTCGAGCTTGAGCTTTTCCACAGCGCTTGAAATACTCTCGCCGGTGTTTTTGGAAACACGTCTCAAAATCTCAGGAATTGCAGCTTTTACGAACTTTCCGCATTTGTACTCGATGAAAAGCTCCATGAGCTTGTTCTCATTCAGCTTCTCAACAGGAACGCCCTCCCTCCTTAGGCTGACAAGGGTCTCCTCCAGAGTCGTTGCAACAAACTTCGCCTCAACCTTCAACTCTCCAACAACTTTCTCAAACAGCGGATAATTCTCAGACAGCATTATCTTCTCTGCCAGCTCTTCGTTAAGAATTTTCAGGAGTCTTGCCTTCCTCTCCTCGGGCATTTCCGGCAGTTTTATCCCTTCAACCCATTTTCTGCTTATCTCAATTGGCGGAACGTCAGTTTCTGGATAAAGCCTTGCGCTGCCAGGCATTGGCCTCATGTAAGAAGTCCCTCCATCGGGCAGTACTTTTCTCACCTCATTCTGGGGTCCTTCAAAAGCCTGCAGAACCCTCTCGCAGACTGCCTCAAGTGCCCTCATACAGGTTTTTCTATCACCTGCAACAAGCACGAAAGCATCATGTGCGCCTGCTCCAATCTTCTCCCTCAGCCTGCCCACTTCCTCCCCGCTTATGGGGTATTTCTCAAGCTTCTCATCGCTGTGTATTATCCCGCCAACTCCTGCCTTGGCGACTGCATAGTCGCTGAGCTCGGTTCCCAGCCTTCTGTTCTCATAGAGCTCCTCCCCAAGCAAGCCCGCAAAATTAGTAAGCTTCATTGCAAGCAAGCATTCCTTTCTCAGCAGCTTTGAAGCCGAATTCTTGAAAATTTCGGTAACTTCCACCACGGCAGGCTTCTCGAACCTTTTCTTGCCAAACCTCTTTTCAAGTTCGCCCTTTATTTTGACGAGTTTCTCCTGCCTCCTCACTTCTTTGTCAACTATCGTTTCTATCAGGCCAAGCTCCTGGGCGCCTTTCACCTCAACTCTGGCACCTTCAGGAACCGAGATGTTTATATCCTGCCTTATTGTCCCTATGCCTCTCTGCACTTTTCCTGTTGCCCTCAGAATCATGCCGAGCTTCTCTGCAACCTCTCTTGCGTGCTTTGCATCCTTGATATCGGGGGAAGTTGCTATTTCAACAAGAGGAATTCCAAGCCTGTCAAGCCTGTAGGTTATCTCCCCGGCTTTCTCGCCAACTATGCCCGAGCTTTCCTCCTCAAGGCATATCGCCTCTATGCCAACCCTTCCTTTGCTTGTCTCTATGAAACCTCCCAGCCCGATTATGGAAGTTCTCTGAAATCCGGAAGTATTGCTGCCGTCTATCACAGTCTTTCTCATCACTTCAACTTCATCAACAACTTTTGAATTGAGGAGCAGGCATACCTCAACCGCAATTTCAAGCGCCTCACCATTCATGCTGTGCGGAGGTTCCTCATCCAACTCGACAAGGCAGGTGGTCTGAGGGAATATCTGGTAGCGGTATTTCCTGCCGCGGGAATACTCATGCAATGCAGCCAAATCAACATCACCGAGCTCTCCTGCAACTGCCCTCTGCATCCTCTCAACAGTTGCAATAGGCTTATCCTCACTTGGCTGCGCAGAACAGCCGCAGAAAAGCTTTTTTTCTGTTGCAAGCCTCTGGTGAATTTCAATCCCGCATTTCATAGCTCAAACACCGGAGTCCTCTCATTGAGCTCCCCAGCAATGTTTGTGAGCATCATCTTCCTGATTTCCTCCAAATCCTTGCTGTGGGCGAGCACGTGCATCAGCTTGACATAGGCAACTTCGGGGAGCATATCACCGCAGAACATGGCACCTGCCTCAAACTCCTTTCGGAGGTTCGCGTAGACGAAATCATGAACCCTGCCAAATAGGCACTGCGAAGTTATGCAGACAGGTATCCCTGCTTTCGTTGCTTCCCTTATTTTCGGTATTACGGAACGCCCCTCTATTGTGGTTGGAACATGCCCTAAACCTGTTCCCTCAATCACGAATCCCTTGAACTTCTTACCAATGTAGAAGTCAAATATCCCCGGGTCCATTCCAGGGTAGGTCTTAATCAACGCCACTTTCTCCTCAAGCTTGTCATCAAGGGAGACCTCACCATCGCATCGCTTTCTGTAATTACAATTAGTCATTTCAATCTTGCCATCAGGGAATATTTTGGCAAGAGGCTCATCATTCACGCTCTTGAATGCATCTCTTTTTGAAGTATGCAATTTTCTAACCTTCGTCCCCCTGTGCGCATAGCAGAAATCATCGTTTGAGGAGCCGTGCATAACAAGCGATACCTCAGCAACATCACTCTTCGATGCGAAATTGGCTGAACAAATCATATTTATGAAAGAGTCGCTTGAGCCCCTGTCGCTGGACCTTTGGGATCCTGTGAAAACAACTGGCTTGTTCAAATCTTTGAGCATGAAGCTCAATGCGGCTGTTGAGAAGTGCATCGTGTCCGTTCCGTGAGTAACGATAATTCCGCTTGTATCTGTCTTCAACTCCTTGTAAACCGCTTTAGCCATCTCCTTCCAATGCTCTGCAGTCATATCCTCGCTCATCATGCTGAAGAGGAATTTCGAATTGATGTTGAAACTGCCAAGCTCCGGCACTATGCTCACCAAATCGGATGCATTGTAAGATGCTTGCACTCCACCTGTGGTATAATCCACTCTGGATGCTACAGTACCGCCAGTGCTGATTATCGAGATTAGAGGCTTTCCTGCAATATGCTTGATTTTTTCATCACTGCTCTTGAAGCCTATTTGCCTGTGCCCGCTCAGTTTCTCAAGCTCAGCTCCCTCAAATTTGATACCTATAGCATATCCATTAGACAGCTTTACCACAATTGCATTGGAATCGCCAAGCTCCTCCTTCGGCATTAGGATTCCTTCGTAGACCTGGTCCCCTCTCTTGACTCTCACACTATCCCCAATTTCAACTCCCAGATCCTTCAATTTCTTTTGAATTTCCTTGGAATACATAACACCACCATGCACTACCTCTCTACTTCTTGCAATGTGACATGCCCGGCCTATGAATAGGTGAGTGCTTCCTGCTTCATTGACGTTGCTTCTGCAACATCTCTCTCCAGTAAGGAATCGCAGGCGTTACTTTCCGGGTGCCCCCCGGTAGCTCTTGTGAGTATAACGCGTGCAGCATTTAAATCTCTATCAACGATTAGTCCACAGCATGGACAGTTATGTATTCTATCCTGCAGTGTTTTTTCCACTATTGCTCCACAGTTGCTGCACTCTTTAGTTGTATTTTCAGGGTTCACAAACACAACCATGCATCCAGCCCCCTCCGCCTTGTATGCAAGCATGTTTGCAAACATATTCCATCCAGCATCATTTATCTGCTTGCCGTAATTCTCTTCTGACATTTCTTTTGAGGCAAGTTTCTCCAATGCAACTAAGGAATAAATATTCACTAAATCAGTTGAAATCTTGTGCAGGAAGTCCCTTCTGCAATCTGAAATCTTCTCATGCAGCTTTGCGACTCTTATTTTTGCTCTTTTTCTTTGATAGCTTCTTTTCTTCTTTTTTGAGAACTTCCTTTGGATGAAAGCCAACCTTTCTTCATATCTCTTGAAATGTCTCGGATTACTTATCTTCAGACTGTTTGACAATGTTGCAAATGTTTTCAGCCCTAAGTCAATCCCAATTGCTTCTCCTTTGTTTTCTTTTGGCAGTTGCTTTTCTTCTTCAGCAGTGAAAATGGCAAACCACTTTCCAGAAGATTCTTTTTTCAAAGTCAGTGTTTTGATTCTCCCTTTTAGCTCTCGGTGTTTCTTTATTGCAATTTCATCGAAAGGAGTCACCTTGAACTTCTTATCCAGCCAAAAACCAGTTCCATATTGCGGGTAATGCAAACTCTTCATTCTCTCAATTGACTTGAATCTTGGAAAACCGCATTTTACTCCTTTCTTTCTCAGCTTGAATACTCTCAGTACTGCGTTATGAACTCTGTGAGCAATCTCCTGCTGGGTTTGGGAGTAGAGACCATAATTTTTCACAATTAGCTGTAGTGTGTTCTTTGTTGGGAAGTAGCCAAAGTCTTCATACAGTTGCTTGCATTCCTCAAGCAATTCATTCCATAGATTCTTAGCTAGCCAGAGATGTTTATTCAGAAGCTCCTCCTGCTTCTTTGATGGATATATCCTAAATTTGTAGGCTCTCATAGACGTTATTTACGTCTATTTTTCCCTTTATAAACCTCGTGAAGGGGGGTAACTTTCCAGGTTCGCTTTCATTCACCTCTAAAGGATATGGGATTTCCTGCTCACTATATTAATCCTTTTGATACGTAGGGACCATCTCTCTTATACCCCAGCTTGAGGTAGTACTCCTTTGCGCCAATACCGCTTATCACGGCAAGCTTCCTGCAGTCGAATTCCTCCTCTGCTATCCTCTCGGCTTCCTTAAGGAGCGTGCTGCCGAAACCCATGTGTTGGAATTCTCTCACCCTCTTCTCACCAACAGGCAGCATCTCCCCATAAACATGGAGCTCCCGGACACCGCCAGCTCCCTTCAGCTCCCTCCTATGTGCTTCCCCAGAAGGTATCCTCAACCTAAGAAAACCTACAAGCGCATCGTGCCTCATCTCATCAAAGCTCAGGAAAATCTCCTTCCCTCCAGAGGCATCATAGTCAATCCTGTTCAGTTTCACACTCTTCAAATTCGGTTTTATCCCATCTTTCGAAATTCTGTATCCTATCTCCCTGCAGCGTATGCATTGGCATTTCCTCCCATCTCCTATGAGCTTCTGCTCAATCATCTGCCTCAGATTGCTCTTCTTAACTCCATCCGCAATTAGATACGAAGGTATATCCCTCTGCACCCTCATCACCCGCACATATCTGGGCACAAACTTCACAGCATCTGCAATAACTTCGGCTGCTTCCTCGGCGGAATAGGGTTTGAATTCACCCCTCTTCCACAAATCATACAGCTTCGTTCCCTCCATGACAAGGCAGGGATATATCTTCAGCATGTCTGGCCTGAACCTTTCATCCTCAAAAAGGGTTTTGAAACTCTTCACATCCTCATCCTTATCAGCAAAAAGGCCGGGCATCATGTGATATAAAACTTTGAGGAGCGAATCCTTGCACACTCTAGTGGCTTCAACAACCTCTTTCACTCCGTGCCCTCTGTTCACTTTTTTGTAAACCTTATCATCAAGGGTCTGCACGCCAAGCTCAATTCTCGTGGCTCCATAGCGGAGCAGCTCATCAACTTCCTTCTCACCAGCCCAGTCAGGCCTCGTCTCTATGGTCAGACCAACAACTCTCCTTTGCGCTCTCTCATTTGCATGCTGGGCTTCCTCAAGGTTTTTTGACTCAAATCCATTCATCGCATCAAAACATCTCTTGATAAACCACTCCTGGTACTCCCGGGGCATGGAGTTGAATGTTCCGCCCATTATTATCAGCTCGCACTTGCTCACCCTATGCCCTATCTCCTCCAACTGTCTTACCCTTGAGTCCACCTGTCTGGATGGATCATAATCATTCTGTATAGCTCTCATTGCAGCAGGCTCCCTTCCCGTGTAGCTCTTTGGGGCGTTCTCCCCTCTCGGGCAGTAGATGCACTTCCCAGGACATTCCCCTTTGGTCATGACAGCTATGACATTGACTCCAGAGATAGTTCTCATGGGTCTTATCCTCAGCAGCTCAGCTATCCTCCCAGCTCTCTTTCCCGCAGATATCTCTCCGAGTATACTGGAATTCTTCACAACGCCGGCAATTCCATACCTCTCGCTCGCCCTTATTTTCGCCTCCCACAGCTCAACCCTGTTTTTTATTTTCCCTTGGAGAACAAGCCCTGCAACCTCTCTGCTAGCCATTTGAATGCTCTCGCTACTTCTTTTATTTTTCAAAATGCGTTTTTCCATTGACTCTACCTAAAGCAGAAGTTTTGAGAAGAAAGCTATGAGGGAATATATGGGGCTCTCTATAAGCGGGGATACGAGCAGCCCATGGCCGGTTGCCTTGTAATCAGAAACTAGGGATGGCTCTGCTACCAGCACAATCTTCAGTCCCTTACTTATCTGGTCGCTGGAGAGTGAGGTAACGTTCAGAGTCATCTCTATCCTATTTTCCTCCTCACTCACAACTTCATAAGTGACGGTTTTCCTAGCCGGTGATGTGACATCAATTGCATGCGAGACAAGGACCTCCTTCTTGAACGTCCATGCAGGAACACCACTTGAGGTTATTCTGAATGTATCACTGGCAGCCCCTGCATTCTCTATGTCCACATAGTATACTGCAGGCTGCCCTACTCCAGCTTCAACTTCATAGGGACTAACATCTATGCTGAAAACTTCCTTGCTTACCGTAACCTTAACATTTATCGTGAGATTGCCAAGACTGTCATAGCTGCCTTCATCAACTGCTTTCGCCTTGAAAGTGTACTCCCCATCAGCTGCATCAGCAGCTATCCTTATCTTTGCCTTCATAGGAGTCTCATACAAGGGGCTATCCTCTACAATCCAGCCCGGAGGCACATCCTCAACTGCCAGCGTGTCCCATCCTACATAGTTTATCTTCTCGCCAGTGGCATCTATGGTTGCCCTTTCTGCAACTAGATACACAGTCTGTCCGGGGCCTGCAGTACCTATAAAAATAGTGTCATTCTCGAGCCTCCCCTCGTAAGGGACGGGCTCCTTGACATTGAGGTATGCAGCATTCGCTGCCACCATAAGAATGAAGAACACAAATACTGATCCTCTCATACTAACCACGGAAATATCTCAGCAGTTTAATAAAAATCTATCTCTTTTCGAGAAGTTTTTTCATGAGCGCTTTCACCTTATTCCTAGTATCCTCCTTTTCTCCAGCGTTGACAATCATATAATCCGAGAATGCAAAAGAATCAGCAACCCCCCAGTCCAGCTCCTTCTCATCAGCCCATACGAACTCCTCCCAACTCTTGGGGTCTTCCAGGAGGTTTCTCTTCATCACCCTGTCGAACCTCATCTCCTGAGGGGCGAACATGCCTATGAGAACGAAACTGTCCCCGAATGCCTCCTTGAATCTCTTGAGCTCCTCGTAACCTCTTATGCCATTCACCACAATAGCCCTGTCCCTCGTATCCTTTACTCTCTTTATGGTCATCTTGGCAACGATGTCATAACCTTCCTTCTTCCTAAGCCCGTCAGCGAACTCCCTTAAACTTCTGTTGGTTACCTCAATTCCCCTCTCCTTCATCATCTCAATAACTATGCTCCTCATCTCCATTGAACTGACCCCGAGCTCCTTGGCGACTTCGTTAACTATGCTCTTGCCGGCAGCTCTCATCCCGGCAACTCCAATCACAATCATAAAACACTTATATTTAGCTTTCATTTAAAACCATATGCGAGTTTTCATTGCAATCGAGACAAGCGCTGATTTGAGGGAAAAGATGGCTGAGTTGCAGAAGCAGCTCGCTATTGATGGGGTGAAGCTTGTTGAGAAGGAGAACCTGCACCTCACCTTGCATTTCCTGGGAGAGATAGATGAAGCTATGAATGGAAGAGTGATACAGGCAATGAACAAAATAAACTGCAAGAAGTTCGAGATGAGTTGCAGCGGAGTCGGGGCATTCCCGAGTAACAATTACATACGCGTCATCTGGGTGGCTGCAGAGGCGCCTGAGCTTAGAGAAATCCATGAGCAGCTCGGAGGAGAGCTTTCAAAGCTTGGTTTCAAGAAAGAGGATTTCTCCCCGCATATAACTCTCGCAAGAGTGAAATTCCTGAAGGACAAAACCAAGCTAACGGAATTCCTGGAGGAGAGTGCCGAAACTGAAATTGGAGACTGCATTGTTGATGGAGTTATTCTTAAGAAAAGCACGCTGACTCCCAAAGGACCGATTTACGAAAATGTCTACGAGAAGAAGCTTCTCTGACTATTTCCTTCCAAAAGTCAGATACACAGTATGCATCAGCCCCATGTTCTCTGGCCTCATTCCTGTCTCCCTCACAAGAATCTCACGTGTGATACATTCCATCGTGAATACTTCAGAAAATTTATTCTTTTCCAGCTCTCTAACAAAATCCCTCACCTGCTCCATGTTTGGGAGGAAGCCCACAACATAGCCACCTTCTTTCAGTGCTTTCTTAGCATGCTTCACAACCTTCTCGGAATCAGCAAAGTCAAGCGTCACCAAATCCAAATCCCTCTCACTTATCCCCTTGAAAATATCCTTCCTTTTTATTTTCACATTCCTCAATCCGCTTGCCTTGATATTCCTCTCAGCAAGCTTCGCGAATTCCTCCCTCCTCTCGTAGGTAACAACATTCTTTGCAATATTGCCGAGAGCTATTGCAAGAAACCCGCTTCCAGTCCCTGCATCAACTACGACACTCTTCTTCCCAATCCCTGTGAATGCCGCAACCATGCCGAAATCCTTTGGCAGCACCACCTGCGGGCCTCTTTTCAAATTTCGCATTATAGGAGGAAACCTCAAGCAACCACCACTATTTAATTTAAAAAGGCTAATTTATATCTGTAGAGGTGCTTCTCATGACATGCGTCGTTATAGTCGGGACTCAATGGGGTGATGAGGGTAAAGGAAAGGTTGTGGACTATTTTGCTGGCAAAGCGGACATAGTTGTGAGATTCAGCGGAGGCAACAATGCCGGCCATACTGTTGTTGTGAAAGGAAAGAAATACGCATTTCATCTCATGCCTTGCGGAGCAGTGAGGGGGAAACAGCTTATCATAGGTAATGGAGTTGTGGTTGACCCAAAAGTTCTTTTGGAAGAAATTGAACTTCTCAAAAAAGATGGCATCACTCCCAAACTGTCAATAAGCGAGCGCGCCCATGTCATATTCCCATACCACGGAACCCTGGATGAGCTTGAGGAGCAGTTCAAGGGAAAGATGAAGGCTGGGACAACAAAGAGAGGCATAGGTCCATGCTACGAGGACAAGGCAGGAAGATTCGGACTCAGGATGTGCGATATTGTCAATAAAGAGATGCTCAAAGAGAAAATTGAACATCTGTTCAAGCTCAAAGAGAAGCAGATTCAGGTATACGGGGGCAAGTTTGATTTCACAAAAGAGCAACTCATAGAAGAATACACTGCCTATGGGGCAAAGCTAAAGAGCTGTGTCGGGGATGTCAACCTTTCCTTGAACAAGGCGATAGACGAGGGAAAAAAGGTTCTGTTTGAAGGAACACAGGGAACTATGCTTGACATAGACCATGGCATATATCCTGTTGGAACTTCCTGCAATGTAATTGCAGGTGCCGCATGCACGGGGGCGGGCGTAGGCCCGACAAAAATAGATACTGTGGTGGGACTCGCAAAGGCATATGTTTCCAGAGTTGGTGAAGGGCCCTTACCAACAGAACTTCTGGATGAGACTGGCGAATATATACGGAAGAAGGGAGCAGAGTTCGGCACAACTACAGGAAGACCCAGGAGAGTTGGATGGCTGGACATGCCTGCCCTGAAGTATGCATGCAGAGTGAATGGCATAAACTGGCTTGCAATAACAAAGCTTGATGTTCTCGCAGGGCTTGAGAAAGTGAAAATCTGCACTGCCTACACAATTGACAAGAAAGTTCTTGAGGACATTCCTTCGTCATGTGAACTTCTCTCGCGATGCAAGCCTGTCTACAAGGAGATGAAAGGATGGAAGGGATTTGCAGAGGGACAAGCGGAGGGAGTCGCTAAGAATGGCTTTGATGAATTGCCAAAAGAACTGAAGGATTATGTTGCCGAGGTTTCAAAGCTGTCAAACACGTCACCCTGCCTGATATCCATAGGGCCTGGGAGAGAAGAAACTATCATTTTAAAGGATGTCTTCGGAAAATAAACTGCATGCCCCAGTAGCTCAGTGGTAGAGCGTTTGCATGGTAAGCAAAAGGCCGCGAGTTCAATCCTCGCCTGGGGCTTTCTCCGCATATTTTATAAACCCCCCCTCACAAATCTGCTTTGGTGAAACAATGAGGGAACTAATAATTGTTGCTAGAGACAAGGTAGGTCTTCTGGCTCACATATCAAAAATTCTGGGGGACAACAGCATAAACATAGATTCTGTTTCAGTTGAGACCATCGGTAAGGATGCGATGATCCATTTAGTTGCATCCAAAGAGAAGGAAGCGATGAAGTTGCTGGAGGAGGCAGGCTTCAAGGTGACGGGTTCTGATGTGATACTCCTAAAGATCGAAGACCATCCAGGAGAACTCGCAAAGGTTGCGCTGACTCTTGCAGAGTCTGGCGTAAACATAAGGAGCGTCCTCTTCATGAGGAAGGAGAATAACAAAGGTCTGTTTGCAGTGAAAGTCACGAAACCTGAAAAAGCTGTTGAAATCCTGAAGGATTACCTGTAGCTGAGAGGATGGCTGATAAGCGCTCACTTGAAATTTCTGTGCTTGTGCATGCCAGCATACTCATCGGATTCCTATTCCGTTATTCTTTCATTTTTCCTCTCCTTATCTGGAAGACCCTCAAGCATTCAAAATATTCAGAGCGGCAGTCCAAACAGGCAACATACTACCAGGTAGTTGCACTGCTCCTCATCATGAGCATTTCATTCGGTGCAGAGTTCATAATTTTGCTCAATGAATCCTCTAATGGCATAGTGCAGAGAGTTGACGCAACCTTTATACGACAACTAGAACTTGTTGTCTACTCCCTGCTATCGCTCTATGCATTATACGGGGCATACAGGTGCAGCAGAGGGAAGGAATTCAAATACCTGCTAATCGGAAAACTTTAATTCCTGCCCTGCTTTTTCTGAATGTAGTAGTCAAGATTTATCCCAAATTCATAGGCAAGCTTATAAAGAGCAAAATCCTTAATTTATGCGGAGGTTCTACGAATCTCTCGACGGAGGTTATACCGTAAGGTATTTAAATACTGGAGTGTATAATCCTCCTTCGCCGTGCGGATGCTGTAGACTCCGGCGTAAATGGAGCGCGAATTTCTATTTCGTGCTGTGAAATATACCCTTTTTCTACAGTACGTAATCTCGATGGAAATCCAAGTTAGTTTGGATTTGACTCGGGCTTCAAGAACAGGATAAGTGAGCGATAGTGGTGTTTTTTCGCCTATACTTGCGGAAGAAAGTGTGCTTAAACTCCAGTTGATCCTGCTGGAAATACCACATAGGTTATGGATGCTGGAAGGCTTCATAGCCCAAACAGCGTGGTGAAATGCAATCATGTCTGCCTTAGGATGAGACTGCTTCCGATTAGGTAGTTGGTGGGGTAAAGGCCCACCAAGCCGATAATCGGTGGGGGCAATGGGAGTTGGCGCCCCCAGAGGAGCACTGAGACAAGGGCTCCAGTCCTACGGGATGCAGCAGGCGCGAAACCTTCGCAATGCGCGAAAGCGTGACGAGGGGATTCTGAGTGATGCTCCACGCGAGCATCTTTTCGTAAGCTTAAGGAGCTTGCGGAATAAGAGCTGGGCAAGACCGGTGACAGCCGCCGCGGTAACACCGGCAGCTTAAGTGGTATCCACGAATATTGGGCTTAAAGAGTCCGTAGCTGGCCCGCTAAGTTCTCTGTGAAATCTTCGGGCTCAACTCGAAGGAGTGCAGAGAATACTGACGGGCTTGGGAGCGGGGGAGGCCAAGAGTACTCATGGGGTAGGGGTAAAATCCGTTAATCCTATGAGGACTCCCAGTGGCGAAGGCGCTTGGCCAAAACGCGTCCGACAGTGAGGGACGAAGGCTAGGAGAACGAATCGGATTAGATACCCGAGTAGCCCTAGCAGTAAATTATGCAGAC
>JAPLWV010000013.1 GCA_026396385.1 Microcaldota archaeon | reverse complement strand
TGGTCTTCCTGAAAGGAAGATCCGCCTTAAAGTGGACAAAAACACTCCGAGGCTGGTTGTCTATTCGAAAGACGTTTTTATGAGGCTGCAGAAAGCGCTCGGGCATCCGACAGGCTCGGCACCGTGGAAAACTCCGGCGATATGCTGGAAGCACCCACAGCTGCAGAAATGGTATTTGAGGGGATTTTTTGATGCAGAAGGTGAGGTTCCGCACGTAGAGCGTTTTCTTGATGGGACATTTCCCACAAGGCCGCGCCTGCGAATCCGGATTCACCAGGCATGGCATGAAAAATCAGGATGCCCGGTCATCAATGATCTGGCTCGGATGTGCTCGAATTTTGGGATTTTGTATGCCAACATATACGGCCCAAAAAGAAATGTGAACACATTTGATTTCGATCTCGCAATTTCCGGCAAGGATGCGCTTTTGGGATTCTATCGGAAGATAGGAACCTCGCATCCTGACAAGGAAAGGCGGTTTTTATTGCTGTTCAATCTGCACGGAATTCGGCTATGACGTAATACCTCGCCGCTTAATTGGTGGCTTGCATGAATGGCATAACGAGCGTCCCGCTGTCCCTACCTGGGACCTGGTGAACTCACTACTCGGTGAAGATGCCGAGGACTTCTAGGGGGAAACGAAGACCCCGTGGAGCTTTACTATAGTCTGTCGTTGGGATACGGTGGTTGTTGCACAGCGTAAGCAGGAGCGTCGAAACATCCCTCGCGGGGGGTGCGAATGCGAAAGTGAAACACTGCTCTCCAATTGCTGTGTTCCTCACCCGAAAGGGGACATCTGCAGATGGATAGTTTGGCTGGGGCGGTACGCCCTCGATAAGGAAACAAGGGCGCCCAATGCTCTGCTTAGGCGGGTCAGAAATCCGCTGGTAAGGGTTAAAGACAAATGCAGGGCTGACTGAATTCTTAAAAGCGTGGAATTCAGACTCGAAAGAGGGGCTTAACGAACCTTGGAATCCCTTTTGCTGAGGGTCCAAGCTGACAAACAAGCTACCCCGGGGGTAACAGGCTCGTCGCAGGCGAGAGTACATATCGACCTTGCGGTTTGGTACATCGCTGTCGGCCTAGGTCATCCTGGTGGTGCAGGAGCCACCAAGGGTTGGGTTGTTCATCCATTAAAGACCTACACGAGCTGGGTTCAGAACGTCGCGAGACAGTTCGGTAGTATCTCCTAGGAGTGTCGACTGCTTGAGAGTATGAATCCCTAAGTACGAGAGGAACGGGGATTCGGCGCCTCTAGTATACCGGTTGTGCAAAGCAACGCCGGGCAGCCACGCGCCACTGGATAAGACCTGAAAGCATCTAAGGTCGAAGCCATTCTCAAAACGAGGCAGTCCAAGGCCAGAATAGCAGATTCTGTTGATAGGGTGGGGATGTAAACGGAAAGCATAAGCGATCCGTGAGTCCGTCCACTACTAAAAGCCTTTCTGCACTTGCTAAAAGGAGCTATGGTCATTCCAAAAATCACGGCCTTTCACTTCATGCTCGAATGGCCGGGCCTACTACTTTAATCCACCACCCATTAAGGCTCGGCTGTTCTCTAATTCTTTCCAAATTCGGATTCCTAGCTGAAGCTCTACTCGTCCCGCAGCTTTCGTGCTGAAGTCCACCGGCAGCAATTCCAAAAGGCAGTGTCTCAACTACCCGCATATCTCAGAAAAATTTATATATTACACAACCTATACAATTACTTCTATGAGAAAACACCTAATTTTCTTCCTCTTATTCCTCACTGGCTGTATCTTTGTTGACACGTCACCCAACAGGTGCTACCACCTCTGGGATCCCTCGCAGAAAGACGGATGCCTGCTCATGGTAGCTTCAGAAACATCAAACATATCCAAGTGCGGTGAGATAAATGAGAGCTCAGTTGCAGAGCGCTGCTATACGTTGCTGTTAGGCAATGGCATCCCGGAGAACTACTCCATATGCATGAAACTGTCCGGAGCTGGGATGGACGAGTGCTTATCAAGACTGGCGGTGAGGACTAATGACTCCTCAATGTGCATGAAAATCAACTCAAGCTATCTAATGGGCAACTGCTTGTCAGGAATAGCAGTAACGCTGGGCAGGCCCGATATCTGCGAGTCAATAGTGCTGAACGTTTCGAGAAACACATGCAAGAACCGGATATACCCTCAGCTTGCCATCAAGAACAAAGATGCGGCATTCTGCAGGCTGATGATTGCGGATGATCTCGGAGCCCAGCTAACTGCGGCGGATGCCTGTATAATCTCTATGGTTAGGGAGCTGAATGACACAACCTACTGCAACCAGGTATCAACAGAGTTCACCAGACAATTCTGCCTGACGGGCAGGATAGACCCTGCAAGCTGCGATACTATAAGCGATCCGCAGGGCAGGCAGGCATGCCGTTACATAGCTGCGGTATACTCCAAAGACCCGAGCACATGCGCTTCAATGCCTTCGGGCACACTTAAAGACGCCTGCTACATGCAGCTGGCAAGCGATACGAAGAACCCGCAGCTTTGCTCCTACATCTCTCTCGAAAGCATTAAAGAACAGTGTCTTCAGGTCAGCCAGACTTAGTGCCCAGCCCGAATCCCCTCTTGCTTAACCCCACTCCAATTATTAATACTCCTTTGCGTAAACTCCATATGGTTGCAACCGACTCTGCCAGCGTTCTGCCAGATGATGAGGTTCTCCTCAGAATGGGGGAGGATCTTGAAAGAGCTGCAAGCATCATAAAAAGCTACGTGGACCGCCGCAGCCCGATTGTGATCAGATACCACGGGGATTGCGATGGAATATGCTCCGCCATTTCCATTTACCTATCCATCAAGCGAATAGTGGGAGAAAAGGAGTGGCCGGAGTACAGGAAAAAGCTTCTTATCTTCAAGAATCCTTCGCCAATGTACTCCATCCCAAGCATGTTGGATGACCTCGAGCTTGTAAGGCACATGCAATCCCCAGCACCGCCTCTGGCTATACTGCTTGATTTCTCCGTAAATTCAGAAAGTGTGGATACTCTTAAAACTCTCAGAAGGGCAAAATTCGATATAGTCATTGCAGACCACCATCCGCCAGAAGCAGAGATAAAACAGATAGCGACTCTGCTGGTTTCGCCATGGTTGCATGGTGGCAGTTCCGATTATGCGGCAGGCTTGATTGCAGGTGAAATAGCCAGGAAGCTCAGGCCTTTCGACGGTATCTCTGAGCTTGAGAAGATCTCTCTTACCGGGGACAGGAGCAAGCTCCCGGTAAAGCAGGAGGAGCATATTAAGCGTAAGGCGCTTGTGCTGGATTTCATATCCTCAAGCGATGATTTTGCGGAGAGCCTCGAGACGTACTATCTTGTCTTAAAAGATTCCAAAAAAGTAGATTCTATATACAAGACTGCAATGAAGAAAATCGAGGATGTGAGGAAGCAGGCATTGAACTATTCCAAGCTGAAGGAAATGGACAATGGATTCCGGGTTGTGCTCGTAAGGCTTGAAAAACTTAAGGGAGGGAAGTTCCCACCGAAAGGCAGGATATGCGGGGAGGTTCATGATGAGTTCAGCAAGAAGGTGGATGCCCCTCTGGTAACTGTTGCATACACTGATAGAGCGATGCATATAAGAGCCAATGCCAAGGCAAGGGAAGCAGGCTTCAATGCGAATCAACTCATATGGATGCTGAAGAGCGACTTAAAGAATGCGATTGATAGCGGAGGAGGTCATGATGTTGCAGCAGGAATAAGACTTAATGCTGGTTTTGAGAGGATGGTGCGGGACGAGTTGGTGAAAAGGATAGGGCAAATAGGAAAGTAATTAAATCTGAATTTCTAAAATATCTCTGCGCGGGGCCATGGTATAACTTGGCAGAACAACAGGCTCCAGTTCCTTTTGTAAAGGAGCATTGTTACAGGTGTGATGACTCGAAAGAGAATGATTTAGAATTGGAGCATTGAGGAAAGATGAGATGCTTTATGAGACACCTGTTAATGAGGGTTCAAATCCCTCTGGCCCCATACATTTATCTTATAAAGGATTATCGTGACTAATGCATATATTAAAAAAGCCTTAACTAAATAATGGGGGTGAAGATAATGAGAAGGCTCTTAATTGTCTTATTGATTGTAGCAATGCTGTTTTTTGCCGGTTGCACACAGGTAGGTCCCACAGGACCGCAAGGAGCGAAGGGTGATACCGGGCAGCAGGGTCCGAAGGGCGATACTGGTCCAATAGGACCCCAAGGTCCAAGAGGTGATGTAGGACCTCAGGGACCTAAAGGCGATACAGGTTCGGTGGGACCCCAAGGTCCAAAAGGGGATACTGGGTCAGCCGGACCGCAAGGATCCCAAGGAAATCCTGGTCCAGCAGTAACTATTGCCCAGCTTCCATGTCCTATTGATATGACAAGGGTAGGGGCTTTCTGCATAGACACCTCTTCAAATAGTGCAAAGTCAATAGATGATTCTATGGCGCAATGCCAGAGTGAAAACAAGACTTTGTGTGACATACCGCAACTTTATGGCGCATGCCATGCTGAAGCAATCACTATCCCAAGCGAAGGCGAGTGGTCCAACGAGTGGCTTAGTCCTGGCGGTCAAATAATGCCAATTGTAGTCCAAAACCTGCCAGACGACTGTGGTGCAAATAGAGTTGCCGATCCATCCTACACCAGCAAACCTTTCCACTGCTGCCAGTAATTAGATATTTTCGAAAACTCGGTCGGAGCAAACTTAATATAATCGTTCAGCCAGTATTGTAGCATGAAATTAGATGGACGTACCATCGGAAGAGTTATCTCCTTATTAATCCTCTGCATTGTTACTGCAGCAGCTGGTGGCGGAATTACTTTCATTCAGAAGCCAGTGGGAGTAATCTATCTTTTTCTATGGCTGCTTTGGGCAGGAGCAACAATGTTATGGAGGAAAGAAGGAGTCAAATCCACCCATAACAAGAACCAGCTCATTGGGCTCGCAGTCCTGGGAATAATAACGGTGCCTGCCCTTCTGATTGGACCGCCTTGGGAGTATGCCAACTTCACCGGTCCACTCCCTCGTGACGGAATTCTGTCATGGGCTGGACTTGCAATTTTTGCGGCTAGCATCATCCTACAATCTGCTGCAATGCTGGAGCTGAAGGGCGCATACACATTCCGTTTGGGGATTCAGAGGGGGCAACACCTTGTGAAGAGCGGCCCGTATCGTTTTGTGCGCAACCCAGGCTACTTTGGCTTCATCCTCTCGGTTATTGGAATTGGTCTATCACTGAGCAGCATCATTGCTCTTCTCTCAGTTGTGCCGGTTGTGGTATTCATCCTCTGGCGCATAGGTTATGAGGAGAGGATGCTGGTGAAAGAATTCGGCAAGGAATACAGGCAGTATATGAAGGAAACGAAGCGACTCATACCGTTTATTTATTAACTAATTCTCAATAACTGCCTAGCAAAGAACAGCATACTCCAATAGAATTCGTTAGCTCGTCAGTTATCTACTCAGAACTTATTCGGAAAAAGAAAAGACTCCCGAATTCCTCCGAGACTGAGCAAGCACTCAAAATCAATAAATATATCGATTGCCTTTATCCTAGTGTGAGTAGATGAGATACAAATGGGTTGATGTATACAGGGGAATAGCAGTGCTATTCATGGTAACACTGCACTTTTTCGTAAACATCTTCCCAGTTTCGCCGATTCCATTCCTCAACTACGAAGTAAGGGGCATAATCTCAATCGGGGATATGGCAATTGCGCTCTTCCTTTTCATATCTGGGGTTTCCAACTACCTTTCCATATCGCAAAGGAAGAAATCGGAGAGCGAAGATGATGCAGTAAAGCATGTGATACTCAGGTACGCCAGGATATTCGTAATAGGTCTCCTGCTTGACATCCTGCTTATATACTTCACAGGGAGAGTATGGTGGGTGCTTGAGGCAATAAGCCTCGCAGGTCTCTTCTCGTTGTTCTTCATTCCCAACTGCTTCTCTGTGAAGATGAAAGTATCCTCCATAGTCATCATAGGGCTGTGCTACTCATACATCACCTCAATACCCTGGGTCTACTCACTGGCTTCAGCATTCCCCAATGGCGGTATTCTCGGCTCAGTTTCCATGAGCGGAATTGTGCTGGTAGGCTATATGAGCGGCGAGCTCATAATGAAAAAAAAGAGACAATCCCTTACTTTATTCATCAAAGCAGGGATAATCCTCCTGCTCGCAGGCTTTATACTGAGCAGGTTCATCACTTACGACAGGTTGATAGGCAATCTCCCATTCGTAATCCTCTCATCGGGCTTTTCCATCCTGCTGATGGTCGCGGTATACTGGCTTGTTGAGATGAAAGGAATAAGCTCAATAATACTTTCGGACTTCGGGCAGTCCGCATTGCTGATGTTTGCCCTGAACTACCCCGTGCTGGCTCTTGCATTGGATATGAATTTAGAGAACTCCTTCAGCACAGGAGAAGCAGCTCTCATAACACTTACTCTAATCGCACTTCTCTCCATTACAGCAAGGCTGAGGCGTTCATTCACCAAATCCTAGGGTTCAGCTTCATCTCAAGCCACACCCTCAGAGTCTCCTTGGGCCTGATTCCCTCCAGCCTTCCAATCTCCTTCCCTTTCTTAAAAATTATGAGTGTTGGAGTTGAGGTTATCGAGTACTTCTTCCTGCTCTTTGGATTGTCCGCAACTTTTATGTAAGCAACCTTGAGTCCCTCCCTGTAGTCTTTTTCAATATTTCTCAGGAAAGGAGCAATAACTCCGCTGTGCGCACCCCAGAAGTTGACCAGAGTGGGTATTTTGGAGCCAATTTTCTTTTTGAAATTCGAATCCGTGAGCACTATTTTACCCATCCTGCCAGGCCTGCTGCCGTATATCTTGGCTATGTGGACATTCCTGTTGAGCTTAGCCCTCTTTGATTTTCTTATAAAATCTCCAAGCTCATCCTCATCTTTCGCAAGCTTCACTGCGAGGTACGGGCATGCCTTCACGCATAGCATACATGCCGTGCATTTATCATTGTCAATCTCAACAGTGCCCTTCCTATCTTGGTAAATAGCATTCCTCGGGCATACGTTCATCAAATCGCATATCTGCTGCTTCTCGCAGATTCTGGGGTCTATGAACACAGGCATACCAACAACTCCTATGTCTTTTCACATTTGGTATATAAAATCTTTCCTGATTATACATTTTTATACCCCACTGGAGAATTAATCATGGTTCTATGAAAAACAAAAAGAGCAACTTCTCGGAGTGGTATAGCGAGGTAATCCAAGAGGCAGAGCTAGCTGATATAAGATACAATGTGAAAGGGTTCCTCGCCCACATGCCCTGGTCTGTCAGAACTATGAAGAATATGTACTGCATAGTCGAGAGAGAGCTTGAGAAGAAAGGGCACGAGCCTGCCTGGTTCCCGGCTCTTATTCCAGAATCATATTTCAAGAAGGAGGCGGAGCATGCAGAGGGTTTCTCTGCAGATGTATTCTGGGTAACAGAAGGAGGAAGCGACAACACCAAATTCTCCGAGAGGCTTGCCCTCAGGCCGACTTCCGAGACTGCTATGTACTCAATGTTCTCCCTCTGGATACGGACATGGAGGGATCTGCCTTACAAGATATACCAGAGCTGCCAGGTTTGGAGGTTCGAAGGGAAGTCGACAAGGCCTTTCATAAGGGGAAGGGAGTTCTACTGGACAGAGGCCCATGACGTTTTTGAGACTAAAGAGGAGGCTGAGAAGCAGGTCGAGGAGGATAGAGACACTACCTGCAATGTCCTGAAGGAGTTCGCAATTCCATTCATATTTTTCAAGAGACCGGAGCATGACAAGTTCAAGGGTGCCGTTAGCACCTATGCCGCCGACAGCATAATGCCTGACGGAAAGATAATTCAGTTGCCATCAACGCATTTCCTGGGGCAGAACTTCTCAAAGGCATTCAACATAAAGTTCGTTGACAAGAAGGGCGATGAGAAGTATGCATGGCAGACCTGCTACGGCCCTGCGGTATGGAGGATTTTCGGTACTCTTGTGGCAATTCACGGTGATGACAAAGGCCTGATACTGCCGCCTTCCATCGCACCGCTCGTAGCTGTCATCATTCCCATATACTTCAAGGGTTCAGATGAGAAGGTAATGGAGAAAGCAAACGCAATAAAGAAGCTTCTGGAAAGCAGATGCATAAGCGCAAAGGTTGATGACAGGGCAGAGCACACCCCGGGCTGGAAATATAACTACTGGGAGCTCAAGGGAGTTCCGATAAGAATCGAGGTAGGGCCAAAGGATATCGAGAAGAAGCAGCTCGTGCTTGTCAGGAGGGATACTGGGGAGAAGGCTGCCATAAAGGAGAGCGAGCTTGTTGAGAAGATAACCAAGTTCTCAGAGGAAATCCAGAGCAACCTTGCAAAGAGAGCGGAGAAGTTCTTCAAGGAGCACATATCAGAGGCGAATGATATGGCGCAGCTTAAGAAAATACTCGAGGAGCAAGGAGGACTGGTTAAGGTTGAGTGGTGCGGCTCCGAGGAATGCGCCGATTATATAAAAGCCGAAACAGTTGGGGGGGACATACGCGGAACCCCGCTTGGAAAAGAGGAGAAACCAAAAGGGAACTGCATCTGGTGCGGGAACAAGGCGGAGCAGGCAGTATACGTGGGTAAAGCATATTAACCCTAAAATTCAAATTCTTAAAAGCAGCCCCGTCATCTAGTGGCCAAGAGGTTGATGAAACCTGGTAAGATGGTGGGCTTTGGACCCACCCACGTCGGTTCGAATCCGACCGGGGCTATACTTCCATCAAATGAGGCTAGCCATATGGAATACCTGCGACTCACTGCTTCTGAAACCGAGGAGATGTGCGACAAGCTTGCCAGCATCATAAAGAGCGGATTCAAGCCGGATTGCATAGTCGGCATAGGGAGAGGAGGACTGGTGCCGGCTGTTTACCTCAGCGACAGGCTCGGAGTAAAAAAGCTTTACGCATTCAAGATAGATTACTACACGGGTGACAAGCGGGGAAGAAAGCCGGTGGTAAGCCAAAAACCGCCCCTTCAATTTATTCGCGGCAATGTACTTCTTGTTGACGATGTGGCAGATACCGGCGGGACCCTCCTGCTGGCAAAAAAATTGCTGGAGAAACATGCCAAAAGCATCAAGATAGCAACGCTGCACTGCAAGCCGCATTCAAAGCTGAAGCCTGATTTTTTCGCGCAGGAGACCAGGAGGTGGGTGGTATACCCATATCAAAGCGTCGAGTTCAGAAAACTGGCAAGGAGATAACCCCGCAAACAGATACTTAAACTGATGGCTTCATAATAAGTCCAGTGATGATACGAGGTATTGCTGATAGCCAAAAGCTAGATGACGACAAGAGGGTAAGCTGACTTTGTAAAGAAACGTTAATAAATAGTTGCAGTTTAAACCTATTTATGAAACTCCGAATCGCAATTTTCATGCTGGTAGCTCTGCTCATCTTCGGCTGCGTTTCTTACACTCCACCGGCAGAGCAGCCAACGAACCAGACTAATGTAACACCAGTCACGGTGCTTTCATGCGCCGAGATGAAGGATGTCGTAAATGGGGATACGTGCTATTATAATGACGCAATAACAAAGAACAACCTGACTTCCTGCTCCTTCATATTCTCGACTCAGCTTAGGGACAGCTGCAATCTCATATTTGCTATTGAGCTGAATGATTCCTCATTATGCGGGAGAATAAATGTAGGTGACACGAGGGACGACTGCTACCACACGCTAGCTCCTCGGGTCGGAATAGCGACATGCAACAAAATTGAGAGTAACTCCCTGAGGAGGCAGTGCCGCCTAGAGCTTGGCGATGACACAGTATACTGCGAGAACATGACAGCGGGCTATGATTCCAAGCTGTGCATGGCGAAGGCGAAGGGCAACTACTCCATCTGCCTTGAGCTGAATAATATATCGCTTATAGACAACTGCTATGTTGATTTCGCGAAGAACAAGGGCAGCTATCCACTCTGCAATCTGCCATCCGACTCTAATCTGAGAGACGACTGCTTCAAATACTTCGCCTTCCTTGAATCCAACTCCTCTCTCTGCGAAAAGATTTCGGTAGTTTATCAAAAGTATCTTTGCCTGACAAGGATAACCAACAACTATACTCTCTGCAACGAGCTTACGGATTACCTACAAAGGGACTCCTGCCTTGAAGTATTTGCAAGTGAGCACATGAACTCCTCACTATGCTCGAACATAAGCACGCACCTCTACCAGGATCGCTGCTATACCAATGTAGCATTCAAGAGCAGAAATGCGAATATATGCTCCTACATAACCTGCTATGAATGCATAAGCGACAAGGATATCTGCTACTACCAGGTTGCCAATGTAACTGCTGATGTTTCACTCTGCAGCAGGATATCCGACCTATTAAAGCGAGATAACTGCATACTCGATATCGCGAAATCCGCCCACAACCCAGCCGCATGCTCGAACATAGAAAACACCTACAGGAAGTCTACATGCTTCACTATAGTAATGTACAACCAACCCTACGCGCCATCCACATGCGATAACATAACGCAGCAGACCTGGAAGGATGAGTGCTACAAGAATGCTGCAATAAAGAACAAGAACTCCACCATATGCAACAGCGTAAGCGACCAATTCTTAAAGAAGGATTGTATCAGAGACTCAGTCTGAGGGCTGCTGCTCTTCCCCCTCTTCTTTAAGTACTTCAAAGTCCTCAGGCTTCAGCTTGAACTCTTCTCCCTCAGCAATTTCTCCCTTCGCCCTCTTGACTTCCCTTACGAGAAGGTAGAAAATCAGCGCAAGCGACTTCCTTCCCTTATTGTTGCACGGAATAATCCAATCCACAAACTTCGTAGAGTTGTCCGTATCACAAAGGGCAATTATCGGTATGCCCATGCGGTTTGCCTCCTTTATGGCCTGCCTCTCGTTCTTCGGGTCTGAGATGAAAAGAAGCTTTGGCTCTGAGAAATCCTCCCTTGCAGGATTAGTGAGTATGCCGGGAATGAATCTCCCATTAACAACCTTGCATCCGACAAGCTCGCAGAACTTTTTCGCAGAGCTGCTTGCATACAATCTTGATGCAACTATCAGAATTTCCTCTGGCTTGTAGCGAGAGATGAACCTAGCGGCAACCCTTATCCTCTCATCAACCTTCTTCAAGTCCAGAACGTAAAGCCTGTCCTGCCTTGCCTTGTATATAAACTGGTTCATGTCTGGCGTCTTTATCTTCGTACCGATATGTATACCAGCTTCAAGGTACTTTTCTTGCTGAATCAAAAGTTCACTCATATAATCCCCCTTAACAAAATGGGGCCGCCGAGATTTGAATTCCCATTCAACCTGATGTTACTCAGGAAGATTCTCGGGTCGCCGGCACCCCATTCCGGCAGAAATATTTCTGAAGCCGGAAGCATGCCAGGCTAGCACACGGCCCCTGCAAATCTAATGCCTACCGTACTTTATTACCTCATCTATTGAGTTCACATGACTCAGGAACATCCTCCTGCAGCAGTATCTCTTCAAACCAAGCTTGTCCAGAACCTTGTCGGGGCTCTCCCCTTCCTTCACTCTTTTCACATACTCCTCGTATTCGTGGGCTATAACAGCCCCGCATGTAAAGCACCTTACCGGAATCATCATAGTATCACCTATAAGACTTCTGGAACCTTGCCCTCGCCTTAGGTCCTTTGTATTTCTTCGGCTCAACCCTTCTTGAATCCTCCCCCAGCATGAACCTGTCCTTCTCTTTCATGCTCTTCCTCAGCTCCTCGTCGCCAGTGAATTCAACTATCCCCCTGGCAACTGCCGTCCTTATTGCCTCTGCCTGACCCATAACGCCCCCGCCCTTTGCGATTATCTTCATGTCAAGGTTCTTCGCCTTGTCTCCGGCCATTATGATAGGTTCCATGATTATATCCTTGATATAACTGGACTGAATTCCATCAAGCGACATCCCGTTTATTCTCACAACTCCCTTTCCCTCGTTCACATAAGCCCTCGCCACGCTCTCCTTCCTCTTTCCTCTCGTCACTACAATCTTCGGCTTTTTCTCAGCCGTCTTTTTCGGCTTTGCTTTTGTTGCAATCTTTTTCTTAACGCTCTTAGCTTTCACCATCTAAACACCTTTGTTATAACCCAACCTCTCGCAAACCTTTCCTATGTAAATATACCTGCTTTTCACATTTGTGCAGCTGATATCTGACATGTCCTCCTTCGCAGCATTCTTGAATTGCGCAGGCTCACCCATATACGCCTTCAGCAGCTTGTAAGCCTTCCTTCCCGTTGCCCTCTTGTAGGGCAGCATTCCCCTTATGCATCTCTTCACAAAAAGATCAGGCCTTCTGGACCAGTGCATTGAATTCTCCGGGTTCGCCTTGTCCTTCCTCTGCCTCCTATTCCAGTACCTCTTCACAACCATGTCAGTACGTCCGACTATTACCACTTGCTCTGCATTGATTATTACAACCTGTTCTCCGCTCAGCAGATACTTGGAAATCCTTGCCCCAAGCCTTCCAAGCACGAGGTTAGTTCCGTCTATGATTTTCATTATGCTCACTCCATCAAAATAATTCCCTTTCCTGCAGGGTTGCTCTCAACCATCCTCTCAAGTGGCAGACAGCTGCCGCCAGCCTTTCTTACCTTCTCCACTGCGCTTGCTGAAAAACTGAATGCAGCTATAGTGACCTTGTGCCCAAGCGAGCCATTTGCAAGAACCTTGCCTGGTACCACTACGGTGCTGCCCTCCTTGCTGTGCCTGTCTACCGTATAAAGGTTCACCTCAGTTTTTCTTCTAGCAGGCGCCGAGAGCCTCTCAGCAACCTTTTTCCATATGCTGGACTTGTTCTCCACTGCTTTCTTCCTCAGCAGATTCACAAGTTCAAGCGTCCTTTTGCTTTCCGGGCCTCTTTTCATCAAATCACCAAAAAATGCGGGGGATGGGATTTTTGGGCAACCTTATGGGTTTGAACCCACGCAGCCACTAAAGGCACAGGAGTTCCGAAGTTGTTTTCTTCCTCAGTCCTGCGCATTTGACCTGGCTCTGCCACCCCCGCATTACACCTCCTTCAGCTGGGAGTTCAACTCCCCGCATTTTCCCTCCAGTATTTCAGCTGCTTTCAGCAGCATTGTTTTTGGGCTCACCTGCCCAAACGATTCAACCTTGAACCTGAAATCCTTCTTGTCATTCGTATCATAACCGTAGGATATCACGCCTGCCTGGAATTTCGCGTGCTCCCTCCCATCTCCCATTCTTGCCTTTGCCTCCAGCCTTATCCTTCTGTCCTCTCCAAGCTTTATTATCGGTATGTCTTCGTGCACGCACTTCACTTTTGCGCTTGAGCTCTTCAGTGCTTTCGAATACACCATGCGCGGTCCCTCTGCCTCAAGGGAGAGTAGCACCTCCTCTCCCTCCTTGTGGGAGCCCTCGCTGGTGAGGGGAATCAGTCCAAGCCTGTTTGCTATATACTCATCAAAAATCGATGAGCTGTTCTCGTAGAATGTCACAGAGTCTATTGCGAATACAGGCACCTGCGACATGCCAATCCTTCTTATAGCATTTGCGAACGCTACTGTAGTATCCTTGAGCACGAATTCCATCTCCCTTCCTTTCGAGTGCAAAACCTCAATTTTCAAGACAACCACCCTCGGCTTTATACTCTCCTTCCCCTCCTGCCTCCAGGCCTCTTCGTGGTGTCTGTAGGAGTCGGGGTGACATCTTCTATTTTTCCTATCCTCAATCCTGACCTTGCAAGTGCCCTCACAACTGCCTGTGCGCCTGGACCAGGAGTCTTGCTTCCATGCCCGCCAGGAGCTCTTATCTTTATATGGACTGCTGTTATGCCCCTCTCCTTTGCCTTGCTAGCAGCCTTGAAAGCCGCCTGCATTGCCGCATAGGGGGAGCCCTCCTCTCGGTCTGCCTTCACTATCATCCCTCCGCTTCCAACTGCTATGGTTTCCGCACCGCTTATATCGGTTATCGTTATTATCGTATCATTCTTGGATGAGTATATGTTCGCCACTCCCCATCTCTCCTCTCTCTTCCTTCTCGCTATCCTCTCGGCCTCTTCAGTTGCAACTTCTTCACTCTTCTTTTCCACTTGCTCCTTCTCCGCCAACTTTCTCACCCTCCGTACTTTCCTTTGTCCTGCTACTAGCAATCATAATGAACTCAGTACTTTTGTAATAACCCACCTTGTCCTCCTCACCAATGGGCACAAGATAGCTCGGCGAGGAAACCCTCCTGCCGTCTATTGCGATGTATCCATGCGCTATGAGTTGCCTGCTCTGCTTCATAGATTTGGCAAGCCCTTTCTTCACAACCCTTGTCTCAAGCCTCCTATCAAGCACGTCGTTTATTGTGAGGGATAGAAGGTCCTCCAATGAGGTATCAGGCTTTGCTATACCGAGCCTGACTACTCTCTCCAGCACAGGTTTGCCAAGCTCCCTGCCCCGTTCTCCCAATGAGAGGAGCTTCCTGGCTTCCCTTCTTATCCTCTTTAGTTCCATCTGCATTACTCTAAGTTCCCTCATGCTCTTCAAACCGAATTCCTTCAGGAGTTTCTGCTCCTCTTCTATTCTAGCGCTACTCCAAATCTTCCTTGGTGACTCGTATTTCCTCTTCAGCTTTTTAGGATCTCCCATAATCCATCACTCCTTCTTCTCAACCTTTTCCTCAACCTTTGCAGCAGGTTTCTCAGCCTTCACCTCAGTAGTAGCTTCAGCAGCCTTTGCTGCCGCAGCCTTCGCAAGCATAGTCTTTCTAAGCACTCCTACAGTCATGCCTGTTCTCCCAGTTGTCCTTGTTCTTTGCCCCCTAACTTTCTGCCCATAGGCATGCCTATACCCCTTCCAGGTGTTCAAATCCTTTAGGTTTGTTATATCCTGCTTCGTCCTGAACGTCAGGTCAGTCCCTATGATATGGGCGCTCTGGTTTGTCTCAGGATCCTTCTGCCTGTTCAGCATCCTCTCCGGAATCCCATACTTGTTGGGGTTACCTATTATCCCCATAAGTATGTCAACCTGCTCATCGCTCAGCTCTCCAATCATCGTGTTCTTTGGGATGTTGAGCTGATTGGATATTATTTTTGTCAAAGCGCTACTGAGGGTAACTCCTATTCCCTTGACTCTCACGAGCGCCATGCGTAGCTTGGTCTCTCCTTTTATATCCCTCCCAGCAATCCTAACGATTCCCTTTATCTCCTTCTTTGCGCTAGGAGCTTCCGATTTACTCTCAACTGCGTTTTCCGTTTTCTTTGCCATACAATCACTCTTTGATAAACGCCGGGGATGGGATTTGAACCCATAAGGCCCGTGAAGGCCATACGCTTCCGGGATACTATTTCCAGGCGTACACGTTGACCGGATTCCGTCACCCCGGCATCCCATCACCAGCATTTTGGATATGTACCTTTTCTCATCATTACCCTTATCGTTCTTGCAACAACACCTTTTTCCATATTAATGATCTCACGGGAGTTCGCGTCGGCAACTGATATTGCCACGAGTTCATCCTTGAGACTCATGAGCGCAATGTTATCCCCCGCAGCTATCCCTTCCTCAACCTTTGCAACTCCGGGAGCTGCTAGGGCTGCACCTGAACATATCGATTCAACAGTAGAATCGCGCAGCCAAATCCTGTGCATATCAAGCGCATTCTCGATGGGGAGTATAATCCTCCTCATCTCTTTCTCCTCACCTTTCTCAGTCCACAGCCAGTACGCATCCTTTATGTCCTGAAGCTTCGATGCGTGGATTTCATCAAGGTTCCCTACCCTAGTCCTCCTGAGTTCGAGCATATTAGCTCCGCATTCTAGTTCCTCTCCCATATCAAAGCAGAGCTTCCTTATATAGGTTCCCGCTTCGCATCCGACCCTAAAGAGGACTTCTCTTCCATTAAATTCTAGCGGTTCAAGGTAATAAACCTTTCTCTTCCTGAGTACCCTTCTCACGGCGGATTTCACCGGAGGCATCTGCTCAATCTCCCCGCTGAATTTATGGAATACCTTCTCAACCTCCTCTTTTCCAACATTACAGTGGAACTTTATTATCCCCACATACTCCTTTGAACTCTTGAGCATGAAGCCCATAGCCTTGGTCGCCCCATTCAGACCAATTGGGAGCAATCCGCTCACATTCGGGTCCAGTGTTCCCGAGTGTCCCGCCTTCCTTGTCATGAGCATCTTCTTCACCCACGAGGTAACCTCATGGCTCGAAGGGCCCTGTGGCTTGTCAACAAGCGCAAATCCGGACTCCAAGAGCTCCTCTATGCTACGCTGCTCAGGGCGTTTTCCATACTGCCCATCAGTCTCGCACTCATATTTCGTCAGTATTTCGGACACGACATCAGGCTCCTAGGAGTTTTCTAATTTCTTCATCGCTTCCCTTCAACTCTATGTTCTCTCCGATGGGTTCGAGATGGTGTATGTTGCATTTCCTTCTCTTCTTCCTGGAGGTGCATAAAATCTCAACGTAGTTGGCATCAACAAGGCTCATCACAACACATTTCTTGCCCCCATCCCTGCCTCTATTCTTAATGCAAATACTACCAACAGTAATCATCGCCATAAGCTCACCTCTTCCCCGCCGCCCTCTCAGCTTCGGCAGCCTTTATTATTATCCCAGCTATCTGCTGGGGATTGAAAACATCAGAGTTTATCTCCAAATCAAATATGCTGTGGTCCATGATGTCAATCCCATAATATCTCTTATACCTCCTCCTGTTGTTCTCATCCCTCTTCCTTATATGCCCGAGAGCCTTTCTGAATGTCATCCTATCCCTCTTGGCAACTCTCTTCGCCCTCTCCTTCTCGCTCACGTTGAGCCACACGCGGAGATTCGCATTCTTCACTATCCAGGGGCCCAGCCAGGTCATGACCACGCAGTTCCCCTTCTTCGCCCTCCTCACTATCTCCTTATCCAGCTCCCTATCGTAGCTCTCATCCTTCGTAGCCTCCCTCTGCACTTTCATGAGGTCCACATTCATCCTCTCCGCCTCGTCCTTGAAGGAGAGCTTCACCTCTGCCAAGCCGAGCTTTTTGGCAACTATCTCGCCAACGGTGTTCTTTCCAGATCCGGACAGGCCGGAGATGCAGATCATCATTGTCCCACCAGACACCTCACAAACTCCCTTCTACCAAGATCGACATCCTCAAGCTTCATATTCCCGCCCTTTATCTTTCCGGCGAGTTTGATTATATACAATGAACATTTAGGGCACAGGGCACCGCCGAATATTCTGCTTGGCCTGCTTGAGCTCTTCGCTCCTGCAAGCACAGCTCCGCAGATTGAGCAGCAAGCTCCTCTTCCTGCTTTTCTCACATAGCGGAACTTGGCTTTCTTGCCCAATCCTTTCCTATCGATCTTCCTTACGGATTTTGACCTAAATCTTGGCAACATACACATCACTTCCTCTTTCTTCTTTTCTCAAAAGCATCACTGATCAACTGAATAAAAATACCAGAAAATACAAGGCAGAGAATAAACCAACCAAACGTCCCGAACTCGTTCCTCCAGTTTGGAAAGCTATCTAGATCAAATCTTAGAAGCATCCAATTGTAAGGGAAGGTTGGGATTGAGAAACCCAGCTTAATTTGAAAATACGGGAAAAATGTTTTAACTAGGTAGCTTATTACTGCGAATATCGGCAGTATTACTACCAGGGGTTTGAACTGCAGAATCATGCTCTCAGTCATCAGACTTGGAATCTTCGCCTGCTCCTTCTCCGCCTCCTTCCTCCGGGCTTCCGTGCTGTCGTCTGCCTTCTTCAGCCCAGTGCTTATCCTGTTCATCTCTTCCTGAATTTCCTTAACCCTCTTCCTGTTCCCAAGGGTGCGCGTTATGTACAGCGATAGGGCTGAATAAATCATTGCAGTCGCGGTTATAATAAAGAAAGCAACAGTTGGGTCTTCCATGTTCACTCCTCACCAACCTTTTTTATAATCTCCTTCAGCTTGCTCACAGCATCATCAAGTTTGCCATCGGCATTCATTATTATGCTCGCCATTGCACCGCTGAATGCGGAATAGGCGCAGAGATACGCGGTATTCACGAGTATGTCCTGCTCTACCTCTTCAATGGTTACCATATCCCTCTTTCTTGTCGTGTCCCTCTGCCTCCTGCCCAAAATATCCCTAGCAGGTGCCGATATAAACACAAGGTAATCAACAGGAAGCTTTCCAAGCTGTTCAAAAGGAAGTCCCGGCATATAGCCTGTGAGGCTATGTATAGAGCAGTGCGTGTCAAGTATGACTTTACCTTTTGCTTTCTCCAGTTTCTCGCTAGCCTCCTTCTGAACTTTCTGCTGCTCTTTGCTCGGGAGTTTCCTCATATCATCCCTGTGGCTCACAAGCCCTCTACCCTTCGCTATCTCAAACATCAAATCTCCGTAGTTGAGGACTTTCCACTCCCCAAAACCTGCAATTGCTCCTTGCAGAACAGTTGTTTTTCCTGCGCCAGGAAGTCCCATCACAACTATCATCCTACCACTTACCCCACGAGATTCTTGAGGGCTGGGTAGAGCTCAAACATCTGCTCCCTCTTCATCGTCTCGTACATATTATGCAATATACCCACCGTAAGCAGTATTCCTGTTCCCGTTCCAAGCGCTCCTGTCAAATCTGCAAATGCCGCGAGAAGGCCTACGAATATGCTGCCGAGTATGGTTATCATTGGAATATATTTCTCGAGGATCTTCTCAATGACTCTCGGATCTCTCCTGAAGCCAGGCACCTGCAGTCCAGAACCCTTGAGCTGTCCAGCTATATCCTTGGCGGACATGCCAGTTGTCTCTATCCAAAATCTACCGAATATGACGCACATCACTACCATTGATACTATGTATGCAAATACATGGACCAGCTCTGGTATATGCGTGAACTGGGCTGAGGAGTGAAGTATGACATCAAAATATGTCTGGTAACCCGTCAGGACTGGGTTGGGGAAGCTCGGTGTCATGAGGTAAAGCAACCCATCCACAAGCCTTCCATTGCTGTCCACAACAGACAAGAAGTTCACTATGTTGGTTCCTCCGATGTAGAACGTGCTGCTGCCTATCGCCCTTGCGATGAGCTGGAAGTTCATCATGAGGGCTGCAGCAAGAATCACTGGAATGTTTGAAACGTAGAGGAACTTTATCGGGTATCTGCCACCGACGCCTCTCACCCTCTCAAAAACAAGTGGCACCTCCACCCTCATGCCCTCCGCGTATGAGACTATAATGAAAACAATGAATGTGAATAGGAGAGGCAGTAGGGTGAGCAGCGCCATTGGAACAGAGTTCGCTCCTCCCTCCGCAAGTTGCGCCATAGCATTTGGAATGAGCACAGAAAATGTACCCTGCACTACTGAGAGCGAGACACCAGCCGCTATGAACAGACTTATTCCCGAGCCTATTCCATACTTTGCAACTATCTCATCCAGGTAGAGAAGTATTATGGAACCCATCGCAAGCTGGAATGTCACAATCATCTGCGTAAAGAAAAGATTGCCAAAAAGTGGGTATATATTCCCGGCATAAACCCCTGCTCCCATCGCTGGGACTGCATTCGTGTAAACATATATTGCGGACTCAAAGAATGAAAGTATTACTGCAAGTAGTTTCTGCGTCCCTTGGAAAATCTTCTTCTGCTCAGGGTCGGTCAGGTCCATATCAATTATCTTTGAACCAATGAAAAGTTGCAGGAATATTGAGGCAAGCACTATAGGCCCTATACCCGCCGTGATGAGGCTGCCTATCTTGCTCGCGGTTATCATCTGGAGGAACCCGAACTGATCTTCGATTGGATACCTGCCAACAGGGTAGATGTTATACATTACAAAGAATATTACAAGGCCAGCGACAGTCCAGTATATTTTTTCTCTCACAGGTGGCGTTCTCTGAGGGTGCCTTATCTCAGGCAGTAGACTGACAATGGGTTTCATGAATTCCAACGCCATCGCATCACTCTACCTTAGCATCACCGCCAAAACTTTTTATCTTGCCAACAGCAGATTTTGAGAATGCGCTTGCTTTTACGAACGCAGGGAATTCAAGCTTTCCGCATCCCAGCACTTTGTAACCGGGTAGTTCGACTGCAAATTTCCCTGACTCCTCCTTTTTGAATTTCCCCTCAATAATCATTTTGTTTATCTCCCAAAGATTTATCTCTTTAATGTCTCTGCTCTGTGGCGGTACAAAGCCGTGTCTGCCAAAATGGTCTGGTTCGTATCTCACTATCCAGGTCCACTTCTGCTTATTGGAACCCGCATAACCCTTCCCTCCCTTGCTTCCCTTGCCCCTCCTGTGCTTTATGTTGCCCGCGCCCCAGCTTCTGGAACCGAGGTATTTCTTCTTGCTCCTCTTCCTGTGCCTTCTCACCATAATCACACCATCCTCTTCAAAAGCTCGTTTATCTTATCTCCCCTGTAACCCAGCGCTCCTTGCGGATAGGGCTTTTTGATGTGTCTGTATCCCTTCCTTGGCGGGTGCAGCCTGAAAACCGGCTTAAGGCATTTAAGAGCGCTCAGCTTGCATTCAAAGTTGCACAGTTTCTCAGCAAACTTCTCAAAAGACCCCAAGCCATAACTCTCAATCTCCTCACTCCCTATTTTCTTGTTGCCAGGCGCCCTTCCCCTCTTCATAACAAGAAGGGCAAGCGTGTCTGGTGTTATCTCCCCCCAAGTGATATAGCTTGAGCATTTCTTCACCATACCCATACTCTCTGGGGAGTCATCTACCACAACGCAGTGGTTTACCCTGGTGAGCATAAGCCTTCGCAGTATATCCTCCACTTTTCTCCTTACTCCTACTTCCCCTCTTACTCTAATTACTGCTATCCTCTTTGACATCCGTTTCAACCTCCTTGCATTCAGCTCCCAGTAACGTGTCCCACTCCTTATGGAACTTTATCCTGTTCAAACTGTTCAAAGCATCAAATGACGCCATGGCGGTGTTATATACACTCCTTGTTCTGCCCCTTGCAAATCCCCAGCTGTCCTTCACCCCTGCCATGCCAAGCACTTTCCTAACAATTTCATCACAAGCTATACCAACCCCTCTTGGAGCTGGCTTGAGGGTCACTATTACACCACCATTCTTTCCAACAGCCTTTATTGGAAGGGTGTGCTTCTGCTTGCAACCGCACTCCCAGGAACCGCATCCCAGCGGAATGCCTATCACATTCCTCTTCGCCGCTTTTATCGCGGTTTCTATGGAGGGCCTTGCCTCATCTGCCTTGCCAGCCCCAACTCCTATGTGACCATGACCATCTCCAACTATAGCAATTGCCCTGAACTGCGTCTTCCTGCCGTTTTCGCTCATCCTCTGGGTCATTGAGACATTCAGGACCTCCTCCTTAAGATCTGGGAGTAGAGCATCAACAATCTCATCTTCAACAATGGGCTTCCCCATCTCGAATATCTGCTCTATGGAAGTTATCTCCTTGTTCTTGACCCTCCTCCCAATCTCAGTTTTTGGGTTCCACTCGTCAATATTAAAGGTCTTCTTTTCTATTTCCCTTCGTCTACCTCTCATCTTCCTAGCCATCTCTTATCACCCGCTATTAAGAACTGCCTCTCTAACCTTGTCAAAAATTTCAGGAATGCTTTCAGGAGTAATTTTATCCTTCAGGTATGAAGAGAAAATTTTCTCGTACTCTGGTTTCCCCTTCAGGCTCTCCGCATACTTCGCTATATGTTCACCCCTTATCCTTCCTGCATCAAGCATCTCCTTCTCATATTTCGTCTTGAGCCCTGAGTCAATGGCACCCTTAACCGCTGAGAAAACCAACGCACCTCTGGAAGGCGTCGCAAGCCCGATGTCAAGAACGAATTCTGTAATCTTCTTGCCCTTTGCCCTCTTTCCTGCGAGCAGAGCTGTCAGGTAAGCCGTTGGCGTATTGCCCCTGCTCTGCCACCCGAATTTCTTCAGTTCATTAGAGTGGGCAGCGGCTACTGTGATATCTCCCTTCTCAGAGTAGTTCACGAATTGCACCAGTATGCTCCTGTTACTCTTTCTCACAACCATCCTCGGTTTCGTTGATTTGAGCAGTGCCAACCTCTTCCTATAATTAGTGAGGTTCCTCCTTCTTCTCTTGAAAGGAACAGTGTACATTGGTCCAGTTGCTTTTCCCATAGAATCACTTCATAAGTCCGTTATCCTTGAGGTGCGAGAGAAGGCTTGCCTTGCTCTTAAACGCACCTCCTTTTATCATCCTGTAGACTTTTCTGTAAGTATCATGCTGAATTTTCTTCTCAAGCAGCAGATTCTTGGCAAGAGCCCTCTGCGCCCTTACATGGCTCATCCAGATTTCCTTCCTGGGCACTCTCGCATAGCGCTTTCCTTTTCTGCTTCCCGTACCCCTTCTCCTGCCAGCTTTCATCTTGACGTGCTTCCTCCTTCCCCTTCCTCTTGAAACTCCAGTCTTCCTTATACTATATATTATTCCTTGGGAAATGAGCGAGCGCACGTCATCTCTTGTCAGCGCCTCATCTGCTTTGCTGGAGTTCTTAGGGTCTATCTTAACTCTGCTCTCTCCAACACCGAGCAGCTCAGCGGCAATTCTTCTGACGGTCAATATCCCCATAGTATCACTCATTCAAAATTTTGAAATTCAGCTCCTTTGCTTTTGCTATGATCATGTTCCTCTTCATTCTTCCGACTCCTGCGGCTATCCTCACAGCTTTCCCGGGCTGCACCCTATCAAGCTCCTTGAGGTTTCTCACAAGAGCCTCGCTAAATCCTGAGGGATGCAGGTCTCTCACAGCGCTGGCGTTCCTCCATCCAATGTTCGGCTCAGCGCCCGCAAAGCTGTGCTTTGCCCTCTTCTTGTTGTCGTGGCCCCTGGGCCTCTTCCAGCCCTTGGCAACTCTCTTCATATCTGTTCTCCCGTAGTTCTGCCTAAAGAATTTCGGGTGTTTCTTTTTCGCAACGACCATAAGAATCACTCAACCATGTATACTCCATCCTGGAAAACTCTGCTGTCTTTTTGCTTTATCACTGTGGCCAGAGATATATTGGCGCATGTCTGCCCCACTGCATCCTTGTCCGGCCCTGAAACGAATATGTCCACGCCTTTCGCTTCAACCTTTGTCTTGCCCACTATATCCGCACTTCTTGGCTTCTTCTCCCCTATAAAGTTCTTTATGAGCACTTTGTCACCTTTCACCTCAACACTCATTGGGAAGTGGGAGTGCACTGCCTGAAGCTTGTGCGAGAAACCTTCCGTAACTCCCTTGAACATGTTCTTTACATGTGCCTCTATGGTTCCCTCAAGCACCTTTCCCCCTTCCCCCCCGCCGATTTCGAGCTGGTTACCCTTTATCTCCAACTTAACTCCAAGGGACTTGAAACTCCTCTGCAGCTTTTCAAGCTTTCCGCTAACTATAACAGTATCGCCCTTCACCTCAACCTGCACATCTTTCGGTATTTCGATCATCATGCTACCACTAGTAAACATATGCTATGAGTCTTCCTCCGATTCTCTTCTTCCTGGCATCTGCATTCGTCATGAGCCCCTGCGGGGTTGACACGATCAGCATGCCGAATTCAGGGCTTGGGATGTACCTCTGCTCCCATTTTGCCCATTCGTCCTTTCTTACTGCAAAACGAGGCTTTATCACCATGCAGTCGTTTACGCTTCCGTTCAACTGCACCTTGAATGAGCCCGACTTTCCGTCGTCTATATACTCAAACTCATCCAGATACTTGTGCTGTTGGAAAATCATCAGCACTTCCTTTATCAGTTTTGATGCCGGCTTTATAGTGCATGAAGACTTTCCGAGCATCTCATGCGTTTTTATCGTGTTAATCGCATCCGCAAGCGGATCATTTGCCATCTCATCACCTAAAACTTCCTGAAGCCTATGCTCTCACCAACCTCCCTGAAACATCTCCTGCATATGTACAGCTTGTACAATCTTATCAGTCCGCGGCTATTTCCGCAGAATCTGCATCTCCTCAAACCTCTGCCCTTGTACTTCAGCTTGAGTCTTTTCTCAGGTGAAACTTTCTTGCTAGTCATTTAACCAACTCACACAATCTCTACTCCCAGAACCTCCTTTGCAAAAGTAATTCCGTCCTCATTTGTAAGCCTGTGCCTCCTGCCAAGTGTCGCCTTCCCCCTCCTCTTCTTTGTTACTCTCACTCCCCTTCTTTTGAGGGTTACGCATACATCAAAGCCAACTATGCCTAGCTTGGGGTCGTATTTGACACCCGGGAAATCTATGTACTCCTCTATTCCAAAGGAGAAGTTTCCCTCCTTGTCAAATGCTCTTGAACTGATTTTCTTGTCAACTGCATCAAGGGCTTTCTTGAGAAACTCCTCAGCATCCTTGTTTCTTAGTGTAACCTTGGTCCCTATAGGATCGCCCTTCTTTATCTTGAAGACTAGATTTCTCACCCTGGCCGTAGTCTTCACCGCTTTCTTGCCACTCATCTTGTTGAGAAGCGTTGAGCAACTCTGCAGCTTCTCCCCTCCCTCACCTACCCCTATGTTTGCAGTAACTTTGTCAATGCGCACTTCCCTCATTGGATTCATCTGAACACCTTCACATCATCTCCAACAACGAAAAGATAGTCTCTCACTGTTATGAAGCTTTCAGAGTCCGAGTGAAGTTTCGCCTCTGCCCTCCTAGCACCCTTCTTGTGGTAAAGTTCATCAACAATTGCAAGCTCCCCAGCGTGTTTTCCACTTGTTATGATGCAGTTCGCATTAGGTTCCAGCTTCATCACGGATATGACTTTCTGCTCTGGAACGGAAAGCTTAATGCTATCACCAATCCTGAATCCCTTGTCACCAATCAGAGTTCTGCCATCATGCAAAGCAATCTGGAAGGTACCTCCGGGGATGCTTCTCTTACCCTCCACTCTGCAGAGCTTGAACTTCGAGTATTCCTCGCCAACCTCAAACAGCTTAAATCTTGCCTTGCTGTCAACTCCAACCCAGTAGTTCTTTTTGAGGTTAGGCAAGCTGATGACATCCATGAGCCCAACTGGAAATTTCTTGTCCCTCACCACTCTGCCGTCTACCAGAATGCTCCCCTCCATAAGAACCTTCTTCGTTTCCCTAGTGGAATCAGCCACTCTAAGTATATCCCTCAGCACAGTTCCCAGGGAAACCGAGCTGTTCAGAGTGTGCGGCCCTGGGGACGGTTTGGTGATCCAAACATTCAATTTTCTTGCTAACGGAACATACCTTGGTGAAGCAATTCTCTTCATATGTGATGAACCGCCTTTTTTAGCCATTCAACCTACCTCACTCAATTTTCTTAGATCTTTCAAGTATCCTATTCCTCATCTTGTCTGACATACCCGCTTCAATCAACATGAGATTTGAAGGCTCAATGGGGATGAAAGCCTCCCCTCCCTTGCCCCTCTTGATTACAACTCCCTCAACGAAAACTTTTCCGTGCCTGATATCAACATTCGTGACCTTACCGCTCTTCCCCCTATGCCCCCCCCTCATAATCTTCACTCTATCGCCCTCCCTGACAGGCAGGTTCCTCCTCTTCGTCTTCAGCTTCTCCCTCAGTTCCTTCGCCAGGTGCACAGCCATAAGACAGTGTCTCATGTGCAGTGGTGCCTCATACCTAGCCTTCCTCTGCTCCCTTGGTTTTTTTGAAGATGTTAGAGACGTCATTATACCACCGCGCTTGCTATTCCTGCCACCTTGGGAAACCTGTCGATGACTTCCCTCGCTATTACTCCCTTTATCTCAGTTCCCTTTGGCAAGCCTTGATCATCTATAAGCACAACTGCATTATCCTCAAACTCAACCCTGGTGCCTCCAGCCCTCCTTATACCCCTCTTCTGCCTTATTATCACGGCCTTCTCAATTTTCTTCTTCATCTGCGGAATACCTTTCTTGACAGCAACTATCACAATATCCCCAACTCCGACTGATGGATTTCTCGTCCTCTTGGTGTGGCTGCCTTTCACTCCGATTATCTGAACTATTTTTGCTCCGCTATTGTCATCGCAAATAATTCTTGAGCCGATTGTCAGCCCTTTTGGAACTTTGCTCTGTAACCCTTTCATCTTCAACTACCCCTCTCAGCCTTCTTCACTATCTCAATAACGCTCCATGCCTTCGTCCTGCTCAGCTTCCTGCACTCTGCAATCCTGACTAAATCTCCCTCTTTCGCTCCTATACAATCAGGGTTGTGCGCAGCTATCTTTGAGTGCCTCCTCGCGAACCTTTCGTACTTCCTTATGTATTTGACCAGGGGCCTCTCAACTATTACTGTCCTCCTTCCCTTGTCGCTTACAACCATTCCTTCCAAAGTTCCTCCCCTGAGCTTAATGCCCCCGTGCTTGAAACATTTCTTATCATTGCATGTTGCCATCATCCCACCTTCTTGACGTACTTCATCAATCTTTTCGGTCTGTCCTCAGGATTGTACTCTACGAGCCTGCCCTCAACATCCACGCTCTCTCCTCCAGGCAGGTAGAACCTGAATGTGCTCGACCTCTTTGGGATAATCTTCGTCTTACCTTTTCCCTCGATTTCAATCGTATTCCTCGTCTCGTTCACTATTCTCCCCTTCTTCCCTATGAGGTTTCTGCAAGTGCTTTTTGCTATCTCAACCTCCAATCCCATAAACTCATGAATCAATATGTTGTTCTTGTCGATCATCATCATCACACATCTATGCTATTTTCAAGATAGCCCATCTTTACCAGCAGCTGTTTTGCCTTATCCCTATGCTCCCCTTGCAGCACGATTATTCCTTCCTTTGAGCTCCCTCCGCACGCGAGCGTCCTCTTCAGTTCTTTCGCAGTCTTGGTAAGCTCGCCCTCCTCTACGCCCTCGATTATTGTTACAAGCTTGCCAAACTTCTTCTTCGTGTTGTAAATTTTTATCCTCTTAGCTCCCTCTCTCTCAAGAGCTTCGCACGCGCAAATTTCCTTCGGAAGCCCGCACTTGGGGCATATCTCTCCCATTTGAATCTCTCACCTCTTCAAATTTTAACTCCTTTTTCCTTAAGAATCGTCAATATCCTAGCAATGCTTCTCCTGACCTCCTTTATTCTCCCTGGATTGCTTGCCTTTCCTCCGCTCGAAACACTTCCCCTGTCGATTCTAAGCTCGTTCCTCAGCTCTGCTAGTTTGTTCTTCAGAACGTCAACTTCCATCTGTCTCATTTCACTTACTCTCAATATCGACATTCCCTTCTACCTCTTCAGCAGCAGCCTCCTTTATCACTCTCGGAAGCTCCACAGGCTTCGTTTTCTCCTTGTCTGGGAAAACCGTTCCCGGAAGAACTATCTTCACGAGCACTCCTATTGCACCGAATTTCGGGTATGCAGTGACATGCGCAGTCTTCACAAGCCTTGAAGGCTCGCCTGATTTCGGCAGGTAGCCTGCGCCAACCCTCAGCCTTGTTGCCCTGGCTCCCTTGGCGACAATCTTTCCGCTTGCTCTTACTTCAGCTCCCAGAGCACCTGCGTCCATTATTGTCTTAAGCGTGAAATGCAGTATCCTTCTCACATTCCTCCCCATCTCTATTGACCTCACAACATTCTTTGCAACCAGTCTTGGTTCCAGGCTCTCGTTTGTGACTTCTGAAACACTTATCTGCGGATTATCAACTCCAAAGTTCTTCTGGATGGACTCAGTCAAGTCCTTTATCGTCTTTCCCTTCCTTCCTATGACCTTACCGGGCTTCGTAACCTCAACATTTATCCTTGTGACCATCGGAGTTCTTTGTATATCAACTTTCGAAAAGCCTGCCCTATCAAGCTCCTTCTCTAGGTATGCAGCAAGCCTGTACCTGCTTATTGAATCTTCTATGAATTTTCTCTCAACTGCCATATCACTTCAACTCCTCCAGAACTATCTCCACTTTAGCAGTTTCATAATCCGACCTGTTTGCTCTTCCCTTTGAGGCAATTCTCGGATATATATTCTGCTTGTTAGCTGAAGCATGCCTCACGAACAATTTCTCTCCCAGCCCCTTGTGATGCGCATTTGCAATTGCGTTTCTCAGCACTTCAAGGAGTATTCTTGCACTCTTCTTCGGGTACCTTCCCCTTTTTCCTCCAAGTTCTTTTCTGTGGCCGCACTTCTTGTTGAATTTCTCGTACCTTATGGGAACCTCTCCAAGCTTTGCACTCTCAAGCAGACTAACTGCTTCAGGAATTTCCATTCCATTTATGTTCCTGCAAACCTGGCTCAGGTCCTTGTATGAAGCGTTGATCTCATGGAGCTGAGCTCTCGCTATGCGAGTTTCATCCTTTGTTTTGTATGAATAACCTAGTGGCATTATCACACCCTATTTGAGCGGTATGAACTTGGAACCTCTTGTTGCTCCCACTCCTGGACCCGAGTGTGCTACCCTGCCAGTTGTGTGGGCGAACTCACCAAGCCTATGGCCCACCATCTCAATCTTCATCTCAATGGTCTTGAATTCTTTACCGTTATGAATGCCAAACTTTAGCCCCACCCAGTCTGGGAGTATGACAGCATCCCTCAGGTGAGTTTTGATTATTTTTTCTCTCTTTTCATCCACCTCTGCTTTCCTGACTTTCTCAATCAGTTTTCTGTAACGCGCGGAAGCTCTCTTGAGAGACCTTCTAGCCCTAGACTTGAGGAGTTTTGAAATTTCATCAGCGGTCATCTCCCTTAACTCCTCCGGAGTTTTTCCTCTGTATTGAACCTTCTTAGCCATCTACTCACCCGTACCTCTATCCTCGCTGCTCTTTCCCCTCCTTCTTCCAGTCCTCCTTGAGGCCAGATGCCCAACCTTTCTTCCTGGTGGAGTGCTTCTTGAAACTGAAGAACCCCTTCCCTTGTGGTGCTCTTTTCCTCCAAATGGATGGTTATATGGGTTCATGGCAACTCCCCTCACGTTGGGCCATCTTCTGTTCATTGCGCCCATCGCATGGAACCTCTTACCCGCCTTCAGGAACGGCTTCTCCAGTCTGCCCCCACCGCATATCACTCCTATCTCTGCTCTGCACCTTCCATTAAGCACCTTCAGTTTCTTTGAAGGAAGTCTAACCGTTACAAGCCCTTCCTCATGAGAAACAACAAATGCAGTAGTTCCGCTGCTCCTAACAAGTTTGCCTCCATCACCAGGAGTTATCTCAATGTTGTAAACTGGCATTCCCTCTGGGATTGAGCTGAGAGGAAGAACATTTCCAGCTCGCACCTCTGCCACTGCTCCAACCTCTATCCTATCTCCAATCATGGCACCCTCTGGCGCTATGAGAATGTTGCTCTCGTTGTTCTCAAGTTTGACTTCCATGAGCAATGCACTTCTTGCAGGATCATCAACAAAGCCTATTATCTGCCCCCCCAGCTTCCCGCTCTTCTCAGCATCATCAAGATTTCTGTACTCGACATCAGCCTTGCATCTACTTGATGGCCTCCTGAAACTGGGAGAGCCCTTTCCAAGTCTCTGCTGTATAAGTTTCTTTCCCATTCATCCCACCTATATAATCTTCAACCTCGCAGCAAGCTCATCCGCAGAGTAGCCTTTCTGCAACTTCACATAGGCTTTCTTCCTTCCCTGCGGCGTTATGGTAACATTAACCTTCTCAACCTTCACATTGTAGGACTTCTCAACATCTTCAGCAATCTCCTTCTTTGTTGCATCTTTCTCAACTATGAAAACCATCTTGTTCTCCTTCTCTATAAGCGCAATTGCCTTCTCAGTTGCTACGGGGTGAATCACTACCATAAACATCACATCTTTGCAAGTTCCTCAATTGCCCTCTTGCTCCAGAGAGTTAATCTTCCTGCGTGAGTTCCTGGCGCAAGAGAGGTTACATCGAGCTCTCCCACTCCCTTCACATCAACTCCCGCAAGATTTCTGGCAGCCTTCACAACTTTGCTGCCATCTCCAACAACTATAAGCACTGACTTCGGTCTCACAGTTCCCCCTCTCCTCCTCTCCCTCACTCCGCTTATCCTCTTCTTTCTCTGCGCCCTGCTTAAATCTGCCTCAAGCCCAAGAGCTCTGAGGCATGCAAGAACATTTTTTGTTTTCTCAAACTCCTCAAACTTGCTTTCTACTACAAGAGGAATCTCCTTCACTGTACCAACAACATGCCCCCTTGCTGCAATAATCTCCTTTCTGCCAGTTGCAGCTATAGCGCTCCTCAATGCTTTCTCAAACTCCTTCTTATTTATTTTCTCAACAAGAACTTCCTCAACTCTTGGAGGATGAGCCCTTCTCCCTTTCACTGCAAACGGAACTCTTTTTACTTTTCCAAACCTTCCTTTTGGGAACTTCTCTCTAGGCAATCTTGAGATACCCTTATTCTTTATGCTTCCATAGCCCTCTTTCCTTCCCCTGTATTCAGCAGTAGTCTGCAAACCAGCTCTGATGAAAGAACCCTTCGGCTGGTATTTTCTGCTCTGCTCGGAAAGAACTGCCCTCCTTATCACTTCCTCCCTTACCTCTTCATCGAACTGGCGCGGCAGCTCTATCTGCTCCAGCGGATTGCCTTCAATTGAGTATACATTGACTTTCATTTCAAGCACCTTGCTTCGACTCCTTTGAGATGTACTTTATCTCGGGCTTGGTTGGTTTTTCAGATTCTCTCCAGCTCTTCCTAAGTTTTATCATTCTCTTGCAAGGCCCTCCCAGAGAGCCTTTTATGAGCGCGCATTCATTCTTCACAACCCCATAGTGCGGGAACCCGCCCTTGGGGTTTGCATCATCCTTTCCAGCAATTTTCAGTATCCTCTTGTTCAGCTCAGTCCTCTTGTGATATCCAGTCTGCCCTGCCATAGGAGTGGTGTACATGACTCTGGCAGGATGCCAAGGACCGAGAGTTCCAACATGCCTCCTCCTCCCTGTTGCCTTTCTTCTCTGCAGGTGCACACCGAACCTCTTCACTGCTCCCTGCCATCCCTTGCCTTTGGTTATGCTTATAGCGTCAACATACTCGCCCTCGCTGAAAACATCGCTGAACTTTACCTCTCTTCCAATTAGGCTCTTGCAGAATTCCAGCTTATCCTTGGGGGTTTTTCCACCGATTGCAATTTCCACAACATTCGGCTTCTTCCTTCCAAAGCCAGTCTTGCCGGGAGCGGTCAGAACAAGTACCCTCGCATCTTTTATGGAATCGACATTTCCCTCAACCTTCTTCATTGCATCATCAAAGTTATTCTTCTTGAGGTGTATGCTATCCGAGATTTTTTTATCAATATTATTTGCATAGACGTCAGAAAAAGTTTTCAGACCGCAAGCATCAGAAGAATAAGCCCTCAAACCTAGCACAAACAGAGAGGGAGTTTCAAGCACAGTGACAGGAACAGATATTTCATGCCCCTTTGTTGGGGATCCCTCATAATCATCAACCATCATGATATGCGTCATGCCAGCCTTATACCCGGCGAAGCCCAGCAACCTTGCCTCCTCAGACTTCGGCCAGCTAGTTATGCGAGCATTCTGTCCGCTCGCTCTTTTCCTCGGTCTAAATGCACGAGACCCGCTTCTCGGCTTTCGTATCTTTCCCATAATAAGACCTCTGAGAGGGAGCCGGGAGACCCCAAACTTCAGTCGCAGAAAAGAGTGGAATAATTTTATGAAGGTGATATTTAAAAGCCTTTCTCCATCCGAGTACCATTTCCTATCCTTTCCGAAGTAAAACCAGTGATCAAATAGTTATTTAAACTTTTGAATGGTATAACTAAATGCAGTGGGCTAGGTCGGGAGGTCAGGGGTCTCCTGTAATCACAAACCCCCTTCATGGTGAGACCGAAAAGCTGGGAGAGGTTCGAGCTATCTCGCCCTGGCTCAGGAGTAAGCGTTGAAGCTTTGCCTTGCTGGATGGAAGGTTGTGTGAACCGGGCTAGGCCGGAAGGAGCAACCCTAAACACAATTCACGGGAGCATTTGCTCTCTGAGTGCAGTTATCCATGCTAGCAAGTAACAAAGTCTAGCCCATGCCTGAACAACCAGACGAGGGAGTTCCCATCGATTCCTGTGAGGCCCGCTGCACTAATATATAATATATTATACAAAAAACAATAAACAATAGAGCCGGGGTCGCCTAGTGGTTCTTAAGCTTCTCGCAAGAGAAGTTAGGCTCTAAAGGGCGGCAGCCTGCTAAGCTGTTAGGTCCAAAAGGCCTTCGCGGGTTCGAATCCCGCCCCTGGCGTTCTTTTTTAGCTGCAGAAGAAATTAAAATGAATTCGAAGAGCGCAAAATGGATTGCATCTGATGCCCTGAGGGAGCTGACAAGCTATGCTGTCAGGAAGAGACTGGAACCTAGACTTAATGCACGCTCCACCGTTGCTCGTCATGTATCGTAGTTATCTTTAAATATATCCTCAACTACATATCAATTACTACCGAGGGGCACTCGGGAAGTAACGCCTGCAATTCCGTAAAGGAGAGAGATGTTGCATTGGCAACGTCTGTGAAGCAGGAAGCCCACAAAGTGGGTATGTCACATATAAGTGGCAACTAAAAAACCACACAAAAGGTTGAAGTTTGTTTAGGAAAAGTGTTCAAGCTCTGTAGATTGCTATTAGCGTAGCTTTTCTAACGATAACTTTAAAAGCTTTGCCAACCTAAATAATTAGTTACTTCTGATCAGGTGGTAGTTTGGGCTCTGTCGACTTTCGTTCATCTCATTTTCTTGTTCCTAAACATGAAATTCTGTCAAAGTCAAAACACCAAGAAGTACTTTCCTCTATCGGCGTAGACGAGCAGAAACTTCCTGAGATAAAACTTAACGACCCGCAGCTTAAGCTTCTTGGGGCGAAGGAAGGCGACATAATCAAGATAACCAGAAAAGATCCTACAAAAGAGAATGTTTACTACCGCTTCGTTGTGAAGTAGATTTCTTGAAGTGAGATTATGAAATGGGATTTGGTAGACGAATATTTCCGGGACAATAAACTTGTCGTACAGCATCTTGATTCATACAACAAGTTTGTCGAATTCGGAATTCAGAACATAATCGACAACATAGGTACGATAGAGCCCAATGTTGAGAATTACAAGCTCAAGTTCGGAAAGGTCAGGCGGGACAAACCCACAATAGTTGAAGCCGACGGCTCAAGGAGGCAGATAATTCCTGCCGAGGCCAGAATGAGAAACCTGACATATGCAGCTCCAGTCTTTCTGGAATTCGTTCAGATAATTGGAGGAATTGAGAGGAGATACCCGCAGGAGGTATTCATCGGGGAACTTCCTGTGATGCTTAAATCAAAGCTGTGCCATCTGGACAACATGACTGAGGACGAGTTGATTGAAGCAGGGGAGGACCCGCAAGACCCAGGCGGTTACTTCATAATAAACGGAAGCGAG
>JAPLWV010000032.1 GCA_026396385.1 Microcaldota archaeon | reverse complement strand
CCTTCATTTCAAGCGGCGCTTCTATGAGCATTCTGGTTGTCCTCTCGTCTATCAGGACATTCTCCAAACCCAAGTCTATAGCTATCGCAAGCGTCTCAGTCTCCCCCTCGTGGATGAGCTTTAGCGGTTGACCTGCGATGTAGAAGAGGTTGTTGCCCAGCGAAAGAATTTCAGAAGTGAGCCTCTTTGAATTCGGCGTATCGACAACCTTTATAACGTTGTCTAGCAGCAGCTTCTTCACCCTTATTGCTCCCAGCGTATGGGACTTCATCTCAAGCGGACGTATGGCTGATTCATACTCAACCGCTTTGGATATTATGAAGCGTCCTGTGAATCTTCCAATCATGCCGGAGATGATCCAAAGCAGGCAGGAGTCGGATAGGGATAGCAGCGAACTGGAGTCGCAGACTATTGAATCCTCTGGTATTTCATTGGAATATTTTCCTGACATTCTTAAGCCTCTCTTCAATTGATTTTGTCTTGCCCACCCGGTCATGCATCAGAGTTTTTCCGGAGTAACCAAGCACCTCGCTCTTCGTTGTGCCAGTGAGGGCAATTGCATTGCTGAGTGAGAAACCTTGTGCATAGAGATAGGAGGCAAGTCTAAGTCTGGCCTTGTTGAACAGACTGCTTACATAGCGCCTATCTTCAGTGTCAAAAGCTTTCAGGTCATCTTCTATGGATTTGATGCATGCCCTCATGTCTTCGAGTCTGTTATCGCCAAGTGAAGCATCTGCGTTGTGCAGGTTCTTTTCAACCCTCTCAACAAAATCCCTCTTTATCTTCTTATCCCAGTAGCGCGGCTTCTCCAGAACTTTTGCAAGTACATAGGAGAGCATTGCAATTTCAAGAAGGTCTTTGTCTTCTTCGAGGGCAAATGAGCTCACGCATCTGTCGCTTATCTTCTTCAACTGTGAGAGCTCATTGACCATAAGTGCATTGAGCGTTTCTTTCAATGCTTCGGAAACAGTGTAGCTCATGTTTTTCATTTAGGTGGATTCCCTTTAAAATATCTCGCCTTTTCAGCTCTTCTTTGCCAGGACAAATATGGAGTGCGGGACTGGGTAGAATCTCCCGTAGTACCCATGCTCCACAGGCTCAAGCCTAGCCTTCCTCAGACAGGAGAAGAGTGAGTTTTTAGAGAAAAAGCGTATGTGCGGCCCTTCAGGGTCAAAGTGGCTGTCAAATGCTAGAAGAACAGTCAGGAGGTTTTTGATAATTCCGTGGTATGGAGTGGTGAGCAATACTTCACCATTTGGGCGGAGAACGCGGGCAATTTCGGAAAATGCATTTTCAGTATCATAGATGTGCTCAATCACTTCTGATGCAAAGATGAAATCAACGGATGCAGATTTCAGAGGGAAGCGCCCTCCATCCTCTATAAGTTGAAACTCGGCTTTTGGAAGTTTTGCAGATGCAACTGAAAGCGCTTTCTTAGAAACATCCAGCCCTATGTATTTTGCCTTTGGGTTCAGCACCATCATTTCCTTTATGATTTCACCATTACCGCATCCAAAATCTAGGATGACTGCATCTTCTCGTGGGATGTACCTGCTGAGCTTGGGCCACTTCAGCGCAAAGTCCCACAGCTTCCCTTTCTTATCAGACCAGAATCTATTATAGAACTCGGGCATGGTATCGCTGCTTTTCATTTAGTCTTATATAATTTAAATATCTCGCTTCTATCTGAATTTTAAGTGCAAAGCCCGGTAGAACGATATGTTTATATACCTCTTTCTTTCTAATCATGACACAATCATGATTTAAACAAGGTTTAGTCGTGATGCTCTCAAGAGGGAGTGTTGAAATGCCAGACATTGAAGAGAAGGAGCTTGACAAAAAGAGCGTGGAAACGAGAACGCTGCTTAGGGAAGTGAAGGAAACAACAGAGATGGAGCTCCTGAGGCAGATTTCGGAGAGGCTTGGCACAATTGAGAGAAGGCTGGAGGGAATTGAAAGGGAGATGGGCAGCGAGGCCAACGAGGAAATTCTTGGCGATATTGATGGTAGGATAATTGATTTTGTGAAGAAGAGCGGCAAAGTATGCGCGGAGGATTTGCAGAGGGCTTTCAACTACAGGGGAAAGAATGCTGCAAGCGCAAGGCTGAATAAGCTGCATTCCCAGGGACTGCTGGAGAAGAAGCAGGCTGGGAGGAGGGTTTATTATTTCGCGAAGTGATGCTGGCAAGGCGACCATATATAAATCTCTTTGTAAGGGGTGGTTCGGCCATAAGTTCACCTCCAACATGTGGGGTCTTGCCCCACATGTTGCCATCACCCCACTCTAATTCTATAGGTTTACAAAAATCAGCGAGAGCTGCGGGTATCCAGAATCAGGTGTTGAACTGTACCCCAACTATTTTTGAACCTTCTTTCGTCCTGGTGACTCCGATAGCAGTATCAGCTGAAGTAAGAACTGCATCATTGTGGCTGACAACTATGAACTGAGTGTTCTTTGAAAGTTCCTTGAGAAGCTGGGAGAGCTTCAGGCTGTTCTCCTTGTCAAGAGAAGCATCAGCCTCATCAAGCAGGTAGAACGGGGCTGGCTTGTACATCTGGATTGAGAAGATGAACATGAGAGTGAGCAGGGACTTCTCGCCTCCTGACATTGATTCTAGGTATTTCGTCTCACCTTTCTCTGTTTTCACCTGAATCTGCAGTCCACTCTCCAGAGGCGCTTCTGGGTTCTGCAGCACCATATCGCCCTCTCCCTTGAATGCGTATCCAAATAGTTTCGTGAAGTTGTTTCTAATGATTTCAAAAGTCTCCATGAATATTGCAGATTTTTTAGTCTCGATTTCATCAATCATTGTCTGCACAGCCTTCCTCTCCTCTGCAAGCTTGTCCGTCTTCTCCTTTATTTCTTTTATGTCCTTGAGCTTCTCCTCGTAAAGTTCGGGTGCTTTCAGGTTGACATTTCCGAGAGTTGCAAGCTGCTGGTCCCCTTCCCCTATCCTGGCTTCGATATCCTCCCTGGTCCCCTCAACCTGCTCGACATCCGGGTATGCTGCGCACTCTGTCTTCAGGTCCGCAAGCCTGGTTTCAAGGTTTGATCTCGTTATCTCGTGTCTTGTCAAGTCCTTGAAGAACTTCTCGTAGTTGAATCCGCTCTTCCCCTTATCAAGCGCAAGCGCCTCAATCTGCCTCTCAATCTCATTCCTTCCGGTAAAAAGCCTCTCTAGGTCGGCACCAACATTCTTCATCTTCGCGCTTTTCTCCTCATACAGCTTGTTGTTCGAAGCCAGTGACCCTTCCAGCTCCTTTATATCGCTCTTAATACTATTCAGCTCTTTTCTGAGAGGCTCGCCCTCCGCATCGTTGTTCTGGGCCCTTTTCTTGAGAACCTCAAGCTCGGCGCTGCATTTTGCAAGCTCCGACTCCTGCGTGGATTTCGTTGAGTTGAAGTCATTAAGCTGCTTCTCGAACTCCCCCATCTTTTTCTTGAACTGTTCCTCCTTTTCCGCATCTATCTGCTTGAGAGAATCCTCATTGGCTTTCTGCAATTCTACGGTTTCATTATTCAACTCCCCCATGGATGCCCGCTTCTCCGAGAGCTCCTTTGATATTTTCTCAATATCCTGCTTGAGGGAGGATACACTTCTCTCATAAGCCTCTCTCCCCTTCCTTTCCCTGTTCTTGTTTTCGTTTATGTGCGAGAGCTCAAGCTCGAATCCCTTGAGCTTCACCTCAAGCTCGCTCTTCTCCCTTCTCTTCTTGCTCATTTCTTCCCTGGTGGAATAAAGGGAATTGATGATTCCGTCCCTATCGGCTTTCAGCGCCTCCAGCTCGGAGGAGAGCCGTTCTGCCTCTGCCCTCTCCTTTGCATGTGAGGAAACCCTTTTGACAGTCCCTCCGGTTATGGCGCCTGAGGACTCGAGCAAGTCCCCCTCCATTGTGACCATTCTGACCTTTCCGATCCCAATCTTCTTACCGTTGCTTATATCCTCAATGAGAAGCGTATCGCCGAAAACGAACTGGAAGATATTTGAGTACTTTGAGTCGAAGCTCGCAACTTCTATCAGGAAGCCCCGGGAACCTTCTTTCTTGCTCAGGGCTCTCTGCTCGTCAGTTATGAAACGTACTTTTATGTCAAGAGGAATGAATGTGCATCTGCCCGACTTTGTTTTCTTCAGGTATTCGATAGCTTTCGCTGCAGTATCGACATCCTCCACAACAAGATAGTTTAGCCTGTGCCCGACTGCTGTCTCTATTGCAGTTGCATACTTGTCATCAAACTTGCACAACTCTCCAACTGTCCCGTATATTCCTGGCAGCATGCCATTCCTCTTGAGCTCCAGCACTGATTTTATGCCCTGGTTTTCTGGAAGTTCTTTCATGACCTGCAGCTTGCTCCCTATCGCAACGTACTTCTCCTTAACCTCAAGCAGCATCTTCTCGCTTGTCGGAAGTTTCTGGTTCAGCTCCTTCTCCTTGTTAAAAAGTGAACTGAGCTGCGCATCTACCTCGGAGCTGGCTTTTCTCAGCTCCTCGGCCTCCCTAAGAAGCTCCGCCTCCCTCTCAGATTTCTCTTCCGGTGCTTGCGTGCCTAGCCGGCTCAGCTCCATCTCGCTGAACTCCTTCTTGCTCTGCAGTTTCTCGATATCAAGCGCCAGCGCTCTTATCCTCTCCCTCCTGCCTTCAAGCTGTTTAAGCAGGTTTGTTGACTTCATCTTGGCTTCATAGAATTTGCTTCCAAGCGCCTCCTCACTTTTCGAGGCTTTGTCCCTCTCATTCAGGAATGATAGAATCTGGGTATCAACCTCGGAGAGCTTCTCCCTCAGGGCTCCGGCGTCCTGGGAGAGCTGGATCATCCTTGCATTGAAGGAAATCTTCTCGTTCTCAAGAGTGTTAATCCTCTGCTTCAGCCTCTCAACTTCCCTCTCCTTCTGCCCCTTGCTCCCTAGGGCAAGGTTTATGGAAGTCTTCAGCTGTTCGACTTCAGTGACAAGCGAACTCTTCTCCCTCTCTGCTTTCTCATTTATCTGTGCGGTTATTGCATTCTTCTTCCCCTCCAACTCCTTGATTTTTACATCAATGTCAGCAACGCGCTTGCTGACTTCCTCCTCCTGCCCCTTAAGCTCAAGGTATTTGTTTGTAACACGTGTGAATTCTTTATCCGCTTTCTTGAGCTCTATGAAAAGCAGCGAACCTCTGTATTTCCTCAAACCGGCGTTTATCTCGTTGTATTTCAGTGCGTCATTCTTCTCCTTCTCAAGCTCTGTGAGGAAGCCCTCCCTTTCTTTGAGGACTATTGTAGCATCATTTATCTTCTGCTCAACCTTTGCAAGCTCTGAAAGCGCCTCCTTCTTCTTCTCCTCGAACTCAGATATGCCCGCAACCCCGTCTATTATCTCTCTCCTCTCCTTCGGGCTGATGTTGACTATCCTCTCAACTTCTCCTTGGGCTATGACATTGTGGTTTCCCGCGCTGATCCCAAGCCTTGAGAGCTCGTCAAGGACATCGGTTCGCGTCAGCCTCTTGCCATCCAGCTTGTAGAGTGTCTTGCCATCCCTTCTTATCGCCCTCTTCAGCTCGTGCTTCTTCTCACCGTCAAACTGAATGTATATCTCAGCTTTCTCAGAGCCGTGGCTGATCAAATCGGCAACCTTCTTTGCCCTGAGGGATTTGAGGCTGTTCTCCCCCAGCGCAAATCGTATCCCATCGCAGATATTCGACTTTCCGCTTCCGTTGGGACCCGCTAGGCATACAAACCCCTTCGAGAGAGGTATGTCTGCATACCTGAAGGATTTGAATCTCTTGAGCTTAATTCTCTCTATGAAAACCATGGGCTCCCCAAATGCAAGTTTTGTTATTTTAGCTCTCTATGCTGATCGCCACTATTTTTTTGATTTCATTCTTTATAAATCTAACGAGGGGGTAACTTTCCAGCATTCCAAGATTTGTTCGCTCATCCCACCTCTAAAGGACGTGGGTTTCCTGCTCACTTTTTAATCCCAAGCTGCTTGCGGAGCAGCTCTGTGTCAAGAGGTATTTCCAAGCCGAGCACCTTGTGCACGAAAGCGAATATATCAACCGCAAGGTTCGGCTCTATTCCGCTGATACGCACTATATCGTTCAGGGTTGTCTTTTTGTCTATGAGCTCGTACAGCAGAATGCCGTCCCTCCCGTATTTTCCGTATATGGAGAATCCCTCCTCTCCGTATACTTCCCTTATATTCTCGTCTGTCAAGCACTGGAGCTTGACGGTATCATTCTGAAGCAGGAATGTAGTTATATCATCGAGCTTTGCTGGCTTTATTTTGGTATCCTTCACTATTCGCACATTGGTTTTCTTCCCATTCATCATAGAGAATACCTTCACTCCTTCGTTCCCATATTTTTTGAGCAGATTCGCCTCCAGTCTTAGCTTATTGATTAATCGTATGGGTGCTACTGTTGGTATGCACACCGCATTCTTGTTGAGGACTGCTCTTTCAATCGGTTTCGGGGCGGGCTTCTCAATAGGTTTGGGAGGTTGCGGTTTCTGCTCCGCAGGATTTGCCTGTGTTCCCGGGGCAGGAGGGGCTGGCACCTTCAGAGGCTTATCCATCACTTCCTCAGGCCTCTCCAATCGTATTATCCCCTCACTGCGCATGAACTCAATTATTGATTTGAGTTGCTCCTCGCTAATGTTGGTCTCCCTCAGAATTTCCCTCGGGGTCCTGAATTCATCGATCATATTATAAGCATGAAGCCCTGCCTGCCCGAACTTGTCATATAGCTTTTTCTCCAATGGAGTCTTTGGCACGCGTACGGGTAGTTCTTTCACCCCAGGCGGCTTTACTTTGATAACCAATGCCTCGAGGGCAGAACTCTTCTCAAAAAAATCCGGAATCTCCTCTGTTTTGAGCAGTGGAAGGGAAGGTATAGCCCCGGGCTTTTTGATTGGTTCTAGTGGAGGCTTTTCAGTCTTTTCGATTTTCTCATGTGGTTCTATTGCTGGCAATTCTGTTTTCAGTACCGCTATGCTTTCCAGGTAGTTGAGTATCTCCATGAACTTCTCTTCACTCAAGCCAGTCTTTTTCATTATTTCCTCAGCAGTCATCTTGCCGTCTATGGATAGGTATATCTTGATTCCATCCTGCCCGAATTTATCCAGAAGCGATTTCTCGGATTTATATCTCTCCATTGCCCCCGCAGGCTGCTTCTCCAGCACCTTTTTCAGAGAATCCTTATTCATCAAACTCACTTCCGCAGAAGGAGCTATTTCTTAAGCGAGCCCTCAAGCTCGAACTCATATATCGTCTTGAGCTTTATTATTCCTTCCCCTTCCATAAAATTCAGTATTTCCAGCAACTTTGCCTCAGCAAGCCCTAGCTCAGCCTTCAACTCTTCGGCGTTCTTCTTCGAGTCTATGGAGAGGTAGACCTTTATTCCATCATCCCTGAATTTCTCATGGAGCTTGCTCTCAACCCTGAATCTCTCTACCGCACCAAGCTGCTCCCTTATTGGTATTATGCCTAAGAGTTCCTCGCCCATCTTTCCACCTTATGCGTAGTAGAGGTATATACCTAAACCTTTATTAATAATTAACAACGAAAAACCATACATGGCTCGAGAGGACATCCCCATAAGCACTGGGGTGGATGGATTAGTTAAACTTGTGAGAGACAGAGGGAAAATTGAGCTGAGGGAAGCTTCTATTGAGCTGGGCATTTCTCAGGGCGTAATAGAAGAGTGGGCCAAGGTACTTGAGAAGGAGGGAATCGTCAAAATAGACTATATGTTGACTAAAGTGTACCTCACGATTCCGAGCGGTGAGAAGAGCGAGGTAGAGAGGAAGGCAAGGGATATAACCGAGATGCAGGTGACAATGTCGCGGGGAGTTGAATCCGAGGTGAAGAGGCTCGAGAGGTTTGGAAGGGAATTGGATGAGATGCGGGACGAGTTCATGGGAGTCTCAAAATTGTTTGAGGATAAAATGGCGGCCGTAAGGCAGAAAGTGAGGGAGCTTGATACCCTTGAGAAAAAACACGAGGAGTTGTGCTACAGGGGAAGATGCACAAATGAGAAGTTTGTGCGGGATACCGAAGTGCTGAGAAAAAGAATCGAGGAGAGCGAGGAGAAACTTGAGAAACTGCAGAAGGGTATTGATGAACTTGAGAAAGTCTGCCCGCCAGAAGTTGTAAAGAGTGAGAAAAAATGAAAGACAAAAAAACTCAGGGCAAAAAACCTCTGAGTAAAAAAGAGGATGTTGCTGCTTTGCTGAAGATGCCCACTGGCAGGCCTGATGATAAGAAGAAGAAATACGACGTGATTAAAAAGACGCTTGAGGAGTTGAAAGCTTCCATGGAAGCTGAGAAGAAGGAGCTTGAAAAAATGAGGGGGCCTAACTGGGTTGGTATCGAGAGATATGATAGCGCTGAAAGAGGACTTTATGACGAATTTGAGAGAAGCAGGAGTGATGTGAAAAAGGAGCTGGAAAGTTTGCATGGCCTGCTAGGGAAATACGAGGAAAAAATTAGATACAAGGATGAAGCCGAAAGAGAGCTTCAGTCATTGGAGGAGATAAAGGTAATGCTGAATGCCAAGCTGAAGAACCTTATGGGGAGAATTGAAAAAATAAAAGTGAGGAAGAATTCAAACCTAGCGAAACTTTTTGCTGAAGCCAAGGAACTAGAGGAGGAGGTGAGGAGAAGCGGGGAGGAAACCGTGATTTTCGAGAAAGAGTACGCCGTGTTCCTCAGCATGATGGGCAAACTGAGCGGATAGGTTTATATTCACCTCAAAAGATTATTATTCGGTGATGAATTGAGCGACCAGCCAGCTAGCGAGGGGCTAATCGATGAGTATAGCTTCCTAGCAGGCGAAATACCTGTGAATGTTAAAATAACTCAGGGTAAGAAGGACTTTGTACCTCTCTATGATATCGGGGTGAGGGGGCTGGGCGAGGGGACAAAGATAGTGCTCAACACCCTCAAGGGAGAGCTTATTACGGATGTTAAACTGGATGCGGACGAGCTCATGAATCCCAAGATGATAGAGCAGGTGACGAAGAAATTTGAGGACAAGGCAATGAAGCTTCTGGATAAGCACTTCCTTACTCTCTCCGATGATGCAAAGAAGTTGCTTGCCTCCTACCTTGTGCAGAGCATGCTGGGCTTGGGAGAACTGGAGACGCCTATCCATGACGAGAATCTTGAGGAGGTAGTCGTCAACGGTTCATCTGCGCCCGTGTGGGTGTTCCACAAGAAGCATGGGTGGTGCAAGACCAATCTGCTACTCAAGGATGAGGAGACTATATACGAATACGCAGCATCAATAGGCAGGAGGATAGGGAAGCAGATAACCGTGCTCAACCCACTCATGGATGCCACGCTTACGGACGGGTCAAGGGTTAATGCAACCCTCCACCCCATATCAGTGTGCGGAAACACAATAACTATAAGGAAATTCTCAAAGAACCCTTGGACTATTACTGCCGTGCTTGAGAGGAACACCATAAGCCCAGAGTCCGCTTCTCTCATATGGCTGTGCATGCAGAACGAGCTGTCACTGGTCATTTCTGGAGGAACCGCAAGCGGGAAGACATCTTTCCTCAATTCAATAGGGTGCTTCTTCCCACCGAGTCACAGGATAATAACAATAGAGGATACATCAGAGCTTACACTTCCGAAACATATGCAGTGGGTGCCCATGCTCACAAGGCAGCCGAACCCAGAGGGGAAAGGAGAGGTCACAATGCTGGATTTGCTGGTCAACGCACTGAGACAGAGGCCTGACAGGCTGCTGGTGGGAGAGATAAGAAGGCAGAGGGAAGCTGAAGTTCTTTTCGAGGCAATGCACACAGGCCACTCGGTATATGCGACACTGCACGCGGATAACGCGGGTGACACCATCACAAGACTCACCAACCCGCCAATCAGCATACCCAAGAGCATGCTTGATGCCCTCGCAGGGATTGTTGTACAATTCAGGCACAGGAGGCTCGGGATAAGGAGGATGCTGGAATTCGCTGAGATACTGAGGGGTGGTGATATAAACGTGATAGCAAGATGGGATTTGAAGACAGACTCAATTAAGGAGATAAACGAGCTCAGCGTGCTTGCTGATACTCTCTCGCTATACGCCGGACTGTCGAGGAAGGAGATAATTGACGATATTGCGGAAAAGACCAAAGTTCTGAAATGGATGCTGAAGAACCAGATAAGGGACGTTGACAACGTGGGTCTGGTTGTCGCGCGCTACTACCGCAGTAGCGATGAGATGATGGAGATTGTCAATAGGGATGAACCTTGGAGCGAGGAGCTGGGCTTATACGGGAAGTAGGGTAGTATAATGGCAGATGCTGTTCCACAAGAGAGTAAGGAGAACTTGGATGCAGAGTTCGTGAGAATGTCCTCTGAAGTGAGGAGACTGGAGAGAAACGCTCTTCCGAAAGTTAACAGGCTGTTGCCGAACATGCCATTATTCGGGGAGTTTGATGTTGAAAATATTTCGGTAGTCTCATACGAAGCCGCACTTGAGAGCGCAAAGAGGATAGAAAGCAGCGGGGTGAAGGGTAAGAAGGTAGAGAGGGTGGAGGAAAGGATTCTGACTGAGGAGGAGATAGAGCGAATACCTGCGGAGAAAATAGAAGTTGTCGCGAGGACCGAGAAGGAGATATTGGCGGAGGAGGAGAAGCTGGATGAGATGAAGACTAAATTCGCCAAGCTTATATCGGAAATGCCTAAGGAGAAGCCCAAGGAGAGGATGGTTCTTGAGGAGGCTGCAGTGAAAGCTGAGGAGAAGCCTGCCGCACCTGAAGTTGATCAAGCGAAAGTTGAGGAGATAAAGCAGCTGAACGAGGATTTCAAGAGTATAAGTATGAAGAGGGAGGAGAGGGAGAAGGCGCAGAGGATAAGAAAGATGAAAAAGGAAATTGAGGATATTCTAGAGGGCGGGTGAGTTGTAGATGGAGGACACTAGCAAGAAGGAGGAGGTAAGGCAGGTTTTAGGCAGCATGGCCACTAGGAAAAAAGAGGCTCCTCCGCAGCCTCTTCAAGAGATCGGCAGGTCAAAATCCAAAGCAGGGTGGGAGAGGAGAGTAGTCAGCGTGCTGGTGATGCAATTCCCCGACTTGCCTAGGAAGCTCGAAATGGCGGATATGAATATCGACCCGAGGGACTTCGTAGTAAGGACACTCTTGAATGCCGTAGTGATGATGATAATGCTCAGCATAGTGCTGGGAATGCTGGCATCAGTTTTCAGTTTTCCGATCATCGTGGTTGCTCTTATGTCACCGCTGTTGTTCTTCGTCTTCTTTATGATGGGGATAGGTGCTGTAGATGTTAAGATAACACAGAAAGCGAAGGAGGTGGACAGAGAGTCTCTATTTGCTGGCAGGGACATACTGATAGCGCTGAAGTCGGGAGCCCCGCTCTTCAATGCTCTTATGGGGGTGAGGAAGGAGTATGGGGCAACGAGCAGGGAGTTCAAGAAGATTGTGGAGAGGATAGACAGCGGAATTCCAGCCGAAATTGCACTGCAGCAGGCCTATGAGGCCAACAAGGCAGCATCTTTCAGGAGGATAATACTGCAGATACTCATGTCCCTCAGGTCAGGTGCTGATGTTGCAACTGGTCTTGAAACAGCGCTGAACCAGATATCCGCTGAGCAGGTGATAGAGATAAAGAGGTATGGACAGAAGCTCAACCCAATAGCTATGTTCTACATGCTGTTCGCAATAATTATGCCATCTCTGGGAGTTGCAATAGGAGTTATTCTTAGCTCATTCATAAGCTTGGATGTGGATTTCGGAACTCTGGTAATTATCCTAGTATTCTTGGCTCTTATACAATACCTGTTCCTAACGATAATAAGATCTTCAAGACCAAGCTTTGATATATGAGGTAATTGGATGGATGACGTATACGGCGCAATGGGCAGGTTGCTGACGAGGGAGTGGATCCTGAGGATAGAGGATGCCCTCCTTATGGCCGGCATAGATATGTCACCTGAAGCATTCACCGGCATGGTGCTGCTCCTTGTGTTTGGGATTCCAATACCGATTTTCATTTTTCTCAGCAAGGCATTGCCCGACCTTGCTCTGCTGATAGCCGGAGGGATAATGGTGTTTTTCGGAGTTGCTGTTTATGTCCTGCTTAGGATGAGGGTGGACAGCAGGAAGAAGCAGATAGAGGAGGTACTGCCGGACTTCCTGCAGATATGCGCAGCAAACGTTAGGGCAGGCATGTCCATTGAGAGAGCCCTCTGGTTCGCGGCAAGGCCTGAGTTCGGTCTGCTTTCTGAGGAGATTGCAAACACTACAAGGAGAACCTTCGGAGGTGAGCCCTTCACCCAGGCCCTCAAGAGACTAGCAAAGAAGTTCGACTCAAGGCAGCTCAACAGGACTGTCAACCTGATTGTGGAGGAGAGCTCGAGCGGAGGAGAGGTTGCAACCCTGCTTGACAAATGCGCATGGGATGCAAGGCAGGTTCAAATTCTGCACAAGGAGATATCTGAGATGATGCTGATGTACGTCATATTCATCGTTTTTGCATCCTGCATCGGAGCACCCATGCTTTACGGGCTCTCCTACCAGCTTATACACGCAACAAATAAGATATGGCAGGAAATACAAATCCAGAACCCCCAGGGTTTCCCAAAGGTGGGCGTCATGTCATTAGTCCAGCCAAGGCCGCCAAAGATAACAACTGACGATTTCTACAAATTTGCAATAATAGCAACGATACTTGTAACCTTCTCGGCATCGTTCATAATAGCAGTTGTAAACACAGGGGTGTGGATAAATGGGTTCAAGTATGCTCCTTTCTTCATAGGGCTTGGACTTGTCATATTTTTCGCGGTTACGATGGTATTCGGCCTTGTATTTGCTGAGTTGTTCTCTTAGTAAAAGGCATTGCTCCTAGCGTTTATGTATGCTGGTTGATAAATTAGCTTTTCAGCACCTAATCTGGTTCTAGTTGAAAGATTAGCTTTTCAGCTCCTATGCTGGTTATATGAGTGTATTCTCCGCTTGAGTTCAACACACTAATTTCGTCATCCAACCTGAAATGCCCTACAGAATCGCTGTTGCATATGCTAAAATTCTCACAGTTTGGCATCCCCTTTATCAGATAGGAGGGGACGTTCGACGTTTTGTTGAAATAGTGGTAGTCCACAGAGGAATTCGGGCGGGTGTACAGGTTCATGTCCACGAAGGAATATATCCCGTAGGGTGACGGACCGAACTGTCCGTAGAGCCTCATCAGGAAGCTGGGTGCCCACCTGGATTCTAGGTAGTAAACATTGAAGTAGAATGTTCTCAGCTTGGATATATCCTGCACAACACGCTTCTTTCCGTTCAGCAGGACGTATGTCAGGTTGGTTAGGTTGAATATGTTCACGTTGTTTTTGTTAGGTACGTCGTAACTTGGATTATAGGTGAAGTTGAATATGAAAGGGATACCTCTTCTATTCGGGTCAACGAAGTAACGGACTTGATTCAGGCAATCGACTACATTCTTTACGCACGCATCATCCGAGAATATCAACCCAGCAAAAGCGGTTATGTTCGGGCATGAGGTGACATTCGCTATTTTACTTGAGTTTTCGACTAGCAGTATTTTGGAGGGATCCACTATCTTGTCGATATCGGCACATGTTGGCATGCTATTCGCTGGCTTTATCACCATGCCGTAGACCCAGTCACCATAGACCCAGTCGTAACCAGAATTTCCCAACCCGATATCAGTGACCAAATTGCCAGAGAGATAAGGTGGAGCTCTCTTTATGATTTTATGGTATATTCCACTGCTGTTTACTGAGTAGGTGGGATCCTCTATTATCAGGGTTGGGACGTCGATCTCACCAGACCAGGACACATGGTGGGTATCGTCGGCAGTGCAGTCCGAGAAGGCTGCATCGCTGCATGTAGCACTCAAATTATTGGAACCTGGGAGGAGCTGAGTAGTTGTGTTTGTATAATCCCCAGAACTGTATGTCAGAAGGAGCAGGTTGTACGGGTCTGAGTTTATCATTACCTGACAGGTAGCACCTGTGATCGGAGCATCGTCGGTTGCATTTCTATAACTCATATTGATATCCACTGGGTCGCTCCATTCGGTTGAAAGTGGAATTGCCGTCATTGAGCAGTTAGATGGAGCCTTCTGAGAGGTCGTGATGTAACTGAACGGAGTAATGCAGGAAGTTGAATTCCAGCTGTTTGAAGTGTCATTTGCATAGACGCACCAAGCTATTGTTGCACCTACAGTTGAGTTCACTGTCTTTGTTACATTGCTCCAGCAGTCATTATAGGGTGGGGAACACACCGAAGTGAAAGCAACCCAACTATTGTTAACCCATCCAGCCCCAGGAGAATAGGACTCATTAGTCCCGAATGTTACAAAACTATTTTGATTCTGAACCATCTGATAAGTTTGATTAATCCAATTTGTGCTTCTTTCTATATTTGATATGCGGATTTCATCTATTTTTCCAGTTAAGTTTCTTTGATGAGTTGGATTGCTTCCGATAATGACAGAGGTAGTGAGCGCGGGTATTGTGTAAGGAGAACAGGTTGTCACCACGCATACCGGCGTTAAGGTTATCATATTATGCCACAGTGATATATACGTGCTGTTGTAAATCCCGACTACATACTGCCATGTATTCAACGGAGTGCCACTAGCTTGCAGGCACATCTCATTTCCAGTACTATTTTTTACGCATATAGTTACCGAGTTAGCTGAATTCCATTCTAGACCATATGGGTTTGCAGTCGTAGTTGTTTCTTTGGATATTATTCTTGCATATTGATTGTATGAATACTGATTTGCCCAAGCTTCAAGTGTAAAGTTTGCAGGGTTCAGAGTAGAGGAGTTGCTAAAGTTGATATAATGGATTTGAGAAGAATCGAATTCATCCGCCCCGCCTATTCTGCCGATTGTTGTATCTCCTTGTTTCCCAACGACAGTTCCAACAGCATTATTACCATATTGCGTGGAATCTGTATGATTTCCTGTTGTCTCTGACAAATGCGCAACAAGAACGTAATT
>JAPLWV010000043.1 GCA_026396385.1 Microcaldota archaeon | reverse complement strand
GAACAATGATTATGGGAAAGAAGTATACATCGTAGATTGAACCGCAATGCATAGCGAAAAAATAACACTCATGAATTCGATATAAAAGAACTGAAAAAATGACAAATATAAGAGGTAACATTAGAGCTCTCTTATCAACTAACTCTCTCCATTTCATCCTTACCACCAAGAACTAGTTAGCATTCAGGAGTATATTAAGCTTGCTTTGGCTTCAGGCACATTCTACGAGGGCTACTTGAAGGATATACTCCCTTCTGCGCTGGAAATATCCTGAAATACCCCCTTCAGCGCCTTCTCGAGATTCCACTTGTTTCTTTCATAAATTCCCTGCCATCCGGTCTTTTTATAAGAAAATGTGGCCTGCCCGGCCTGCCCCCCTTGCCCCTTCCCTGTGATAGCGAACTGATCGCCATAAGCCTCGAAAGACAACAGAACCTTGTCTTTCCGGGTAAGGTTGAGTCTCGGGGCGTCGCCGGAGGTACCGTAGCTGAACTGCAAGTCCAGCTTTAAATCCGCGGTCTCATGCCGTGCTTTGCGGGATAAAGCATAGTCCAAGTGCTGCGCAAGTTCGCCCAGCGCCTCTTTTCGCGTCATAAAATTATCAGACAGGAGATTTCCTGCTAGTCGACTATACGGGATTTTTTTCTCCTTGCCTGAGTCGAACATCCTCTCAAATGGAGTGGTATCTGGTTTACCCCCCTTCTCAAGAGTTTTTTCCATAAACATCACCTCTTCTTAAATTGCTCAATTTAAATATTTAAAACCAGCGCCAAAAGAAAATGGGCAACTATCCAACAATCATTCAAAAGGAATATAAAAATGCAGCATCAAAACACCATCATGGACCTACCGGAGAGCACTAAGGAGATTGCTCTGCCCAAGGATCCGCTAGAAATGATAATCGGACAGAGTGAAGCTGTCGAGGCAGCCAGGATAGCCTCAAAGCAGAGAAGACATCTTCTTCTTGTCGGCCCTCCCGGAACCGGGAAGAGCATGATTGCTCAGTCTTTTGCGCACTTCATCCCGCCCCCGAGGCAGGAGGTGGCGGTGCTGCACAACTTCTCCAACCCGGAAAGGCCAGTGCTGGATGTCAGGGAGTTCAAGCCATCCTCGAACAGGGAGGACGGGGTGGTCACTCCAATCTCAAAAGTCCCAAGATATATTGCTGAAAAACTGTCCTCAAGATGCGGAGTGTGCGGCAGCGTGACGCCGAACCTGCACATATGCTCCAGATGCGGGGCTGACAGGCAGGCCAAGGGTCTGTCACCATTTGAGGATTTGTTTTCGAGCGCAGGGAACATGGCAAGGGAGAGGGTCTATGCGACCAGGAAGTGCCCGGACGGGAAGGAGGAGATAACCGTATACGAAAGGATTGATGATGAAAAGGTGAGGGTTTATGACAACAAGTCCCTCACGAGAATCATAGATTCTGAGGTGAAGCCAAGGAAAGTCATTGTTCCGCTCAAAAGAAGCTCCTTTGTCCAGGCAACAGGCGCCTCGGAAACCGAGCTGCTTGGAGATGTGCAGCACGACCCATACGGAGGGCATCCTGAAGTTGGAATACTGCCGTACATGAGGGTGGTTCCCGGCGCAATTCACGAGGCGCATGAGGGAGTCCTCTTCATAGACGAGATAGCCCATTTGGATTTCCTGCAGAGATACATACTCACCGCAATGCAGGAAAGGAAATTCCCAATAACCGGAAGGAATGCCTCCAGCACAGGCGCGTCTGTGAGAGTTGACGGGGTTCCATGTGATTTCATACTCGTGGCTGCGTTGAACATGAGCGACCTGCCTTCCCTGCTCCCGCCTCTCAGGTCAAGGATAACCGGGAATGGTTATGAGGTGCTCCTTAAAACTCACATGGAGGACAATGAGGAGAACAGGAAAAAGATGGTGCAGTTCATAGCGCAGGAGATAGTAAAGGACGGGAGGATACCGCATGCAAATGCTGATGCTATCCTGGCAATAATAAGCGAGGCGAAGAAGAGGGCGAAGAATATAGATAGTGTTTCTGCCCTTACTCTGCGCCTCAGGAGCGTAAGCGGAGTGATAAAGCTTGCCGGGGATTTGGCTTTCATGGAGGGTGCCGAACTGATAGAGAGGAAGCATGTGGAAGCTGCAGTCAAGAGGGGCAGGACGATTGAGGAGCAGGTGAGCGACAGGTATGGCTCATTGTGGAGGGCAGGCGCAAGCGAGTACGGCTACAGGATAGATAAGGGAGACGGAAAGGAAGTTGCTTAATACTGTCTCTTCTCTTTTGGTTTAGCTATACACTAACATATTTTAAATCAGGACTCGATAATATTCAAAACTACGCGGGCTCGTGGTCGAATGGTAAGACGTCACCCTTACACGGTGAAGACTCCCGGTTCGATCCCGGGCGGGCCCATTCTAAAAAGACTTAGGTTGCCGGTTCAAATCCGGCTCACGGCATCTGCGGCTGTAGTCTAGTCTGGTTAGGACTCGAGCTTGCCAAGCTCGCGAGCCGGGTTCAAATCCCGGCGGCCGCACTTGCGATCGTAGTCTAGCCTGGTAGGACTTTGGCTTTCCAAGCCAACGACCCGGGTTCAAATCCCGGCGGTCGCACTATTTAGTGAGGAAATAGCCTGCTGTGAAGCAGTCTCCAAGCCCCACAGTCATCCCGGGCTCGCCGACATCAAGCGAAGGCGCAAAATGAGCATTGTTCCTGAATTTTATTTTCCTGAATTCCTCGTATTTCTTAACTCCCTCAGTGTTCACCTTTATTCCCTTTATGAATTTCTCCAAATCTCCGAATGAAGCATTTCTCCCATTTGAAGCCCTGTGAGCTGCAAGGAGGGAGCCGAATAGTATTGTGTCAGCGCAGCTCTCCTCCCTGTCAACGAAGAATGAGAAGCTGGAGCGATGGAATACTGCTGTGCCGAACATGCTGCATATCCTGTCGCATGCCTTCCACATACCGTCTTTGATACCCAAAGCTTTCTTAAGCTGCTCCAGCTCATTCTCATTGAATCCAACGCTTTCGCATACTGGGAGAATCTGGCGGGTTACCTCCTTGAGGACTCTGGGATGCTGGAAATCACCGAGCTCAACATGCACTTTAAGGTTGTGATTCAGCCTCTTCAGCTCTTGGATGTTATCCCTGACATTTTTTATACGAACTGCAAAATCGCTCCCAATTGTCGGGTTGTGGAAGCCTGATATGACCGCCCTGCTCACAGTATCTATAATGCGCGGGGCGAGCCTCCTAAACTCCTCATCAATCTCAAGCACTGCGCATGGAGGGTTGAAGGATGCGATGAGCCTGTTCGGAGTTGGCGCCTCTGCATTCTGAAACCTGTAGCCTTTTCCGAACTCCATGACAAAGTGGATTGGAACGTCGCATTTTCTGCCTACCTCGTCTGGGGTTTTGAAACTTCCGTCTGCAACAAGTATATTCTCAGGATGCTCGAAAAGCCTCATCTGCTCTCTGCATTTTGAGGGAACATGAGTGTAGCAGAGGACGCTGAGGGAGGATGCGACATTGCACATGTTTCCTGCCTGACCCCCCATCCTTAACTCGTCATAGCCGACTCTTTTCATAAGCGCTTGCAGAGTCCTTTTGTCCACCCCAAACTCTCTCTCCCTCCCTTTCTTCACGCATTCCTTAAGAAGCTGGGATATCTTCGCAGGAAACCTCTCCCCCCCTTTAAGGTATTTCACTGCGTCAATATTGACATTATACGCAAAAAGGGCACTTTTTGCTAGATTTATCTCAGCGTATTTGAATGCATCCCCATAGGCAGCTGTCCAGTTCATACTATACTCTGGGCAGGCGTGGCTTAAAAATATAGCCCAGGAATTTGTACGCAAGCCTTGCCGCAAGGAAATCAGATGATACATCACCCTCTATAGGGCAGAGCTCTACCACATCGAATCCAACCACATTTCTGCTGGATGCAACTTCCTTCAGAATGGCAAGCATATCATACCAGTGCAATCCTCCAGGCTCTGGAGTCCCAACAGCAGGAACTTCAGATGGATCGAACGCATCTAAATCTATACTGACGTACACATCTCTCTTCAAGCTTGAGACAATGAATTTAGGCTTTAGTGAATCCTTAACGTGGAAAAGCTTCAGTTTCTTCCTCTTTGCAAACTCCGCTTCCTCCTTGCTCATGCTCCTTATGCCGACCTGAACAGTGTCGCACAGCTCCCCAATCCTCCTCATCACGGAGGTATGGCCGAATTTCGTCCCCTCGAACTCATCCCTCAAGTCAGAGTGGGCATCAAGCTGCAGAACGCTCATATTCTTGTATTTTTTTGCAAGTGCTCTTACAGCGCCTAGGGAGATTGAATGTTCCCCACCAAGCATCAGCGGGAATTTCTTGTTTTCAACTATCTCCCCAATAACCTCCTCAACCCTCTTCACAGTTTCCTCCGGCGAGTTCATAGACGGCTCTAACTCATCCAGGGTATGTATTCCCACCCTTGCAGGCTCGTAACCAAGCTCCTCGTCATACAGCTCCATCTGCCTCGAGGCTGTGATTATTGCACGTGGACCGTTCCTGCTTCCGCCCCTGTAGCAAGTAGTTGAATCATAGGGAACTGGAAAGACTACAACCTTTGCTCTTTCAAAAGAGGAGAGCTCTGGCTCAATCCCGGGAAAGTTATATGGTGGACGTGAATGAAGCAATCTCATAACATCACAAATCCTACAATATCCTCAAACGCAGTACATTCGGAAACTGGAAGTTCTTCTTCCCCCCGCCGCATCCTTCCTTATACACGCCAATGTGGGGGATCTTCCCAACCCCGTCAGCTATGTTCACCATTATGCTCGCCCCTGTCAGAGTGCACAGCTCGTGCTCTATGTCCTTCGTGTAGAAGCTGAACTTCCTGCTCTTGAGTATCTCAATTGTGGCAGGCGCCGGCTTCTTCCCCACAGCAAGCGGCGCAGTTATGACGTCAGATTCGAATGCGCCCAGAGCTGCAAGCCCAATGGCCGAGCCAATTATGTCCACGACAGTGTTCATATTCCCGATTTCACTTAAATGTACCTCATCAAATCCGTGTATCCTGCGCTCTGCCCCAATGATTGTCTCAAAAGTGTTCCATACAAAATCGCACTGCTCATCATCGAACCCGAGTATGTCCACAGAGGAGCGAATCATCTCCGCCATCTTTTGAGGGGAGCATTTCTCATCTGCATCACCCTCAAGGATTTTTGCCCGGACTCCGTTTTTGTTTACATCCTTGAATGAGACATCAACTCCTAGCGCCAGTTTGATGCTGCTCCTCATCTCCTCCTCTACCCCCAGGTCTGCAAGGGCTCCTAGCACCATGTCCCCTGAGCAGCCCATCTCCGGTATGAAAAAGAATCGTGCCATGCTTTTATATTCTGCATCCTAATATTAAAATATACGCAGGATGCGTGACCGGTCTTGGAGGTTGGACGCGGTGGCATATGAAATGCTTGTGGAGAGGAGAGCGCATGGACCTGGATGACCTGTGGAGGCTTACGCGTTTTGAGCACTCGATAATGCTGGCAGTTGCCGTTGCAGTAGGGGAGATAATAGCCCTCCGCTCGTTCCCCCAGCTCTACCCGCTCGCATTAAGCGTGCTGCCCCCCATGCTCGTAGGAGCTGCGAGCTTTGCCATAAACGATTACTTCGATTTGGAGAGCGATAGGATAAACAGGAGAGCCGACAGGCCGCTTGTGAGAGGGCGGATGAAGCAAGACACAGTATTTGCCATATCCCTCTTTCTCTTCCTTGTCGGGATACTGCTCTCAGTTTTTGTCAATGCGAACTGCTTCCTGCTCACCATCCTTTTCTCTGTGCTCGCCTACCTGTACAGTTTCAAGCTGAAGGATGTTGCAGTTGCGGGGAATATCTACATTGCATCAACCATGGCAATCCCCTTCGTCTACGGCGGGCTTGCAGTTTCCAATGAAGTGCCAGCTGCAGTCCTCCTGCTCAGCTCAGTGGCATTTGTGAGCGGTCTGGCGAGAGAGGTTATGGGGACTGCCAGAGATGTGAAGGGAGACAAGAGAGGGAGAGGCTCAAAGACATTGCCGATGTTCATAGGTGTGAAGAACTCCCTGATTGTTTCCTCGCTTCTCTACATAATAAGCGTACTGCTTAGCATTGTTCCGTACCTCTACATACCTCCCTACGCAGGAAACATTTTTTATATAATACCGGTAATAATTGCAGATGCAGTTTTTGCGTACATTGCCATAAACTCTCTGAGTAAGGATTCCAAGAAGTTCATGAAAAGGAGCAGGAACCTGAGTTTGGCTGCGATGTTCATAGCGCTTCTGGGTTTCTTGGCAGCGCTTCTGAAATAAAGAGGTGCAAGCATGGAAGTTGTGCTGAAGACCGACTTGAAGGGCGTGAAGCTTTTCAGCAGGGGCAAGGTTAGGGATACGTACGACCTGAAGGATAGACTGCTGATGATTGCGACGGACAGGATATCCGCCTTTGATGTGGTGCTGCCGAACGGCATACCCTACAAGGGAGCAGTGCTCACCCAGCTCTCGCTCTTCTGGTTCAATTACACAAAGGACATCATTCCAAACCATGTAATCACTGCGGATGTTTCGAAATTTCCCGAGGAGGTTAAGAAGTTTTCCGACATGCTGAAGGGAAGGAGCATGCTGGTGAAGAAAGCAAAGCCGCTGCCTGCCGAATTCGTCGTGAGGGGATACCTCTCTGGCTCTGGGTGGAAAGATTACATGCAGACTGGAAAGGTGTGCGGAATAGAGCTACCAAAGGGAATGCGTGAATCCGAGCAACTCCCTGAACCGATATTCACACCTGCAACAAAGGCTGTGACAGGGCATGATCTCAACATAACGCAGGAGGAGCTTGCCAAGCTTGTTGGAAAGGATATTGCAGATAGGCTGAGGGACGCGAGTATAACAATATACAAGAAAGCCTCGGAAAAGGCGAGGAAGAGGGGGATAATTATAGCCGACACCAAATTCGAGTTCGGCATGCTCAGTGACAAACTCATCATAACCGATGAGATGCTAACTCCAGATTCATCAAGGTTCTGGTCTGCGAGTTCCTATTCCCCAGGTGGTCCGCAGAAGAGCTTTGACAAACAGCCTGTGCGCGATTACCTTGAGTCGATAGGATGGAACAAGCAGCCTCCTGCGCCTGTGCTACCTCCTGAAGTTGTGGAGGGCACCACTAAAAGATATATTGATGCATACGAAATTATGACTGGCAAGAAATTTGAGGTGGTTTGATGGTGGATGTCCTTGTAATTGCAGGGAGCAAGAGCGATAAGAAAATAGCAGATGACGCCCTTGCAATACTGAAGGAGTTTGGTGTCTCATCCGACTTTCAGCTTGCTTCAGCGCACCGCGCTCCTGACAAGGTCGAGGGCATTGTGAGGAATACAGACGCAAAGGTCATCATCGCTATAGCTGGATTATCCGCAGCACTGCCAGGCTTCATAGCCTCGAGAGTCACCGTGCCGGTCATCGGAGTGCCAGTCAATGTGAAACTTGACGGGCTTGATGCGCTGCTCAGCACCATGCAGATGCCAGACGGAGTGCCAGTTGCATGCGTATCCATAGACGGCGGAAAGAATGCAGCGATGCTGGCGGTTGAGATTCTTGCAACAAGCAACCCAGGGCTGAAGGAAAAGCTTGCAAAATACAGAAAGGGCTAGCTCAAAAGAGAATCAAAAATACATTTCGCAATTTCTGATTTCTTCCCCTTTATCTTCCTTGCCGAGCCGTCAGGCTTTATCACAAGCACTTCATTATACTCGCTGCCAAAACCCATACCCTTCTTCCCAACGTCATTGGCCACTATCATGTCCGCCCTGGATTTTTTCAGCTTTTGGAGGGCTATTTTCTTAAGCTTCTGCTCACCTACTCGGCTCTCAGCCTTAAAGAGGACAAGTTTTACCGACTTTTTCACTTTCTTAATATTGTCACTTATTTTTGGAAGCGGGTGCAGGGTCAGCCTTAGCATAGCCCTTGAAGAGATCTTCCCGCTTCTCCTAGCTGGCGCAAAATCGGAAGGTGCGGCAGCGAGAACAACAATATTGCTCCTCCTGAGATTTGCCATTACCGCCCTCATCATCTCCTCCGTTGATTCAGCGTATACTCTTCTTATGTAATGGGGAACTTCAGCATCTACATGTCCGCATACGAGTAGGGTGTCAGCACCGCGCAGGTAAGCCTCTCTTGCTATCTCAATACCCATCTTCCCGCTGCTGGGGTTTGATATGAAGCGTATATCATCGATGTGCTCGCGTGTTGCACCTGCCGTAACAAGCACTTTCATCCCCTCTAGATCCTTCTTGTACAGCATTCTCATAACAAGCCCTGCTATCTCCTCAATGCTTGCCATCTTTGCTTTTCCCTCACTTGCAACAGGCTCCACAAACTCCACACCAAGCGTCTTAAGCCTCCTGATGTTCTCCCTCACAATTGGGTTGTCGCTTATGGAGAGATGCATTGCGGGTGCAACTATTATCGGTATCCCACTTCCAAGTGCGGTTGTGAGTATAGTTGCCATGGGGGTATCATCAATGCCGCTTGCCAGCTTGCCTATGGTGCTCGCAGTAGCAGGTGCGACTATGACCAAATCAACAGTTCCCTTCTCCCTGCCGCAGAGCATGAGGTGCTCAACATCACCAGTAAGGGTGGTTATCACGGGGTTGCCTGTCGCCCAATGCATCAGGTCAGGGCGTATCATGTCCTTTGCAGCATGGCTCATCACAGGCATAACTTCGGCACCATGCCTCATAAGCTCCCTTGCAAGCTCAGGGGATTTCACTGCGGCAACGCTTCCGCATATGCAAAGAGCAACCTTCTTCCCTTCAAGCTCCTTTCCCCTGCTCCCTATTATATTTTTTGAAGAGTGCATCTGCTCACTCTGCAGTTCGGAAAAACTGAACTATATTCAGAAATATCGCACTTATGAGGCATACTACAAGGAGAAGTGCAAGCTCCTCCTCGTACTGAGGCTGTTCGGTTACGGTGATGCCTCCGTTATTAGACTCAACGGGCTCAATTCCCTCAAACAGCCCCTTCATACTCACAGTATCGCCATTCAGGTTCTTTGCATATACACTGAGCAGGACTGATGACCCCATGCTGCCGCTTCCCTGCTTGCTTATCAGGTAAAGATACTCTGCATGGTTCCCATACAGAGCAGCCCACATGCCATCCCATGACTTGGATGTATTGAACTCACTGCTCGCATACCCCTCAACATCATTTGTACTGTTTATAATGTCTATTGTGCTGAGCAGGTAATCAGAGTCGAATATTGCTGCAGCAAATGATCCATTGCCAAACTCATTCTTTGCTGCCTCGAAACGCCACGCGGCATCACCCAGCTCCAAGCCGACGAATGATTTAACTTTATCATTTCCCTCGGCTATTCTGCTGGATGCCAGAGCTTTGAGCCTGCTCTCATCAACAGGGGTGCCACCAATCTTGTCTGCAATGCGGAACATCTCATGCGAAATATTGCACCAAGTCTCAGCGGTCAGGACTTCTTTGAAAATGAATAATGAGGTCTCCTCATCATCCGAGTAGTTCTGGCCCTCCACATCATTCATCTTCTTTCTAGACCAGGCCAACCTCTCATCCCCTCCAGCAACCCATTCGAAATTCTCCTTTGTCATTGTGGCTCTACTAGTACTGTTAATACATCCCTCAACATCAAGCATCCTAGTTTGCAGGGTGGTTAAGGTCACATTGCTATTCTCTAGGAAATTGAGGTCCACACTGGTGAGGAAAGCGGAATTTGCACCGCTGTAAACGTAATTAAGCCCCTCGGCATCATCCGCCTGTCCAATATCGGAATCAATCGCGTTGAGGAAATACGAGAACTCACTCCTGTTGCTTTCCCTAATCTCCGCGCTCAGCGCCCTGTTTCCCTGCATCATTTCCTCAGCAAGAGCTTTGAATTCATCTATGTAGCAGTCTGTGCAGTTGATTTCAGTAACCGTGAGGTTCGCCTTTGCCTTTGGCTTGACTTCCATCACATTGCTGCTCAGAATGGTGCTCTCTGGGCTGAATGCGAGATTTGCAACATCATTCATGTTGTCAACTTCTATTATTGCGATGTTCCACCTACTCCCCAGTATGCTCAAAACCATCTTGTCGAACGTGTCGTAGCTCTTCGGTATTAGCATGACCCTCAAGCCGGCATCGGCTGCAGCCTTTGTCTTCTTTCCCACCTCTCCCACTTCTCCTATCTTCTTATCGGCTGAAATCGTGCCGGTGACTGTCAGATCACCCCTTACGGTTTTGTTCTCAAGAATTGAAAGCATGAGAAGAGTCATTGCAGCGCCGCCGCTTGGCCCGTCAACCGACTTGGTGTTGCCATAGTCCTTCAGGCGCACAAGCACATCATAGCTGCCAAGGTTCACTCCGCTCATATCTCCCGCAACCTTGAAAGCAGTCTTGGCTGAATCCTGCGTCTGAACTCCCACAAGGGGGTCGGTTGAAACGTAAACCCCTCCGTGTCCATCCCTTATTTCAACCTCAACCTGGACCAGTTCCCCACCACCAAGTAGAACAACGGCTGGGACAGGCATTGAAGCATTCTTGGCGGCTACAGTAACCGCTAGAAGCAAGAGCACAAGAACTGCTTTGGCTGGGTTTCCCATCCTACCACACCGAATGCGGCCGCCGGGATTTGAACCCGGGCAATGAGCTTGGGAAGCTCAGATCCTAGTTCCCGAGCTTTCAGCTTAAGCTTCAAGCCCACCAGGTTATCCGGCATCAACCATGGGCTGTTGCCTCTAGATTACGGCCGCTCGAATTACCTTATATAACTCAGCGCGTCACTCTTGGGAACTCCCTCACCCATTCCCTTCTGCTTCTCCATCTCCTTCTCCATCCTATTCATAAACTTCTCGGTCTCCTTCACCCTCTCATCAAGCTTGTTCAGGTTAACAGTCACGCCGAGTATTTTTGTTAGAACATTGAGAACGCTCTTTGCCGACTTTGCGTCTACGTATCCGCCGTGGGTCTCACCCATGAGGCATGCACCCTCCATTTTCCTTATTTTTCCAATTCCCAGCAGAAGGCCTGCAGCGCCTATTATGGAGCCGGTTGCCTCCCCGAACACTACGCCGTATTTCCTGAGTTCCTCGACAAGCTCCTTGTGGGTAGCCGAGCCCAGAACTCGCGGGTTCTCCACGATCTTTCCAACTCCGTAACCGCCAAGGGTGTATATCCTCTTGCCATTCATCTTTTCAAAATAATCCAGCAGCGCATTGCAGACTTCAAACTGCGACTCAGGAGTTATTGCCTGCACATCCCCGACAAGCAGGAGCAGGTCGCTCTTGCCTTTCTTGGGGTTCCTCCAAGCGTAGAACTTATTCTTCAGCATCCTCAAAGTACCTTTCTTCCTCATGAGCACCTGGTGCGGGAAATGCTTTGAGTAGACCTCGGCAACCTTCTCAGCCTTGAGCTCTTTTATGAGATACTCTGTCGCCAGCTTTCCCACAAGCCCTATGCCCGGAAGCCCCACTATCAAAATCGGGTTTCTGAGCTTTACCCCCTTCTTTGAGATTATTATTGTGCCTTTCATCAAACCCCCTCAATAGCCGAATTTCGCCCTCCTCCTGTACTCGCCGTATTTATCCTCTGGAGAGAACTTTGGAGGATGCGCCGTGCGCGTTTCCCCACCGCATCGCGGGCATTGCTCCTTCATTGTATACAACCCACATTTGATGCACTTTTTCAGTTTGTCCATATAACCTACTTTTCTTCTTTCTCAAATGCCACGCAGCTCTCCTTTCCTTTCATCCCATCCTTTACCCTCTTGAATATTGTAGAAGAGATTCTCTCCGCCTTCTTGTAATCTGGCGCACTCACCACTACCATATATCTCGGTGCGCCAAGATAGGTTATCCTAGCCTCGCCTTCCTCTCCAAGGTTCTCCGTGGCATCGAGAAGTATCCTCTTGATAACTTCAATCCCATCAGAAGCTCTGCAGCTTATGCTCAGATTTCCAGTCACCCTTACCTTGGGTTTCTTTATGTTCTGAACTGCAACCTCCTTGAATATAACCTTCCACTCGTTTGGGGCGTTTATCGAATCCAAAGCGGTATCATTTATCACCGACTCCTCAAGTGCAGAGTACAAGTCACCAAACTTTTCAACAAGCGCCTCACCCATTCCCCGCCATACCTCCTCGTGGGGTTTCCCTATCCTGCCCTCAACAACCTCAAAAAGCTTTAGAGCCCTTTTATCCTTCCTGTCGCTCTCAATCTTCCTTCTCTTTTCAATATCGCTGACTCTTTTTAGGGAGAGGTCTATCTGGTTCTTCTCAGGGACCATCCTGAATACCTTTGCAACAACCTTCTGGTCTTCCTTGAGGAACTCATGGATATTCTTTATCCACCTCGACGCAACTTCTGAAATATGTATGAACGCCTCCCTGTCGTCATACTCGTCAAGTGTGCAGAATGCTCCGTAGGGCAGAATCTTCCTTATAGTAGCTATGACGAACTCGTCCAATTCAGGGTTGTCCTTCTGACTCATGCACTCAGCTCAGAGAACCTTCACTATCTTGCCATGAACCTTGGCCCTTGAGCCCGTCGGCTCTGCCAGCATTCTGTTGCAGACCATGCACTTCACAACTGTGCTGGAGTTGCCGAATATATTCTGCTCATTTCCGCACTCGCACTTTACTCTCAAGAATCTGCCCATCTCATAACACCTCAGCTTCCAATTTCAATCTTCTTCCTTGTTCTCTTACCAATAACCCTCTCCTGCTTCTTCTTGCAGACAGTGCACTCAAGCATCACCTTCTGCTTCTTTCCCTGCTTCTTGACGGCTTTCTCACCGGCGACCTTTCCGACATATCCCATTATGGTTCTCGCATGCTGCCTGTTTCCCCATGCCATGCTTCTTGCCCTGCCCTTGGAAGCTATCCTAACCTTGTGCTTCGTCTTCTTCCTGCACTTCGGGCAGTATGCATTTACTTCATTTGGAAATTTCATTTGGAACACCCCCAATGTACTCTGCAATCCCTCTCCTCACAAGGAGCTGCGCTTCCTTGTCTGGAAGCTCTACGGTATCTCCTTCTTTGAAAGGACCATAAACTTTCAAATCAACTCCAACGAAGTTGGGAAGATTTTTTAAAATTTTAATCCTTTTAATACTTTCCTCCTCAATTTTCCCCTCTTTGCCCTTAATCATCCTTCCGAAGCTCCCCACCTCCTCCTCAACGATCTCATGTATCTTGTTGAAAAGCTCCTTCTCCTCCTCAGCCAGCATTGTATCCTCTCTGGCAGCCGACTTCATAGCTCTCATAATTATCTTCTGCTTCCTCCTCTCGTGTATATCCCCAACAACCTTGAGTATGCTCTCGTACTCATTTGCCTCTGTGAGGCTGAAATCCTTTTTCAGCCCCTCGTCCTTCTTCTCTACGAGCTTCCTCGCTGCCTTGTAGAACCCCTCCGGAAGAGCCTGTAGCACAGGGCTTGCCCTCTCCTTAGCCTGTATCTTCCTGAGTTCCTCGTAGTTCAACTCTTCCATAACACTGCCTCCTTCTTACAGAGCAAAAACAACGCTGCTTGCTCCGGAAGCTCCCTCTCCTCTTCCTTGAAAGGGCCGAATGTAACTTCACCTACCCTAAATTCAGGTGCCTTCTTAATTTTAATCCTTACTGGTTGATCTCCAAAAACTACCGCATCCTTCAATGGGTCGAACTTGCCGATGTCCTTGACCCTCGCCGCAATAAGCGCGCTCTCCCCGTGCAGGCTGTCCGGCAACCTTATCAGCTTGCCCGCATCAGCAGTAACATTCTGGTCTATCCTGTCCCCAAGCTTTATCCCAAGCCTTCCAACAACATTCCTCCATATCATCTCCTTGTTCACCAGCTTCACTGCATCCCAGTTGCCTCCCTCTATAGCTCTCAGGAACTGCTCGCCATGTTTGTATATCTTCTTTGCATCCTTCTCTCCGATACCTACCTCTTCCAGTTTCCTCTCCGCGAGAAGCCTGCTCACCAGCTTGGCAATCCTCCCTGGCCATGCGGGATCAGCAGGAGTAGGACCAAGCTGCTTTGGCTCCCTCTTTCCAGGCACGGGCTTGGATTCAAATCCCATGGAGCTGAAATCAATTCCAGTCCCCGCAAGGTAGTCGACTATCTCCCTCCTGGCAAATGCCCTGAGCTCTCTGACACCCTCGCTCCTGACATGTACGTGGTAACCCCTGTTACCCGAAAAATTCATTCCTATCTCATCCTTTGAGAACCCAAAATCAGGAATGAGGAACTCCTCTACGAGCTTTATACTCTCCTCCTTAACGGCATCGAGGCACTCCTCACACACCCATTTGCTCCCGTGCCTGTTCTTGCATGGAAGTTCGAGGTGGTCAGCATCAAGGTCGAATACCAGGTCTGCCTTAAGCCAGTTCTTCTTCTCCATCGGGCGCATGTCAGGGAATTCATAGTACGCAACCGAATACGAGATGAAAAGCGGGGTATCCCTCACCAGCCTGCTCTTGAGCTCCTGTGCGCTTGCTATCTGCATGTGCCTGGTCTCTATCTTCCTCTCCCATCCCCCAAAGCCCCACTCCCTCCTCTGAATATCCTCAGGAGCCTGAACTTCCGCCCTCTCGTAGTACTCCCTGAACTTGCTCCGTACATATTCCTCTTCAGGATTGCTTACCCGAAGCTGTATATTTTCCAACAGCACCCCTCCTATAGCCAAGCGGGCTCTTAACCCCGCAGTTCGCAATGCAGAGCCCGTAGAAATCCATGCTAGCGCAGCTCGGCACTTTGTAACCTCTTTTCATTGCATGCTCTACCTGATACCTCGTTACCCTCTCATCAAAGTCAGGTGAAGTGGAGAAAACCTTCACGATATCATCCGGCTTCATCCCCACATTAAGCAGATACACTGCAAGCGCCCACCTCGCGGTATGGCCCAGGTTCTCCACAGTCTTCAAATTCTCCAGCAGCTTGTTTACGCATGGCGGAAACTCCCCCCCCTCAAGCGAAATGCTTGCTGGCTTCGGCTCTTTCGGTATCTCTCCTTTCACTGCTTCCGCAGAATCATTTATCCTATCCGGCACATTCTCAATTTTCAGAGGCAGCTCCGACTCTATCTTGAGCCTCACGGCCTCCTCAAGTATTCTTATAAATTCCGCCCTCCTCAGCCTCACCTTTCCCCTGACCAGCTTCCTGTTGACCAGCTTGTAATCGGGAGATTTCGGGGCGTACCTGAGGTAACCCTCAAATCCCACTGCGTAATACCCATCTATATCGCACTTTATACCCAGTTCCCTGGCAATCCGCAGGACACTCTCGTCGCTGTCCCTAGTCAGGTATGCATTTGCCCTCTTAGCCTCTGCAACTGCGTATCTGTTTATGTAATACCTGCTTTTCAGGAGCGTTACAATCATCCTGCTCACGGCGTAGGAGGCAATCTGGAGGAGCAGTTGCGAGTCCTCAAGCTCAGTGCTCATTATAGGAATTTTTCCATCCTTTATGGCACTTATAACCCTCCTCCTTGCCATCTCTGAGAGCTTGAACTCATCGCTAACCTTTGCAGAACTCATCAACTCTTTGGCTCCTTTCGTGAACGGATATTTGCTGTAGAATGATAGTTCCATCTAACCCCTTCCGCAAAAATGCATCCTCAAAGAGCATTCGCATTACGGGTGGATATATTACTCTTTTTAATATAAATAAGCCCTACTACATGGTTTCTATTCTTGGTGCGAGGTAGTACATGAGCTTAGCTTCACCAATCGAATACTCAACTTTTATTGGCGAGTTAGTCTTCAAATGCAGCGAGAGGCTCTGGTCATCCGGGCATGCCTTTACTATGTCCTCCAGGAACTGCAGCGGGAATGTTGCGCGTGAATCCTTCTTAACCTCAATATTCGTGGTTGCCTCCCCAGTCTTGTCTCTCTCAACTTTCAAGTCACCCGAGTCCCCGTGCACCTCAACGGAGAAGCCCTTGTTACTTGCCTCAAGCACAACGTGGGAGCTGAGCAGCGCCGCATCACCCAGTATTTCCTTGAAGTGCCCTGCCTTCATCTTCACAACTGCATCAAACTCTATTCGCGGTTCTTTCTGTGCACCCTCCTGCACATCAACGAGCGGTAGCTTGAAGTTTCTCCTCTCCTCCCCCAAGAACTCCAGCACTAGCTTGTTCTCATCAAGCATCATCTTCAGTTTGTCCTTCCCCCTGCTTCTGGCAAGTATTTTACTCATACTGTCGAAGTTTATGCCAAGCTTTGTTGTCTCATCAACCTTGTAGCTGCTGAAAGCGCTCTTTGGAATAGAGAAGCTCACCATTGCTATCTGCGATGGATCCATCGCCTTAAGCGATATTCCGTTAGAAGTGACCTCAAAACTACCCTCGTCTATCAGGTTGACTATTGAATCTACGCAATTTTTCCATGATCTTGCATCCTCAATCTCTATCTCCAACATTTGTTCACCCCTGTAGTTATGTTTCTACCTCCACGTTTTTATTGGTTATGCTATTTCCTGCTTCGCACATAATTCACCTTCACCCGGAAAGTTACCCCTTACGGAGGTTTATAAAGTCGGAAATTGACGTCCTATCATGCTTGTTTCAAAGACTCTGAAATGCAAGGTTTTCAGCCCAACAAAAAAGAAGCTTGACTTCTTGAATCAGGAGTATCTAAACTTCCAAATCTATATCCGAAGCGGGAAGGATTTTGGAATCTACTCCCTGACAAAATCAACTTTTGACTTCAAATATACGAAGAAAGCAAGAAAGAAGAAGCAGCCCATGCCATTAGCTAACCAAAAGACAAAATTCAAAATCACAAACCACAAGCTTACTTCCTACTGGTTCAAAGTTCCAGTCAAGGGAAAGAGAGGAGGCATCTGGCTTCCCATAATCCCTCATGAAAACATAGACTCCAGCTGGGAGATCAGAGAAGCAAAAGTATTCAAAAGAAAGAAGGATTTCTGGATTTACATCACAATAAGGAAAGAAGTGGAATTGAAAACTTCATACTCTTCCATACTTGCCTTGGATGTTGGCGAAAAAGTGATAGCGGCAGCCGTGCTGTCCAGTGTACGCAAGCCAATTTTCCTGGGCAGGGAGGTAAGGGGGATTAGGAGGCACCATGCCTGGCTGAGGAAAAGACTGCAGGAGAGAGAATTGTTCAAGAAACTGAAAGAGATGAGAGGAAAGGAGAGCAGAAAGGTTGAATTGGTTCTGCATGAAGTGCCAAAGCAAATTGTAGAGCTGGCAGAGAGAACAACTCAATAATTATCCTTGGTGATTTGAAGGGAATAAGAAAAGGTGGCAGGGGAAAGAGGTTCAACAGAATAGTCAACGCCTTTCCATTCAACAAGCTCTCCTTCTTCATTGAATACAAAGCAAACCTGAAGGGAATTGCTGTTGTGAAAATCAGGGAGGATTATACCAGCAAAACCTGCAGCAGATGTGGTGAGGAAGGAAAGAGAGTGAGACAGGGTTTGTTCAAATGTCCTCATTGCAAATACCAGGCAAATGCAGATTATAATGGTGCGATGAATATCCTGAAGAGGTCTTGGGAGCATGTCTTTCAAGACGGGGCTGTTGCTTTCAGCCCAGAACCGCCAATGACTGGGAAGACGAAGGCGGAAGCACATATTTAATCTATGTGCAAAGCAGCTGGCTCTATCACAGTGTCGCATCCCGCAGGATCCTCGATGTAACCCCACAGGAAAAGCTTCAGATAACCAATATAGGGGATTCTGAGCAGCACATTGCCCCTCAACCTGTCGCTTGAAACCGGCTTGTTCTCTAGGCTTGGTTCCGCGTAGAACAAACATCTGCTCTGCCCTGCAGCTGTGCCATTCCCAGGAACCTGCACATCAAGCACCTCGTTGTTGTCCCCCTTTATCAGGTAATACTCCTTCCCGCCAACAGAGACTTCGGCAAGCGCCCGGTGTATTATGGAACCCCGGAATATGCTGCCCTGCTCGGGGTCGTAAACAATGACATCATTGCTGAAGTTCTCATAAAAAGTGCTGCCCTTTATTGTCACTGACTTCACGCACAGGGAGTTCACCATATCCCCGCTTGCGCTCCT
>JAPLWV010000001.1 GCA_026396385.1 Microcaldota archaeon | reverse complement strand
GGTATGACTTTCTCAATTTCCTTATCAATTTCAGAACCGCGCGATGCAATGTACTCCATTATGTTCATTCACATCCCTTCTATTGTTTCTCTCACTTTACTTACTCCGACAGCTTCTATAAGCTTACCCATCCTAGGGCCTTTATCCTTGTTAAGCAATGCTCGGTAGAGCTGGATGAAGAACTCCTCTGGCCGAATGCCTTTCTCCTTTGAAAACTCAAAAACCAAGTTGTGTATGTCTAGGGCATTCATTCCATCCTTGAGCCTTGCGGCAAATTCCTTTATGGGTTTCATGTCTGCCTGTTTTGTGGGCTGGAATGAGAAGCTGTACTCCTCTGGGGCAAACTCCTCAGCAATCCATTTCTCGACATAGGGCTTGAGGTACTGGACACCTTCTGGGTCTTTGAGCAACTCCCCTACCTTCCCCCAGCTTCCGTAGAGCTGCTTGTACATGAGCAAATCTGCAAATGAAGCCTTCCACTGCATCTTGCCTGTTGAAAGAGAGAATGCTATTGCCTTCTTCCTGTCTGCCTTACTCAGCTCCTTGCTTGACATATCCACTTTTGAAGCATACATGTAATCATCAAACAGCTTCATGAGGTTGTAGCCTGTGGGGTCGATATCCTTGTTCTCCTCTATGCCGGGCCTGAAGAGGGAGTATTTTATCAGTTCGGGGGGAATCAGCTCCAGTATATCTGTTACTCCTAAGCCTATGCCCTTTGATTTCGAGTATTTCTTCCCTCTGAGAAGGATGAAACCAAACTTGTAGCCGATCGGTGGCTCTTTCTCGAAGAGCTGCTTGTAGACTGCAAGCACAGTGTCCCAGGAGCCTCCTCTTGTGTGGTGGTCAACTCCAGCTCCCTCCACGCTTGTGCGGAAAACCTCCATCCAGGAGGGCCAGTGCAGCCTCCATGTGAGCTTATACTTATGATCTGAAAGTTTGTTCTCTCCCTCATAACCGCATCCTTTCGTGTATTTGACATCCTTCACATCTTTGTATGAATATGAGTTCTCATCAAACTCCGTGACAATAGTTGTTGCAATTCTCCCGCAGTTCTGGCAGACTGGCATGAGTGCATTCCATTCAGCTGGGAGCTCCTGCTTCAGGGAGGACTCCGAGACTATTCTCTTTGCCTCCTCGTGGTTTCTCAGGAAGAACCTTGCAAAGGAGTCAAACCTCCCTTCCGTGTAAAGCTGATTTGCTCTCTCAAGCTTCGGAGAAACCTCCAGAATTTTCATCACGTCTATTGCCTCTGAGAAGAAATGCTCACCATAGGACTCATGACATCCGGCAGGGTCCGGTACATTGCAGAGCGGCTTCCCCAGATGAGGGGTGAGCTCCTTCTCGTATTTCCCTAGATTGATAGGCACTGCATCAAATGCATCGTATATATCCGCTATGAAATGAAACTCTGTCCGGTAGCCCTTTTCCTTAAGGTATTTCTCAATGGCAGAGGAGAAGAGGAATTCGCACAATGTTCCTACATGCAGGCTTCCGCTCGTTGTTATGCCCGATGTGATTATGTAAGGCTCCTCTTTTTCGGCAACGATTCTGTCGCTGAGAATTTCAACCCAGTGCCTAGGTTCTTTCTCCATTCAATCACAGCTTCACTTTCAGAAAATCTTTTGATGCGAAGGTGTTCTTAAAAACTTTCCTTGCGTCCCGGACCATGCCCGCAATAGTCCTTTCATCATATCCGGGCCTGAAATGGAATAGGAACAGCCCCTTTGCCCCTGCTTCCCGGGCAATTCTCGCGGCTTCCCTAGGAGACGAGTGACCGGCCACATTGCCGACTTCTTTAAAGTCTTCTTCAGAGAAGTAAGTTTCATGAACCAGGATATCACAACCCTGGGCAAGCTTCACCGTTGCCTCGCATGGCAGCGTATCCGTTGCATAGACCAAACTTTTTCCGTCGTTCTCAATCCTGTATCCGAGCACGGGGTCGGAATGCGAGAGTTGTGCTGTTTTCACCACTGAGTCGAATATTCTCTGCTCCTTCCCCAGCTCCCTGAACCTCACCTTGAAATCATACATCGGGGAGTCGAAGTAGAACGGATAGATGGGCTTCTTCATTATTCTGTCGATTGCCTTCTCCACCCCTTTCTGCCCGCATATTGTGAGTTCCTTTCCCTGGAATGTCTTGGAAAGGGAGGCGATACCAACTATGTGGTCTAGGTGGAAGTGCGAGAGAAGAATGCAAGTTGGCTTCCTGGAATCCATCACTTCGTCCATCCAGTACATGCCCGTTCCCGCATCCAAGACATAGTTGCCTCCCTTAGTTTCGACAAGCACGCAGGAGGTCTGCCCTTTTTTGGAATACCATCCTCTTGTTCCCAGAAAGGTTATTTCCATAGAATCACTATAAACGGGCCCGGTGGGATTCGAACCCACGACCTATTGGTTAAGAGCTTCGGTCCGGATAGTCAACCGCTCTGGCCAAGCTGAGCTACGGGCCCGCAGAGTTAAGTATATAGCCAATAGAGTATAAAAATTTGAGCATGATTGCCGTACTCAGACTGGGGCACAGGGTGGGAAGGGATGTCAGAATAACAACACATATCTGCCTTGCCGCCCGGGCGCTTGGTGCTGATAAGGTGTTCCTCTCTGGTGAGAGGGATGAATCCGTCATAAAGAGCATCGAAGGAGTCACAAAAAGATGGGGAGGGAAGTTCGAAGTGGAGTACAGGAAGGACTGGCGTGCTGTTATGAAGAGCTGGAAGGGCAAAACTGCGCATCTCACCATGTACGGGGAACCTTTGAATGAAAAGATACAGCTTCTGAGGAAAGAGAAGGATTTGCTTGTCATTGTGGGGGCCGAGAAGGTGCCTTCCGAGGTGTATAAAAGTGCTGATTTCAACATCTCCATCTCAGGGCAGCCCCATTCAGAGGTAGCTGCTTTGGCTGTCTTCCTCGACAGGCTTTTTGAGGGGAAGGAACTTGAAAAGGCGTTCAAAAATGCAAAATTGAGGGTAGTGCCCCAGCCTCATGGGAAGCTTACTGAAGAGAAAGATGGCTAGTTTTGACCTAAACAGCGTTAAGGATATATACTCTTTCGTCCATAATTATACCATGAAGATGGGGAGGCGCAAAGTACGCTCCAGAGCCAGAAAGCCAGCTTCAAGAAATAGGGTGGCTGCAAGGAAACACAGGGTAGGGATTGCCAAGAGAGCAAAGATAAATGTCAGGAAGGCGCTCAGAGTGGCTAGACCAGTTAGGAGGAAGGGCAAGATTAGGAGAAGGGTTATTTTGGGGAAGCTTGCTGATGAGCAAGTAAGGAATCTTCTCCTTGAGGTTGCTGGCGAGAAGGCTCTTAGTGTTGCTGAGGCTTTGGAAGAGCCGCTCAGCGATGAGGATCTGGCAAGCGCATGCAAGATAAAGGTGAGCGAGGTAAGGGCTGTGCTGAACAAGTTGCATTCATTCGGCTTGACTTCTTACGAAAGGACGAGGGACAAGGAAAGTGGCTGGTACTCCTATATATGGAGGCTTTCCCTAGGGAGCGTTGACAAGATTCTGAATAAAAAAACGGCGATACCCGAGGAGGCAGTGCTTGACAAGAGCTTCGATTTCTACACCTGCTCTTCCTGCAAGAAGGGGGAAGGCGTCATGATTCCTTTTGAGGTTGCTTTTGGGGGGAAGTTCAAGTGCATGGAATGCGGTGCACCTCTTGTTTTTGTTGAGAAAAACAAAGAAACTTCTAAATAATTGCTGCTTCATAATTCTCTAATGAATCTGCTTCTGAAATACAAGCTACCGAAGAACGTCATTGCTCATTCCAGGAAAGTCAGCAGAATTGCTGTGAAAATTGCAGATGAGCTTGTTAGGAATGGTTTTTCTGTTGATCTGGAATCTGTTGAGAGAGGTGCCCTTCTGCACGACATAGGGAGGAGCGTCACCCATGGGCTTGAGCATGGCTATTTTGGGGGGAAGATACTCAGAAAAGAGGGCGAGAGCGAGGAAGTTGCAAGAATCGCAGAGAGGCACGTGCTCGGAGGAATAAGCCAGGATGAGGCGGAGAGGATGGGTCTGCCTGCAAAGGATTTCATCCCGGAAACATTTGAGGAGAAGATAGTCTGCTACGCGGATAAGCTGTCAGATAGGAATAAAATAGGTAGGATTGAAAAACACCTGAGGAGGAATGCTGCTTTTAAGAGAATGATTGAACTCGTGAAAGAGGTCGATGAGATGAGAACAAAAGTGCAGGAGCTCAATGTTTATGCAGTCATCAGAGATTCGAGGGGAAGAATTCTTGTCATGAAGAGAAGAGAACCAAGGGTATGGGAGTTTCCTGGCGGAGGGGTGGAGTGGGGAGAGTCTCCAGAGGAGGCTGTGAGGAGGGAGGTACTGGAGGAGACCGGCCTGAAGATAAAGGGAATTAAACTGCTCTGCACAAGCTCCAAGGTTTACAAAAAGGGCAAGGTTACCAAGCACTCCATCTACATTGTGTTTGAGGGAAGAGGAGAGGGGAAGGTAAAATTCGGAGTGGAGCACAGCATTGCAATGTGGGCTGACTTGAAGAAAATAAGGAGGTTGGAACTGGGTCTTAACGTCGAGCCAATCGTCGACTTTTTAAATGTTAATAAGTAGAATACTACTTGGCATTCAAGCTAGCGGGGTAATTAAAAACTCTAAGGGTAGCATGGAGTGCCCGCTGGGCTCATAACTCTTTAGTGTGAAACCCAGAGATCCGTGGTTCAAATCCACGCCCCGCTATTTCTAATTTTTGAGTATAATTTTATCTTAGCAATAAATTCTCTGGCAAAGTATCAAAAGCTATAAATACTCTCATGCAATAATCCCTTTAGTCAAATGAGGTGGGGGAAATGGCGATCAAGAGGGTTCCGACCGGTATTGAAGAGCTGGATAAGATAATTGATGGGGGATTCCCAGAGGGGTCTACAATACTGGTGAAGGGTTCTCCCGGTACTCTGAAAACAATTTTGGGCTTGCAGTTCCTTTACAACGGGGCAAAGCTGTACAAGGAGAAG
>JAPLWV010000052.1 GCA_026396385.1 Microcaldota archaeon | reverse complement strand
AGGAAGTTGAGGGAAGGCTGGAGGAAATTCTCGCGGAGATGAGGACGAAAAGAGTCGGGGAGTTCAAGACTGCAGCATTCCAAATTCTGGAGTAGGAATAATGAGTTCGGCTGGGTTGCACAGGCATAATTGACGGATGCCGTTCTTCCAAGAATTCCTCTAGAAAGGGATATTAACTTATTCACGCCTAATAAATGGGTAAAATATGGCATCCAAGCTAGCGGGGTAATTACAAACCCTAAGGGTAGCATGGAGTGCCCGCTGGGATCATAACCTCCTTAGTGAGATACCCAGAGATCCGTGGTTCAAATCCACGCCCCGCTACTTTTGATTTTTCAAAAGTTTTTTTGCAGTCCTCTCGAATTCCTTTACAAATTCAAGAACGAATTTGGCAGATTCCTTGTCCGCGGAGAAGCCTGAGTACTGGAGGTTGTGCCTTTCCAGACGTATTTTATCAGCTTTATCAAGAAGTTCTCTCTGCTCTGGGTAAAAACGCTTCAGAGAGAGAAACAGACATGCGTGACTCCTTTCGATATATCCTGCATTGAAGAGCAGGGCACGGGCGTAGTGGAAAAGCGCATTGTAGGATATGATTTCGCACACCTCATACTCCTGCATCTCTAAATTATTTTCTGCACTTTTTGAAAATCTGTCCCCAAGAGAAAGCGACTGCTCCACTCTCTCTTTTGCGCTTTCCGATTTTTTTATGAGTCCTTTGCGAAGGCAGTCTTCGAATGTCATAACGGAGCACCCTTCAGAATAACGTGGTTTTTTAGTACCGAGAGCATAAATGGGTCATTTCGCTTGTTGCTCTCCCACTTATCCAGCGGTAGCACCGTAATCTGGAACTTCTTCCCAATCTTGTTCTCAAGGATTCTGGAGTATTCATAGCGCACTTCCTCCTTTCTTCCAATGGTGAGCAAGTCCACATCGCTTTTTTCGTCATATTCGCCCGAAGCATGGCTACCGTACACTGCTAAGGATATGGCCGTATTCTCAACGAGCGATTCCACGTTCCCCTCGCTAAGCAGATTCAAAAAATATGCCCTCTTCAAGGCTTTTACTACATAATGCTCGTTGTTGAGGAAAAAAATCCTGAGATTTGCATTGCGTTCGTCCTGCAACCAGTTTAGTTTGAGGAGTTCTTCGCAGTATGTCTTAACTGTAGGCGGTCCTAGCTTCAATTCCCGGCACAGCTCCTTGAAATGAATTTTTTGTGTGGGGTGTTGTAAAAACCATCCTAGTACCCTTACCACTGAAAACGACTTCAGTTTCATACTATAATTACCGTTTGGTATATATATAAACCTTTCGGTATTTTTACTATTAGTGTGAATAGCCCGAGTCATTGTTCACGGCGCATGAATATCTTATTCACATTTCATGAATGTTCATCTGCCCAGTATGAACAGCAAATGCGTGGAAGTGCTTCTTCAGGATGCTGAGGAAGACGTGGATGCACAAAGAATCAAAAGTTATAAATACTCTCATGCAATAATCCCTTTAGTCAAATGAGGTGGGGAAATGGCGATCAAGAGGGTTCCGACCGGTATTGAAGAGCTGGATAAGATAGTTGATGGGGGATTCCCAGAGGGATCTACAATACTGGTAAAGGGTTCTCCTGGTACTCTGAAAACAATTTTCGGCTTGCAGTTCCTTTATAATGGGGCGAAGCAGTACAAGGATAAGGGAATGTACATCTCATTCACGCAGGGTGAGGAGAGCCTGAGGCAGCAGGCAGAGCTGTTCGGATGGGATTTCAAAAGTCTTCCTGTGGAGTTCAGGAATTATGATATAACGAGGGAGCCAGACTTGGAAGGACTGGTTGTTTCTGATATTAAGACATTCAAGCCCTCCAGAGTCGTTGTTGATTCCCTAACCTCTTTCCTGAGCAAGCTTCCCCTGAGCAGGGAGGAGTTTGTGAATGACCAGATATTCGAGGCTCTGAAGAAGGTTGGCGGCATACCAATTTCGGAGGATATGCTGCTGAGGGCATTGACAATGAGATTCATAAGGAGGATGAGGGAGGCAGAGGCGAGCACAGTGATATATATATACGAGGAGAGGACTTTCGAGAGCGCCAAGGAGACATGCGAGTATCTTGTTGATGGAACTATAAAGATGGCGAAGATTGAGGCACTGGGTAAGAGGACGATGGTTGTGGAGAAGATGAGGCTGACAAAGCATGACTTCCTCGCAAGGACGATAAGCCTCGGGCCGAAGGGAATAGTGGTGGAGAAGTAGGCTTCTTTTTTATATTACTTTTAAATACCCATCATTAGAAAATATTAGGCATGGAACTGAAGATGCTGAAGCACCCCCTTGCAAATGTTGTCGTTAAGGGAGACCCGAAGAGCCATAAAATTCTGGTTAACGTTCTTGGTTCCCTTGGCAAGAGCGGAATATCCGTATACGGGTTGATGCTCGATAAGGAGCAATTGAAGTTCTACGTCAAAGAGACTGAGTGCGATAGAACTCTGAAGATTCTTGATAGAGTTGCAAAGGGGGATATGCAGTTCTATATAAAGAGGGGAATCGGCATGATTACTATTTCTGGGGGGGAGAAGGGGCATGCTGTTGATGTTGATGTTCTGCTTGCCCCTGTGAGGAATAGTGTGAAGATGTTTGATATTATAAGGAGTGACAACTCGGTCCAGCTCTTCCTTGAATTGAAGTACAGGGGGTTTGTTTTCCATAAGATTGTCGCGAAGGTGACCAACGGCTTCAGGGTGAGCAAGGCATAAGGTATAAATAGAACTTCCGAAGCTAATCTAACCTGCGACCAGATGTGATATAGATGGAGTATTGGTTTCTGCTTGCTAGCTTTGCTTTCATTGGTGCAGGATTGAAGTATATTGATTGTGTTTATGATGAGGAGGTTTTTGATAAGAAAGTTGCGGTTGTTTTGGGTTTAGTTTGCGGGGTTCTGATGGGTTATCTCATAGGCTCTGATGCGAAGATTTCTTCAATATTTCTAGCAGTAATAGTTGGGGTTGCCATAACGAGGAAGATAGATACTAACCCGTTCTTCCTTGGCGCCATTCTCGCATTTGCAGTCCCGCTTTTCTTGACGAAGAATATAATGATAGACTGGTTCCCGACTGCTGCTCTTGTTTTTGGTGGAGTAGTTGACGAGATAGGGAACAACAGGGCAGATTTGGGGATGATAAATTCAAGATTGTTGAAAACTTTCTTCCATTATAGAATAAGTATGGAGATAGTGATGCTTCTGCTTACCGCTTTCGGATTATTTGAGCCGATTTACTTCCTTGCCTTTCTGCTTTTTGACCTTTCTTACCACTCCATTGGTGGTTATTCTAATATGCTTAAAAGGAACAGGTTTGAATTCTTGCTTGTGGACACTCCTGATGAGATAATTGTAACGCAGATTGAAATAGGGAATGGGGAGAACCATATCGATGAGATGAATGGTGGATTCTTACATGGAGAATTTTAGAGTGGTTTTGTGCGCTGCGACGTTTTGATTATTGGAGCCGGGGTGTCAGGTTTAGTTGCAGCTCAAAAGGCGGCTAAAGATGGTTTGGACACCATCTTGATTGAAAAGCGGTCGTCTGTTGGTTTTCCTTACAGAAAAATCGATATAACAGAAGATGTTGGAATAAATGACATTGTAAGTGAATTGAAGCTGCGTATATTCGATAAATCAAAAAAATCCAAATGGCTTTCAGCTAATGGTTCATTTTTGCTAAATTCTAAAATTGTAGATTTGTTCATAAAAAGAAGTAAGGATGAGGACTCATTTGAGAAAGCGGCTCTTGATCACTCTTTGGATTTTGGGTGTAGAGTGTTTACCGGTGTGAATAATATTGATTTAAGATATGGATCTAATGGGATTGAGGGGGTAGATTCCAAAATTGGTGGAAGAAGTATTAAAATAAAACCTTCGGTAGTTATTGGTGCTGACGGATCTAAATCTAATGTTCTAGCTAGTTCTCCCCTTAGGAAGAGAAAAAAACATAATATATATCTTGAAGGTTTTGGCATAACCGCTGAAAATTTGGATATACCCTCTGGGTTGACACATATCTTTTTTGATGAGTATATATTGCCAGGAGGTTATTTCTTTATGAGCAAGAGCTCGAAGGGATTGGGGGTTGCATCAGTAGCTATGAACTACAGCAAACCTAAGGGGATCGGAGTTGATACATATTTCTGGGATTTTGTTACTTACAACAAGTATGTGAGGGACGTCTTCAGAAAATCGAGCAATAAAAAATACTTTGTTGGAGGCTGCGAGTCTTTTGAGTTGGATAGAAGAAGCTATAAGAATGTCCTGTTGGTTGGTAATGCAGCTGGATTGTTAGATCCGCTCTTTGGTTATGGAGTGAACCAAGCTATTTATTCAGGGTACTGGGCCGCCAGAACCATAAAGGAAAATATCAGTGAAGGATGCGAAAAAGTATGCGAAGAGTATGAAATGGGACTGGGTAGAAGCTTACTGCCCGATATTAAATCTGGGATGAAAATGAGATTAGTTTTTGACTCTTTAAAAAATAGGCATTTTGATAGATTGATGAACATGTTGAACCACATTTCAGAAGAAATTGAGGATATGGATGATTTCTTGAACAATCCGGTTAAGTATCCCATTCCATTAGCCAAGTCATTGATAAGACAACCTAGGCTACTAGGTTTAATGAGGTATATGGTTAGGATGTTTTAGGGTCAACAGATGTTAAGACACATGTTATACTTGTTTTATGTTTTTTGCGCAGGCGTAGGCTGTTTCAATAGATGCGTCAATTGAAGGAAGTCCCATGAAATCTCCAACCACAAAAAGACCTTCTGGAGAAGATTCCAATATTTCCTTTTGCACTTCGAATAATTTTGTTGAACATATTGGGAGTCCAAACTTCCATTCAACCACTGTTGTACTCCTTATCTTGGACTCAAACTTGGGATCAAATTCGCTTAAAGATTTTATTGCAAGTTTAGGATAATCAAAACCCTCTTCTCCCTTGGAGGGAATCAAAGCTATGATGACTTCCTCAATACCTTTTTTGCTTCCGAATCGTGCAGTAGAATCAAAGGCAGCAGAAACTTTCTCTTTCAGGAACATTGCACCCAATTTGCCACTGAATACCTCTTCATCTGTTTCAAAGGCTACAACACCACATCCCATATACTTGACTTTTTTCAGAGCTTTAGAAAGACCTTTGTCGTTGACTATAGTAGCTAGTTCTGGCGCAGGAATTGCTGAAATTATGGGACCTTCCACTTTTTTCTGAGTGCTTAAGCCTCTGTGTTCCATGGTGATATGCGGCGATTTTCCGAATTCAATAGAGGTAACTTTAGCTCCATAGTTTATCTTTGATTTTATGTTTCTGAGCAACGAGTCAGTAATCTCATTGAGTCCTTTATCAAAACTGTAGCAGTCTTCTAAAAAGCTTGATACTACTGCAAGACCGAAAAAGGCGGAGAGATCTTTTGATTCTACAAAGGCAACTGTTCGGCATATTGAATCCATAAGCCATATCATTTCACCACCGAACTCACAGTTATACCAGTCATAAAAGGTCTCATTGGCAATTTCATCGAAAAGATGGCTGAATTTCGAACTGTTAAGGTTTTCTAGAAATGAGAAAAACTCTTCTATCTCTTTTATTTGAAGATCTGCAAGTTCGAAGAGATGTTTTGAATCTAGTTTGTTTCCACTTGATGAAACGAAAAACTTTGAAAGATCAAAAACTCTCATCTTATTGGAAAGCCCGAGACTTCTGACAAGTTCCATTGTTTGTTTGTCCTCTTTTGCTATGAATTGAGCGCCTAGATCAATCCACTGACCTCCTATATTCGCAACCCTAATTCGTCCTCCTGGTTCGTGAGAAGCCTCATAAATCTCAGTTTTTTTGTCTTTTAGGAAATAGGCGGCTGAAAGACCTGAGATGCCGGCTCCAAGAATATGCACACTAGTCACCATAGAATGATTTTTATATTCAGGCTATAAAAAGTCTTCTCATGATTGAGTGCGATGTTCTCGTCGTCGGGTGTGGCCCTGCCGGGGCAAGTGCTGCGCGAGCTGCAGCAACGATGGGAGCGAAAGTCATTTGCATTGACAAAAAAAAAGAAGTTGGCGTGCCGGTCCAGTGCGCTGAAGGGATTGGCTCCTACTTGTTTCCATATCTTCCTTTCAAAATCCCAAAACATCAGTTGAAGTGGAGAATAGACGGCATACGGTTTTGGGTTGACGGTGTTGAGATTGAGAGAAAAGGCGGGTTCTGGACGGGCTATACGATAAATAGAAAATTATTTGACCTTTGGCTCTCTCATTTGGCTAAGAAAGCTGGAGCAAGAATCGTGACTGGAACAGAATTTGTTTCTCTCGATAAAATGAGTAGTATTCATTGTATTTCTAAAGGAAGAAATATTGAGATTTCGGCTAAGGCTATTGTAGCTGCAGATGGATCGGAATCAAGAGTCCTTAAGGAACTTGGAGAATACAATCCGAAGCCTGGAGACGTCGGTGAAGTCTACTCTTGGGAAATGAACGGTGTAAAATTGGGAGCTCCAAATTTAGAGCAAATATATGCTGGTGAATTTGCTCCTGGCGGATATGGGTATATATTTCCAAAATCGAAGAAGTCTGCTAATGTGGGGGTAGGTATTCCACTTCCAAAAAAGGATCCGCAGGAATATTTTGAACAGTTTTTTGAGATAAGTTCGGTAAAAAAGCAATTGGGGCGAGGAAAAAGAACTATCGAAAAAAGCAAAAAGGAAATTTGGGGGGACGTCTCGAAAAAATGGATTTATGACAATGTTATAGTTGTTGGCGATGCAGCAAATCAAAATCTTAAGCCGTTTATAGAGGGGATATTGCCTGCTGTTATTAGTGGAAATATCGCCGGGGAGTTGGCATGCTTGAATGCCTCTGGGCAGGGAGTTCAAGAAAGACAGTATCGAAACGAATTGAAGAAGCGATTGGGCCAACATTTCGATGCATCTGCGGAAGCTATGGCGGTTATCGAAAAGATTTTTAGATTGAAAGGAAAGAGCAAGTATGTTCTTTTTACTGGGTTTATTTCGCAGGTATTTGGAGTTGAAAAGTTGCAACAACTAGAGGCTTGCACCAGTACGGAGTTAAAAAGGAAACTAATGGAATTAGCTTAGTTTTCGCATAGATAATTACGAAAATTAGTATTCTCTGAGCTTACTCAGAAAAGCTTCTTCGTGTTTGCTTTTCACAGCGGTTCTTAATGAATCCATAAAGTCCATCCAATACTCGTCAGTTTTTATATGGAGATTACAGTTCTTTTGAACTTTTTTCCTATGAAAATTGCACAGGTCTCCGTATTTCCTTAATTTTTTCTCGCTGATATCTCCAGATTGTATTGCTTCTGAGGCAATTATTCCAGCAGTTTTTCCAAACTTTAGAGCGTAACGGATTCCTTCACCCATCATAGAACCGGCTTGAGCCGCCGCGTCCCCAACTGCCATAAACCCATTTCGGTATGCTTTTTTTATCGGATTTCCCAATGGATAGATACCTGCGTGCGTTGCTTCTATTTTAGCCTGTTTTATTCGTTTATATATTTTTGGGTTTTTCATGAACTGGTCTAATTTTAATACCAAACTGTAACCAGATTTTATCATCTGTTCGTATTCTTTTGTCGGAGTTCCAATTATAGATGATATGCCGAGCCTAGCTGAGTTATCGCTAATGGGAAAAAACCAAGCGTATCCTATAGGAACAACACAGGAGCCGACATAAAATTCCATCGCGTCTTGAGTCTCGACGTTTGACAACTCGTATTCCATCCCTATACCCATATAAGACATTTGGGGGGAGAACAACCCAAGAAAACGGCATAATACTGAATCTGAACCTGACGCATCGATTACTATTTTGCCGCGGATATCTTTTTTCGAAACAACACCTTCAACAGTATCATTTCGGATTATTGGTCTTGAGACTTTAGTGCCAAGCATTAATTCTCCGCCACTTTTCAAATAGATTTTTGAAAATTCTTGCAATAGTCTTTGATAATCCAATGTACACATTATTTCTCGATTAAAATCAACGCATATTTCATCATAATTTTCTAGAAAATTAAATAGTATTTTGTTCGACCGCATTTTGACACACGAATTCGGAAGATCGAATTCTGAGATAGTGTCTGACCAAGTAACTGCCGACGTCTTAATAATTTGACCAACTTCTTCGTTTTTTTCGATTAATAGAGTATCCAAGCCATTCATAGAACATTCTATCGCTGTTGAAAAACCAGCAACTCCACCCCCTACGATTATGACATCCTTTACCAATTAGCTACCCCCACAATACTAGAGAGTTAAAGGTATGATTACCGTATTTTAATTCCTTATTAGAGGAGAATGTGGATTCACCAGCAACATACCCTACCAGGTATGGTGTGTTTCCATAAACTGAGTTAATTTTTTCCCAAATTTCGTAGATATGGGCTCCTAGCGTAACAATTATCGTTGCACATGAGATGAAAATTGAAAATAGGGGTTTTATTTTTTTGCATTGTTCAACGTGTTCGTCTACAGATGAAATAAGATCTTTTCCACTACTTGAAAGTAGAGTAATTTCAGGATTTTGGATTGAGTAGGGCACTACTATTGACTCACCTAAAAACAAACCAAACACCTGTGGAATTAATACGCCGCTCTGATTGACAAAACCAATTGGGTAATAAAAAAGTTTTGAAAATACTCGTTCGTTCAAATATGCTTTCGGCCAACCCAATATTCTCAACAGCTCCTCTCTCGCTGGCCTTCCGTTTATCGACTTAATTATTCGGTGGTCTCTCCCAAATTTTGTAACTAACATTTTAGTTCCAGTTTCCTTAAAACCAAAGGTAGTTTTTACAGACGCATTAAGCGATGTTTTAAAAGCTAGAGTTAGCAAAGCATTTGTAATAGTTTGACGCCCAAAAAAAAGGTAATTACTTAGTTGGTCAGTAGTATCTGTACACCCCCCACTTATTTGTTGAAAGTTACTGAGTTCTTTTGACAAGACAGGAAGCATCTCATCTGCTCGATCAACTCCCCTATGAAATACTTTCAGTGAGATATCATACATTACGTCAGGAAATCTTGTCAACTGTTTATTGTCGATAACAACCCTTCTCCCAACGATCGGGTATTCGCCAACTACTGCAGAAGAGTAAAGATTTATCGCACAACCCGTTGCATATTTTGAGTTTTTCATCTTGTCTAATATTTCTGAAGAACTAGCCAAAGTTGCTTTTTTTGGATTTTCACGTGTATTGTTTCCTACTCCAACCGCCACATCCATCTCGTCGGAGTAAACTGCAAGCGCACTGGCCCCCCTCGTATAGCATCCATAGTTGTTCATGAAGCCTGCAACTGTCCCGCCGACAACCGGGGTCCTTTCAGGAAGCTTCGAGTTCACCGCATCAAGGAACTTCTGGAACCCACCGTGTTTCTCGTAATGGATGGTTGAGAACAACAGGACAAACTTCGGCTTGTTCTTTAGCTTGGAAATGATTTGCTCCCCGATTTCCTGCCCTGCGTCTGTAGCGTCCCATTTCCGACTCATTGCAATTGCTGCCTCGAACATCTATTAACTACCTCGGTTATATGAGCTTTTTAATTGCTCTTCTCGAATTTTCCATCTCTACTTCTAGAAGACCCTTATTGGCCAAACCCGGTATTATTGCAACTAGGGCGGTATCTCCTGAAATAAGAAAGAACATAACTTCATAGTTACCAAGTTCAAAATAGACTTTATCTAGCCCTTGTGATGAAAATTTTTCGATTACTATAAAAAAGTCGTTCATTGTAGATTGCAGAAGTGAAAATATTGATGGGTCTTTTAGTTTAAATTTATCTGGGGAAGGACTTACAGATATTTCGTTCTTCCTAGCGAGCATTACCGCAAGTATATCTTCTTCTCTTAACAAATCCTCTAGTACACTCAGCATTGTTTCTTCAGGCATGTTGGTCGCTTAGGATATAGTGGGGGAGTATAAATAAATTTGCCTACTGTTTCTTTGGTATTTCTATCACAAACTCACAGTAAGGATCGCCTTTTGCCATGCATTTCGTCTCAGTACATTCAACTGAGTTCCTCAAGACTCCTTCGCAGACTCCTGCGAGAATTCCTGCAATGGCGTGACGTACTGGGATCTACCTCATCGATATATTCCCAGCCAACCCATCTGCTTCATCCAGTATGTTTACGAGTTCGTGTATATCTGAGCCAAGGGTGTAACCCAGTATATCGGTAAGTGTCTTCCTCTTCTTACCTTTGTCTTCTATTATCTTCGGCACCAGAATCTTCTTCATTACAAGTTCTCTCATTGCTATGTAAAGAGTTGCCTTGGGGAATCCCTTCAACTCACGGCATATCTCGACAGGCATACGTGGCTTGCCATCGCTAAGCAACTGTATTATCGCCTGGTTCTGCAGCTTCACAAGTACACCGAGATGGCTCCATTTAAGCTCGCCGTGGTAGTTTGCCTGTCTCCCCATGTTCACCCACTATGATTCTGGTATTGTGACATGCCCACCTATGAATAGGTGATGCTTCTTCTTTCATAGACGTTGTTATTGCAACATTTCCAGAAGCGTTACTTCCTACCTGCCCGGTAGTAGCTTTCGTGAGTATAACGCGTGCGGAATTTAAATCTCTGTCTGCTAATAAACCAAATTCAGTATTTCGTCTTTCCTGTGTTGATGATGAGCATTTTCTTGTTGGTGGGCAGCTGGTTCTTCATCTGCAGCATCAGCGCCAACCCGGCGATTCCAGAATATTCGCAGGTTATACCCTGTGATTCCGCGATATCCATTGCCTTATCAAGATAGTTTTCTCTTATGAGGTAGACATCCGAAACGGGACTGCAGAAACCGCAAGACCTAAAGAGTTTTATCCATTGTTCATTGACATGGAGGAATGGCAGATGCGGGGAGTAGAGCTTGTCAGCTTTTGTCCCGGGGCTATTTGTGGTTGCACCCATAAAGCCGCATCTTTGCAAGGCACTTAAATCTCCCTTAAACCTAGGGTCATGGTTCTTTGTTGATACTTCTCTTTTATTTGTATTGAGGATATTCTCGTACAAGCTCCCGCTTCCAAACGGGATGAAGCAATAAGCCGGAGAAGTGTTGAGTATTTCATAGCTCATCCAATCGTAGTACCTTGTAGATTGGTCTAATGCTTCGTTAGAAGTAATGTCAAACCCATTGTGATTATAAGTCAGAACCAGAATTTTTTCCCAAGTGAGTGGTTTTTTCGATAAGTCAGTATCGTGAACTTCACAACCTAGTTTTTCCATTGCTCGAATTACTACTGGGTCAACCAAGCTAGAATCCAATAAAACCTTTAGTCTAGGTAGTTTATATCTGTTGAACTGTGTTTGAATTGCGATTGCAGCAGCACCGGATGATATTATCGACATATGGAGAAGCGGCTCGTCTGTCTGCCCTCGCTTCTTGGCGAGCAGAATATTCCTGTAGGTTACGACCATTTCCCAAGCCATCCTATCCTTGTGGGTGCCCGTTGGGTTTATGCTCTCGTCCTTAAGCCATACATTAGAGAACCCAGGAACCTCTATTTTATAGGTTGGAGTGGCTGGGAATTTCGGATTGTCTGGGGGAAATTCTGGTCTGTTCGGATCGTTCTCAGAAGCTACTATTATGGATTTCAGTATTTTCTCCTCCTTTTCCGAAAGAGTCATAATACTGTTCTACGATCTTCTAAATAAAAAGGTTTGGTTTTACGACTCATTTAATTAAACGATATTCGGTATAATCTAATATATTTTGTATTTTAATATTTAACCAGTCTAAAAAAAGCAAAGTTATATATATACCTTTCTATAAAAATCCTATCTGCCATTCGAAATAAGGTCGCTTTAGGGGGGTGGTGAGATGGGTCTCCTTGCTGTGTTGAGAAGCAAGGTGATAAAGGAGGAGAAGGCTCCGGAAGTAGTGGAAGAGGTAGAAGATCCTATTTCTATTCTTAGAAGAAAAGTTTTGTGCGCTTTGGAATACACCGGCAATTACCAAGAAGTCCTAATTGAGAACGGAAGGATTGCTGAAGTGGAGAAGATGGAGAAGTTTGCAAGGGAGAGGGTGAGGGATGCGCTGGTGCATGCTGGTTTCATAGTCGCTCCTCTTGAAGTTGCTGGCAACATGTGGGGCGACGTCTCCTTTGATGCGGTTGGAGTGAATTCAAGATATCTTGTTGTTGGAGAGGTGAAGTGGGGAGAGGAAGTGACTGAGGGAGAAGTGGAGTCGCTGATAAGCAGGACTGTTGAGGCTGAGAAGAACTGTAGGGGAAGGGAACTTGTATTATTCGTTGCCTCCCTGAGAAACCTGTGCGGAAGGGCAAGGGAGCTGGTTGAGAGATGCCCCAAGAAGAGTTTTGTTGTGAGCTTTGAGGAAGTACGGCCGTATTCAGTATCCGGAAAATGAGGGTATGTTTTGTGAGATATTTAAGAAGGAGGCAACTCCGGGGAGTGAGGAGGAATGGAGATGAGAGGTATCCCAAGTGTCCAAAAAAAGTGAGGTTATCCAGACAAAGGTCAATGGTAAAGGCAGCGGGCTTCACTTCCATTTTATGTTTACCAAACCCGATCTTCATTTTAGGTTTATCAAACCTGATCTTCACTTCCATTTTATGTTTACCAAACCTACTTTGCAGTCTAAGAAAAATGGTTTGATAGGTGTTAGGCTGTCCCCCATAATAATATTGCATTTTCATTTCCCTGGCGTTCTGCGACAAAAGGAGATGAGTTTACTAGATTAGTGCTAAGAATGGTGATATACGCAATAATTAAGATTGCTCGAAGAGGATAAAATATAGATGTTATCATAAACAGATCAAAGCAAGTCTAAAAGAGTCAGAGATAGATACTATTTTCTTACTATTCATCTTGTTACTTTTTTGGATACTAATGTACCCCAGCCTCTCTCCAAATGTTTTGCAATTCCCCATGCAACATGGTAGTATTCTTCCATGGAAGATATTTCGAATCTGATTAATAAATCCCATTCGCCTGTGATTATATCCACTTCTTTGATTTGTTTAAATATTTTAAGAAGGTGCCTTGCTTGTTGTTCTGGTTCTTTTTTAGCAAGAGAAGTACCAAGCCTCATCCTGCCTACGACATACGCCGATATTTTTTCCATTAAGTTTAAATTTAGATATTTGCTTATAAATATTTGTGGTTAGTTACGTAGAAAAACATATTATGAAGTTCGTTGATGAATGGAGTGATAGGGTTCTTCCCCAGTTGGATAAAGTTGAGTATAAGGATCTTACTGAAATATTCAGCAAAACTAAAAGAAGTAAAATGATTCTGGATTCTATTAGGAAAGGTAAGAAAATCTATATATTGGGATTTAAGAATTGCAAAGGCATGATTAAAAAATGGCTTTATGATAGTAGAGGGAGGATGATTCGTGAGCAAGGCAGGGGGATAGTTGAGATTAATCCTTCTACTATCACAATGAGTGTTGTTGATATTGATGTGCCTTTCATTAGTTCTGATGAGGTTTTGCTTGTTAAACACCATAGGGATAAACCATATAATCTTGAAAAAGGGATTGTTAAAGAGGCAATGATTAAAGCTGGGTTTAATCCAGCTAAAGATATCATTTTCATCTTCTTTGTTCATCCAAAAGAAATAGATTTTACTATAAATAGATTTTTTGATGACTTTAAGCATATTATAACAAAGGGATACTATCGAGCGAGAGGAGTTCTAGATGTCCAAGACCCAAAGTGGATTAAATACCACGGCTCCGAAAAAGTGAGTGAATATACAGATACTTTCTTTTTTAATGGGGTTCAACTTACTTATACAAATAGGGAAGCAGTGAAAAGAGAGAAGGAGAAGTTACCTTCGAAAATCAAATAAGTGAGTGTATAAAATAGGCTAGTTTTAGAGAGTAATACCTTGCGAACTCTAATAGTCCCAGCGTAAAATTTTCGGTTTTGAAGCATTGTATTATATGGTACGGCATCCATAACTTACCTATAGGTGTTATTCTATGAGTTCCGATGAGAAGGAGCGCATCATTGATGCATGGGACGAGCACGTGAAGAAACACTGCATTCGATTGAAGTTCCTCACCAATAGCGTAACACAAGAGGAACAGTTCAATCTTGATTTTAAGAATAATATCCTGCAGAGCAGGAAACTGAGTGGGGACGAAAAACTGGAAATCATCCAGCATGCTGAGCTTTGAGCTGCGGTAAGCTTTTATTCTCTGCTTTTCCTAATTCTTGGGGTGAACTGGGTGGAACTTTCAGTCTCATTTTGCGGAGCGAGGATGAAGAACCCTACTGTGCTGGCATCCGGTCTCCTAGGCGTCAATGTTGAGATGCTGAAAAGGGTTGTCAAGGAAGGCGCAGGAGCTGTGACATTCAAATCCATAGGCCCCAGAGTGAAGAGCGGGCACAGGAACCCCACTGTTCTGGCTTATGAATGGGGTGTGATTAACGCAGTTGGACTGCCCTCACCAGGCTATAGGGATATGGGGGGAGAGCTTTCCAGAATGAAGGAAGTTGGGGCGCCTGTTTTCGTGAGTATATATGGAGCATCAGTGGGGGAGTTCCGCGAGGTTGCGGAAGCAGTTGCAAAATACAAGCCGGCAATGATTGAGGTTAATATTTCATGCCCGAACACAGAGGCAGAAGGAATGATTTTCGGGTGCAGCGAGAAGCTCGCCTTTGATGTTGTGAGCGCTGTGAAAAATGCATGCGGCTCTGTTCCTGTGATGCCGAAGCTGACACCGCAGGCGCAGAATATCGGTAGGGTGGCAAAGGCATGCGAGGAGGCAGGCGCGGATGCAATAGCCGCAATAAACACGGTGGGGCCAGGCATGCTGATAAACATAGAGGCAAGGAAGCCTGTGCTTGATTACAAGAGAGGCGGGATCTCAGGCCCTGCCATAAGGCCTGTTGCAGTAAGATGCGTTTATGAAATATACGAGGAAGTTGACCTGCCAATTCTGGGAATAGGCGGAGTGACCGAAGGAAGGGATGCAGTTGAGATGATGCAGGCCGGCGCAACAGCAGTGGGAATTGGGAGCGGGATCTACTACCGGGGAATTGATGTTTTCAGCAAGGTTTGCGAGGAGATGAAAGTGTGGATGAAGGGGAATGGCTGCAAAAATGTGAAGGAGCTTGTGGGTGCGGCACATGAGTGACATGCCAGTTTCAAACAGAGTGAGGAAAATTGTTGAGGAAAATGGGGAAGTGAGAACCATCTTCCTGGAGTACAACGTGCCAGGAGCAATACCTGGGCAGTTTGTCATGCTGTGGCTCCCAAGGGTGGATGAGAAGCCACTTGCCCTGTCATATTTGAACGGAGAGGCGGCTGTGACAGTGCAGAGGAAAGGAAAGTTTAGCGAGGAAATTTTCAAGCTCAGGAAAGGGGATTATATCGGAGTCAGGGGTCCGTATGGAAATGGTTTTGATGTGAATGCCTGCAAAAAACCGTGCATAATTGCCGGGGGAATGGGAATGGCACCGCTTGCCCCTCTTGTTGAGAAGCTTGCGAAAAAGAAGCCTGTTGTCATAATGGGCGCTTCTGGTAAGGAGAGGCTTATTTTCAGGGATAGAATTGGCAAGATTTGCAAAGTTGAGTACACGACAGATGATGGCTCTTGCGGGAAGAAATGTTTTGCAAGCGATATACTGGCGGGAGTTATTGAGAGAGAAAAGATTGATGTGGTTTACGGGTGCGGGCCTGAGCAGATGCTGAAGAAAGTTTATGAAATATGTAAAAAAAATAAAGTTGAATGCCAGCTTTCATTGGAGAGATACATGCACTGCGGTTTTGGGGTATGCGGGAGCTGCGCAATAGACGGCTTTAGAGTTTGTGTTGACGGGCCGGTGTTTTCTTCAAAACAGCTTTCAAAAATGAGTGAATTTGGAAAGTTTGCGAGGCTGAAATACGGGAAGAAGGTTGGTTTGAGCGAATATTACAACTGGAGGGAGTAGGTGGTTGCATGAGTAAGGAGAGGATTGCGGATATTCTGCTGGATATCGGAGCGGTTACACTGAGCCCAGCAAAGCCCTACAGGTATGCATCTGGAATACTGAGCCCCATCTACACAGATTGCAGGCTGCTGATGTCACGTGTGAAGGAGAGGGAGAAGATAGTGGATGCGTATGAGAAGGTGCTAAGAGAAGAAATTGGTTTGGGGAATGTTGATTGCTTGGCTGCTGTTGCATCCTCGGGAATACCACATGCTGCATGGCTTGCGGACAGGATAAAGAAGCCCATGGTGTATGTGAGGAAGGAGGAGAAGGACCATGGTAAGCAGAATTTGATTGAGGGGAAGCTTGAGAAAGGTGCAAGGGTTGTTGTGATAGAGGATTTGGTGAGCCAGGGTGGAAGCTCTCTGAATGCAGTGAAATCAGTGAAGGCAGCGGGCGCGAAGCCTACTCATTGTGTGGTGATATTCACTTACCAGATGCCCAAGTCTGTGGAAGGGTTCAGGGAGGAGGGCGTGGAGCTCATACCTCTTACAGATATAACCACTTTGGTGAAGAGGGCAACTGCCAAGAAGATAATAAGCAAGGAGCAGGAAGGAATGGTTCTGGAGTGGACCCAGGACACTGCAGGATGGGGTAAGAAGAAGGGATTTGAGTAGACTTGTTCTGAATTTGAATTTCAGAACAGATAATCCAATCAGAAAAGTTTATAACTAACTGAATACCAAATTTGTTTGATGTCTCCAAACTCAAATGGTGCTGCGGCTGCTGCTGAAGAGAAAAAGGAGGAGAAGAAACCACTTAAATTCCTGTTCGTTTCCTATGAAGGCTTGATTGGCGACTTGGCCTGGCAGGTGAAGAAGGAAGGAAGCGAGGTGAAGTATTACATCAGGGATAAGTCTGAGAAGGATGTGTGCGATGGGTTTGTTGACAAGTGCGATGACTGGAAGGAGTTCAAGGACTGGGCTGACGTAATAATTTTTGATGATGTGGGCTTCGGGCAGATTGCAGAGGATTTGAGGAAGGAGGGGAAGCTGGTTGTCGGGGGGTCAAATTATACGGATAGCCTTGAGAATGAGAGGGAATTCGGGCAGGATGAGCTTAGCAAGGCAGGAGTGAACACATTGTCGCATTGGGATTTTATTGGATTTGATGATGCCATTGAGTTTGTAAAGAAGAACCCGGACAGGTACGTTATAAAACCTAGTGGCATAGCACAGAACGAGAAGGAGCTTGTGTTCATAGGACAGGAGGAGGACGGGAATGATGTAGTAAACGTCTTAGAACACTATAAGAAGAGCTGGTCGAAGAAGATGAGCCTCCAGCTCCAGAAGTTCGTTCAGGGTGTGGAAGTTGCAATAGGCGCATTCTTCAATGGAATGGAGTTCGTGCAACCGATATTCATAAACTTCGAGCACAAGAAGATGTTCCCGGGCGGGCTGGGACCGAACACCGGCGAGATGGGCACTTCAAGTTTCTGGTGCCCCCCAAACAAGCTTTTCAACGAAACATTGCTGAAGATTAAGGATGTGCTTGCCGCCTCGGGATATGTCGGATACGTCGACCTTAATTGTATCGTCAACTCAAGAGGCATATTCCCGCTCGAATTCACGACGAGATTTGGATACCCCACGATAAGCCTGCAGATAGAGGGGATTACAAATGAGTGGAGCAACTTCCTTAAGGAGCTGGCTGCAGGGCAGGCAAAAGAAGTTAAGACAAAGAAAGGCTTTCAGGTTTGCGTGGTTGTGGCAGTCCCGCCATTCCCCTTTACAGACCCGGCTGCCTTCAAGAAGTATTCGGAGGATGCTACTATATTGTTCAAAAAACCGAATTTGGATGGGGTGCATCTTGGAGATGTTAAATTTGTTGAGGATGATTGGAGGCTGGCTGGGCAGTCAGGCTATGCATTGATTGTGACCGGCTCCGGGGTTACCATGGATGATGCGAGAAAACAGGCATACTCAAGGGTGAAGAATGTGATGATTCCAAACATGTTCTACAGGACGGATATAGGCGAGAAATGGAACCTGGACAGCGATATGCTGTATACCTGGGGGTATCTGTATTAGTTACGGTGTGGAAGACGAAAAAACTATTAGCCTTTATTTTTATCTTGGTATGCTTTGCCAGCATTGCATACGCGGACATAAGCCCTGTCGCCGGATGGATTGAGGGAGCCTTTTATCTTGCAGCGCTGCTGGTTGCGATGGCTATGACGCTGGGTGTGGAGTTGGTGACATCCTTCATCTACCTGCACCTGAAAAAGATAAGCAAGTGGGTGCTGTTGAGCGTCATACTTGCGAATATACTTTCAGTGCCAGTGCTCTGGATTTTCGTGGCCGTGGTCGGCTCCGACATGACGTCCTTTTTGCTGGCGCTGCTCTTTGGGGAGGTTGTTGTATTTGTATTCGAGGCTGCTTTGATATTCCTGATGAACAAGAAGAGGATTAAGCTGAACGACGCTGTTGTGATGAGCTTGATAAACAACCTGGCGAGCCTTATTTTGGGGGTAGTGCTCATAGCTGTCAGGTTCGTTCTTTAAATTCGCATATTTTATCGTAGTTCATCCTTATCCTTCGCAGTATTTCAACTATGGCAAGCCCGAAGCGCTTTACCTTCCAGAATGAGACGCGTGATTTGCCGTGAATGTTGCCCTTTATGGGAAGATTCAAAGAAAATGTGGGGTATTTCTTGCCATAGACCTTGGTTTCGTCCGGATGCCCTGTCTTGAAACCAACCTTTAGCTTGGGGATGCGCCCGAGGACCTTCCTCAACTCCCTCTTATTGACGTTCTGGGGCCATTCGACGTTCACATCAGACTTCTTGGCAGCCTGGGTGACATCTATTGCAATGTAGAGAGAGCGCCCTTCCCTGCGCATCACTTTCTTTGCACCCTCCATATCGATTTCCTCCCCGTTGGTGAAGTAGAATTTTATTTTCTTGTCCTTGACTCGCGGTATGACGGAGCGGAGGACTGCCCCGACACACACAACGTTATCTAGATTGCCTGAGAAGTACCTCCTTCCCTTCTTTCTGAAGAATTTCACTCGCGCAGCCTTCCAGATAACGTCACAGTGGGTTGATACTATAATCTTGCCATCGTTGGACATGATAACCAGCTTCGTCTTTATTGCTCAGGCTAAGGTTTTAAACCTACCCCGCAAGCCTTTTGAAGGGATTACTTCAGGTGGGAGAGCAGGCTCTTGAAGATCAGTATCCCCGCCATCTCTCCCTTCAATCCCTTTCTAGTCCAGTCCGGGTGCTGGTGGGAGAAGCAGGCATCCTCCGCATGGGGCATGAAGGCAAGGACATTGCCATCGGGGTTGCACACTCCTGCTATATCTGAGAAAGCCCCATTCGGGTTCATGGGGTAGTTTCCTTCTGCAACTCCTCCATCCTCGTCACAGTAGCGGAATACTACCTGGTCGTTCCTGTCAAGAGTCCTCAGCAGCTCATTCTCTTCCTCCTTGGGGAGAAGGAATCTGCCCTCTCCATGCGCAACAGGCACGCGCATGACTGCACCGCGGGGGATGTTTTTTGTGAATAGGCAGTTGCCCCTTGAGAAATTCTTCAGATAGACCCACCTGCACTCGAATTTCGAGGAGGCGTTGACTCCCATCGCGGCTTCGGGGTATTCGCTTATCCCACGCAAGCCAGGTATGAGGCCTGCCTCGACAACCACCTGCATTCCATTGCATATTCCTAGAATTGGCCTTCCTTCGTCTGCTATTTTCCTGAAATCCGAGGATAGTTTGTAGATGAGCTGCTTGGCCCAGATGGCACCTGAGCGTATCCTGTCACCGTAGGAGAAGCCTCCTGGGAAGATGAACGCATCATAGTCAAGCAGACTCTTCCTTCCCCTTATGAACTCATTCATATGGACTACTTCCGAGGCTGCCCCTAGGTAGGAGAGGATTTCGTGGGTATCGTAATCCCTGTTGGTTCCCGCAACTCTCATGATGCAGATGCGCTTCATACAAATCACTTCAGGGGCTCCTGCCAGGTTTTCCTGAGCTTCTCAAGCTGTTCGGCTATGAGAACCTTTCCTCCTTTTTCAATTACAAATTCCTTCAGCTTTGTGGTCCTGCCTATCTTGCAGAAAGGTGCTCCTTTCATGAGTCTCTCGAAACTTCTCTGTTTTGAAGGTGCAACTTCAACCAAGAAACGCGAGTTGGATTCTGAGAAGAGCAGGAAGTCGCCCCTCTCTTTTGAGCTGAGCTGCTGGAGGTCAAGTTCCATCCCCATGTCTCCAGAGAAAGCCATTTCGGCAGCAGCAACTCCCAAGCCACCTTCAGACAGATCGTGGCAGGAGAGCAGAAGACCTTTGTCAATGGCGGAGGTCACTTTGCTGAAAACCTTCTTTGCTTTCTCCGGGTTTACTTGAGGTACTGACACACCAAGTTGTTTGAAGAGCGAGTAGTAGGAGGAACCTCCAAGCTCCCTGCGGGTTTCACCAATCAGGTAGATTAAACTTTCTGGCTTCTTGGCATCCATTGTGACTGCCTTTCTCACATCAGGCATAATGCCAACCGCAGATATGAGCAGGGAAGGCGTGATGGGTTTCCCAGCCGATTCGTTGTACAGGCTGTCCTTCCCTGAGATGAAGGGGGTTTTGAACGCAAGTGACATATCCCTGCAGGCCTTGCATGCTTCAACCAAGCCGTAGGCAAGCTCAGGTCTGTTGGGAGAGCCCCAGCAGAAGTTGTCAAGCAGTGCTATTCTCCTTCCTCCAACTGCTATGTTGTTCCTTATTGCCTCATCAATTGCAGAGGCAGCCATCGCATAGCAGTCAATTTTTCCGTATTGGGGGTTGAAGCCGTTGGAGAGCACAACGCCTTTCCATGAGTCGGGGAGCGGCTTGAGCACCGCTGCATCTCCAGGCCCGTCCACGAAAGCGCCCTGCAGTGGTTTTATGACAGTATGGCCCTTCACCTCGTGGTCATAGGTGTGGATGACGCTCTCCTTGCTGGCTGTGCCTGGCAGTGAGAGGAGTTTAAGCAGAATTTCTCCGAGGTTTTTCGGTTGCTTGAAGTTGGGTTCTTTGAATTTTGTCCGGGGCTTTCTTATTACTGTGGTTGCGGATGGGGACTCATAGAGGAAATTGGTTGAGAGATTTGCAACAGGAGTGTCCTTGTAGAGAACAACTATCTGCCTTGAGTCGTTGAAACGCCCGATGACGGTTGCCTCAACATCCTCATCCTCAAAAACTTCCAGAGTTCTTTCAAGGTTTGCCTCTGAAACTGAAAGTAGCATTCTTTCCTGCGATTCGGATACCCATATCTCCCAAGGGGCATTTATTGGGTATTTCAGCGGCACTGTCTCAAGCTCAACCGTCGCACCGCATCCAGAGCGCTCAGCCATCTCGCTGACTGCGCAGGAGACCCCGCCTCCCCCCAGGTCTGTTACTGCAGATGCGAGCCCCTCGTCCCTCACCCTGAGAATTGCCCTCTTCAGCTTCTCCTCCTCGATAGGATCTCCTATCTGGACTGCGGAGCGGGAGGATTCCTCTGAGGTCTCCGTGAGCTCGGCTGATGCAAATGTAACGCCATGAATGCCATCCTTTCCTGTCCTGCCCCCTGCGAGGAGGATGCACTCCTTGGGCTTTGTGTTCTTTATGAATTTGCCCATGGGAAGCAGCCCGAGGCAGCCGCAGTAAACCAGGGGGTTGCCAAGATAGCTCTCATCAAAATGAATGGAACCGTTGACGGTTGGGATGCCCATGTTGTTCCCGTAGGCACCTATGCCGGCAACAACTCCGTTGTATAGGTAGGGGGGTGATTTTATTCCCTTGGGAATTTTCTTTTCAGGGAAGTCAAGCGGTGCGAAACAGAGCACATCCGTATTTGCAATGGGGTCCGCCCACACTCCAAGTATGTCCCTTATGACACCGCCAACACCCGTGGATGCGCCTCCAAATGGCTCAAGTGCGGAGGGGTGGTTGTGGGTCTCAACCTTGAATGCCAAGGCGTGCTTGCCGTCGAAGTCCACTATGCCTGCATTGTCCTTGAAAACAAGCTTGCACCAGGGGAGGTTCAGCTCCTTTGTCGCCTTCATTATGGTGTTCTTCAGGAGCTTGGTTGCAATTGTTTTTCCTTTGGAATCCTTGAAATTTCCTGTGAGAGTCTTGTGGCAGCAGTGCTCTGACCATATCTGGGCGATCATCTCCAATTCAACATCTGTTGCGTCCCTTGCCAGCTTTCTGTAGTGCTCCCTTACTCTCCTCATCTCAACCAGAGAAAGGGACAGGCATCTCTCCGAACTTATCCTTTTCAAATCCGAATCCGCAGCCTCGCGTATCTTTATGAAGTAAAGTTCGAATGGGAAGTCAGATCTCTTGTAGAGCATCCTACACCTCACAGCTTTAGGATGGAGTAGTTCTGTATTATGGGGTTGGAGAGAAGCTTCCTGCACATCTCGTCAATCTTCTTCTCATCGCAGGAGCAGTCTATCACATATGTCTTTGAGCTTTTGACATCTGAGACGTTGAAGCCAAGTGTCTTCAAAGCACTGAGGGTTGCCTTTCCCTCCGCATCCAGCACGCCGGGCTTGTAGGTCACCTCAACCTTGTACTTCGCCATAGGTTCACCAAAACTATTTGGGTCGAGTATATTTAGTGACATGCCCATCATCAGCTTTTTTACCTCATGGGCTTCCTGCTTCAAAGAACACCCATCGGGTTCTCAGTCAGGCTTTCATTCGGGAGTGCCCCTCCCTATTCCGCCCCTATGCTTAACCTGCCGGCTTCACGCAATACAGACATGCATAGGTGGTTCGTGTTGCGACCATTTGCCTTATGGGTTGGCGGTGATATGATTAAGAGAAAAGGGTATATAAACCTCGTGAAGGGGGGTAACTTTCCAAGTGAAGAATGTGGGATTTCCCACTCACTCAGTTAATGTAATCGCACTGCTCAAAGCGCATCATCTAGCCGTACTAGGCAGTTGGAAAAAATAAAACTAGTAGGGTGTGCACTGCTGGTTCTGACCGCAGTAATAGCCTGGGCAGCATTCATAACTGCTTGCACAGTAGCCTGTTGAGCAGGTTGTGCAGTAGTAGTTGGAGCATTTGTAGCCCTGGCAGCAGTCCGAATTGTTTGTGCAGCTTCCGGACGTTTGACAGGTCTGCGGAACAGTGCAGTATCCATCCGAGCAGTTATAGCCGTTGCAGCAGTCATCATTACTTGAGCATGCACCCGATGTCTTGCAGGGCTGCCGGCACTGACTATCTCTACAATCATAACCCTGGCAGCACTGGCTGCTGTTTGTGCAGGAGCCATACTCATACACGCATGTTGGTCTTACAACGCAGTAGCCATTGGGGCTGCAATAGTAACCGGAGCAGCAGTTGGAATCTGTTGTGCAAACGCCAGATGTTTTGCAGGGAGTCTTGCATACTCCATCAGAGCAGGTTAGATCGGAACAGCAGTCCGAAGTTGAGTTGCAGAATCCGTTTAGTGAGGAGCATTGTACAACACAGTATTTGTTGGGGTTGCAGTAATAGCCCGAACAACAGTCTGAGGAGAAGTTGCATTGCCCGGAAGTAGCGCATGGTTTCTGCGAGGTGCAGTTGTTGTTGACACAGTAAAGCCCAGCACAGCAGCTGCCGTAGTCGATTGTTATTGGTACGTCATTTGAGTATTTCGTTACATTGCCGCACAACTGGTCGGTTCCGGTACAAGTTTGCGCTGGTGAGCAGTAGCCGTTCGTGCACTGGTAGCCGGAACAGCACTCACCATAGTAAACTTGGTACGAAACATTTCCGTAGTTGGTGGATGATCCGTAGCCGCATCTGCCTCCGTTGCTGTTGCAGGTAGTGCTTTCCTCGCAGACCCCGTCTATGCAGACAAGGTTACCGCAGCAGCCGACGTAGGATGAGGAGAGGTTTGAATTTGCGGTGGTTCCGTAGCCACATGAGAGGCCTTCCTGGCTGCACTCTTCACGTTCCCTGCAATAGCCGTTTGTACATTGGTATCCACTACAGCATTCTCCATAGTAATCTGGTATTGGATGGGAGGAGGGGGATGGTCCGGTACCGCAGAGCTGGCCGCCAGTCGTGCATACTTCGCTTGGTTGTCTGCAGTAACCACCGACGCAACTAAGTCCGTTGCAGCACGCCTGGTAAGAACTCGTCAGATTCGAGCCGGTAAGAGGCATTATATAGCCGCAAGTCTGGGCATGCGCGGAGCATGTTCCGCTCTCGCATGTTGTCCCCCGCGGGGTGATAAGATTGGTCAGAAAATCGCATGGCCTGTTGAGGGCGCAGAAGAGCAGGAAGATTATCAACGCACCGATGAATAGACCCACAAGCAAAAAGAGGACGTGCCCCAGAGTCTCACCCATTATCCCACCTCAGAATTCATTTTGTTGAATATTAATAAATATGTTGTGGTGATGAGAAAGCAGATAAGATATATGTGAGTAAATGTAGTATGTTGAGTTTCGTGCTCTTTGACTATGATGGAACGCTGCTTGACTCTACTGCTATAACCTACGAGAGCTTCAAGGAGGCGTTTGGCGAGCTGGGTTACGGGGATTTGGGTCTGGAGTTCTTCAGAAGGGAGTTTTCAATGAACCATCACGAGATGTACGGGAAGATGGGTGTGAGGGAAGAGGATGTGAAGAAGGTGGAGGATATCTGGTGGGGTTATTGGAACGAGATGAGGGGAGATATCAGGCTATTTCCGGAGACCGCCCTGACCCTTGAGAAACTGAATTCTTTGGGGATAGGTGTGGGGTTGGTGAGTGATGGAAAGGGAAGCAGGATAAGGGATGATTTGGAGAAGTTCGGTATCAGGAAATACTTTTCGGTTGTGGTTGTAAGGGAGGATGTTAATGAGAACAAACCATCACCAAAGGGTTTGTTGACCGCCCTCGGTAAGATCAAGAAGAAGGGAGCGGAGTGTATTTATGTCGGGGATAGGATTGAGGATATCACGGCAGGGAAAGCTGCTGGTGCGACAACTGGATGTGTTTGCAACGGAATGCATCGACTGGAATGGTTGGTGGAGGAGGAGCCTGATTTTGTATTCAAGGATGTAAGCGGCGTTGTGGATCTTTTTTGATTATTGAAATTGCTTCAGCACGTTCGGTATCTCGTTCATCAAGTCTGATGCAATGAAGGAATAGCCATACTTCTTCTTTGCAAGGTTGCCGGCTACGCCGTTGATGTAAGCAGCCATGCACGCAGCTTCAAATGCAGAATATTTCTGGGAGAGCAGGGCGCATGCAATGCCGGCAAGCGTGTCTCCTGTCCCGCCAACAGTCATGCCTGGGTTGTGTATGTTGTTGAACATCAACCTGTCTCCATCAGATATTATGTCGGGCCTTCCTTTCAGCAGGAGGGTTGCTGAGAGCTCCTTTGCCGTCTTTTCAATGAGCATTATCCTCTCCTTTAGGTTTTCGGGTGTGCGCGCTCCTGTCAAGCGCGAGAATTCAGCCATATGGGGGGTGTAAAGCAGTTGTTTTGAGTTTGTTTTCAGATTCGGTTGGACGCAGTCCGCATCTATGACAAGCGGCTTGTCCCATCTCCTAATCAATTCAGAAGCTGTCTTCAGAACGCCGGGCTGCTTTGTGAGGCCATTGCCTATCACCATGGCATCTGTTTTGGAGTGCAACTCATCAAAGAGGGGCAGTGCCGTTTCATTGAGGTATTCGCCTCCGTAGCCCCATATTATCAGGTCGGGGTAATGCGGTGCAATGAATTTTGAGATGTATTCTGGAGTGAGCAGGTAGACCAGATCCGCTCCTGTCCTGAAGGCGGACACGGCAACTAGGAGTGGGGAGCCGAAGTAAAGCCTGCTGCCTCCTGCAACAAGGACCCTGCCGTTCTGCCCCTTGTGCGAAGTGACGAGCCTCTTCCTAAGATGTGTTTTAAGATAGCTCCTTGTTACGTACACAATTAGTGATTGGTTGTTTGTTTTATTAATATTTAGGGTAGGGTTGTGTGTATGTAATTGAGAGGGAGACTGCACTTCCACTATTTTGGCTTTGTAACTTCTTCTATACTTTCAACTCGTGCCTTGTAGACTTCCACATATCCTTTGAAGCTTAGGAAGAATGCATCCGCCTCCTTCTCCAGATCATCGTCGACCTGAATGACGGATTTTGTCTTCCATGGTTTGCTGCCTATTTTGGATTTTCCTAGGTGATAATAGAAGCGCCTTTTTAGTGTGTTGTAATTCTTTGCTCCTTTTATTTTTAAATCAAACATATATAATAACATCATGTAACCATGGTTACATAGGTATATATATTATTATTATTGTTTTATTATTATTATTATTATTATTGAACGCACTTTTCGCCGTTGAATTCCACTATCTTATACCCCTATCTTCCTCTATTTTTTGCGACGGTACTTCAGACGGAGATATCCTAAAATAAGTGCCAAAAATGCATAGAAAGAGGAATAGTGGAAGTATGGGGTGGGTCCCTAACATTATTATACCTAAAACCAAAAATATCCTCATGGAAGTGGAGCTGGCTCCGGATATCCAGGAAAGGGTAAACAAGATAATTCAAACCCTCAATTTAGACTACATAAACTCATTGAGGATAATCTGCATGCGCTCCAAAAAATCAACTGCGAATGCCTACGCGAGGATATGGAACCTCCCACAAATATGGCAGAAAGCTCTGGACATCAGAACATATTATGTGATTGAAGTTCTATCGGAAAACTTTGACCACCTGCCAGAAGAACAAAAAACCAAAGTCCTGATCCACGAGCTCATACATATACCGAAAACATTCAGCGGCGCGTTGAGGCCCCATGCCTATTTCAACTACAGGATAGACGAGAGGACAGTTAATGAGTTCTATCAGAAGTACCTCGATTCCCTGAGCAATCCAAATGATAAATAGAAGGAAAGAACAAAGAGAGCTCCGCACGAGAAGAAAACCACCCAGTAACCCCACAACTTCACAATCACACCTGCAGCAATTAAACATACAGCATTTGATAAGTTTGGCGGAGTGTGGAGCAGTGCGATATCGCTTGACATATCCCTACTCCTCCCCGCAGAATTGAAGACCAGCGCCTCCCAGAGTGGCGTTGCCATCCCATCCCCAATACCCATGACCGCCATCAGAGGCAAAGCCCAGGCGCCACCCAACAAGGGCAGCAGAATCCCCCCAGCAAGGAAAGCGAGGGCGCCCACCCACATTGCTCCCTTCCCCCACCCCATTTTCATATAAAGAAATGTTGTGATAGCGCTTATTGTGTAGTAGAGAGCAATTGCGACCCCTATCAACCAGTAGTCGTAGCCTATATCCCTCAGGAAAAGCGGGAAGATTAGTGAGAGTGGAATTGCGGTTGCAACAGACTGGGGTATCATGACCAAACTAGTCCTTTTTAACACCTCATTCTTCCTCCTGAAATCCAACTGCTCGAAGATTTCCTTAATCCTCATCTTCGACCTTCCCCCTCCCTCAACCAGGAAGGAGACGGAGAAAAGGATAACCCCCAGAATAACGAAGAAAACAAGCGCAGCATCGAAGGGATAATTATTGAGCAGCACCCCAGCAACTATTATACCCATGGCGGCAGCCCCCATTCTTATCCCCTGTATCCTTGACATCTCGTCAACAGCCTTCCTACCGCTCCTCCTCATGAAAACGGCAGTCCTGTTTACAGACCACATCGCTCCGTTCCTCACCCCCTCAAACATCTTTCCGATGGAGAAGAGAAATGGGTTGCTCGCAAACAGATAGATGAGGACCGAAACAACGTTCATAGCCCCGTTCAATATAAAGAACTTCCTCACCCCCACCTGGTCGGACATGGCTGCGAATATGCTTCTGGAAACAACAAATACGACCGGCGACATGGACACGACCAGCCCGATCTGCACGACATCAACGCCTTTTGCAACCAGAAGCAGGGGTATGATTATTGACAACGCGTTTGCGATGAATGCATCTAAGAAGTTTATAATTCTCAGCTCATCCATCCGCTCACTCTTCCATACTCTCAAAAGCCCTTACCGCCCTGTCCCTTGCTTCCTCGTCCATCTTGACAAGGACCGCTCCCTCGTCGGGCTGTCCGTACACAATCAATGCACCATCAGGTGCGTACATCATGGCAACAAGCGCAGCAAGATCCTCCTCACCCTTGACAAGTATCTTACCCATCCCCTTCTCAATTGCATACTTGACACTTTCAACTAACTCATCCATTATGACTCCAGCCTGGTTGTGCACTATTACCTCTCCATCATCAAATTTGCTAAGCGCATCTCTGACACTGCCGATAACATCTCTCCTCTTTATCCTCAAGTCATATACCACGATATCTGGCATTATGCCTGCCTTTATCAGAGAATAGGAGCAGTCATCACCGATTGTTATGAGCATACCCTTCCTATTCTTCAACGCTGAGATCAGCTCTTCATTGCTCAGTACTTTTCCAAAAGGTCTACGGAGCTCAAGCCTCAAACTTTCGGGTAATTTTCTCATGCAATAACCTTCGATCAGCTATTATATATGTCTAACTCAGTAATTTGACACCTGTTTTACTACCCACAATTACCATCGAAACTTTCTCACTAAATATTCCTGTTTCTATAACGCCTGGAATGCTTCTGAGAAACACATCCACACTCTTCGGGTTGTTTATCTTCACAAAACGAACATCAATAATAACATTCCAGTTATCTGTTATAAACTTCCGCTCCTTCTTCATTCTAGTTTTCTCCTCCATCCCCAACTTTTTTAATTCCCTCCTCACCTGTTCCACTGCAAAAGGAGAGACCTCAAGAGGTATCCACCCGCTCAACTCCCCCCTCAGCTTGCTCTCATCAACAATCACAACAAACCTTTTTGCTCCGTAATCCACGATCTTCTCCCTTAACAGAGCGCCGCCATACCCCTTAATCAAATTTAACTTCATATCAACCTGGTCAGCTCCATCAACTGCCAGGTCAACTTCCTTTACTTCATTCAATTTCCTGACAACAAGGCCTGCCTTCTTTGCGACTTTCTCTGTCCTCACAGAAGTGGGCACGCACACAACCCTCATCTTATTCTCCTTCACCTTCTTTCCAAGCAGCTTTATGAAAATCTCAGAAGTCTTCCCACTGCCCAGCCCCACAACCATGCCGCTCTTTACAAATTCCAAAGCCTTCTCGGCTGCGTTAAACCTTCCATTCATGATTATCCTTTTTAAGGATTAGATTAAAAATACTAACATGAAAGCCCTATTTGTTGACGTGAGCTACAGGACAAGAGGCTCAAAACCAGTGCTCATACTTGTCTTCAAGGGAAAGAAGTTCTTCAGAATCCACGACTCATCTTTCGAACCCTACTTCTACCTGCACAGTGATGATCTGGAAGGAGCCAGCAAAGCAGTTGAGCAGATTTCTGTTGAAGATAATGGTAAGCTTGTTAAAGTAAAGAGAGTTGAGAAAGTCAAAAAAACCCTCTCAGGCAAGGAGCAGGAGCTTCTCAAGATAGTGTGCCACCACCCCAGCGAGGTTCCAGTAGTGAGAGAGGAGGTAAAGAGCTTCGGGACAACATATGAGTACAACATACCGTTCACAAGGAGATACATAATAGACAAGGGACTGGTGCCCCTCGCCATGGTGGAATTCGAGAGGGAGGGGAAGGAGCTCAAGAAGATAGTAAAAATCTATGATGCCCCTGCAGTGAAACTCAACACGCTTGCATTTGACATTGAGACCTACAACCCACAGGGAGCCCCCCGCCCGGCAAAGGACCCTGCACTCATGATAAGCTATGCAGGCGAATCATCCGGGGTGCTCACGACAAAGAAGATAGACCGGGAGTTCGTACATGCATACTCCAACGAAAAGGAGATGATAGAGAAGTTCTGCGAGCTTGTCAAGAAGATGGATGTTGAAATCCTGCTCGGCTACAATTCCAGTAATTTTGACTTGCCCTACCTGAAGGAGAGGGCCACTGTTCTCAGAACAAAACTCGCGCTTGGGAGGGACGGCTCAAGCTTCAACCTATCCCGAAGGGGGATGATAAACAAGGCGAATATCAACGGAAGGATACACGTAGACATATTCCATATCATACGCTTCCTTGTAACTATCGGCGCGTTGAAAACATTCCAGCGCACCCTCACGGAAGTCTACTCTGAAATAACTGGGAAGAAGAAGAAAG
>JAPLWV010000012.1 GCA_026396385.1 Microcaldota archaeon | reverse complement strand
CAGGAGGTATTCATCGGGGAACTTCCTGTGATGCTTAAATCAAAGCTGTGCCATCTGGACAACATGACTGAGGACGAGTTGATTGAAGCAGGGGAGGACCCGCAAGACCCAGGCGGTTACTTCATAATAAACGGAAGCGAGAGGGTGCTCGTCAGCATAGAAGATTTGGCTCCAAACAGGATAATGGTTTCAAAGGAGAAGGATGGAGCGCTCATTACTTCAAAAGTTTTCTCTACAAGATTTGGCTTCAGGGCAAGGTGCGTTGTGGAGAGGAGCACCAATGGGGAGCTTTCAGTGGTCTTCCCAGCAGCGCCAAAGGATTTGAACCTGATAACTGTGCTGAGAGCGCTTGGTCTGCATCCGAATCAGGAGATACTCAACTCATTCAGCGACGAACTTGAAGTGCAGAATGACATGCTGCTCAATATGGAAGTTGATCAGACTACAGGAACCCAGAATGCACTTGAGGCAATTGGAAAGAAAGCTGCTGTCGGGCAGGCTAAGGTGTACCAGCTCAAGAGGGCTGAGATACTGCTTGACAACTACCTCCTGCCGCACATCAGTGTGGAGCCGAGCATGAGGATTGCGAAAGCATACTACCTCTGCAAGATGACTGAGAAGGCAATAGAAGTCGCATGCGGAAATACAGCATCTGATGACAAGGACCATTATGCGAACAAGAGGATAAAGCTCGCTGGAAATTTGATGGAGGAGCTCTTCAGGTATGCCTTCCAGTTCCTGATAAAAGATATCGCCTATCAGGTTGAGAGAGCATCTGCAAGGGGCAGAAAGCTGGTCATACAGACTCTTGTGAGGCCCGATGCGCTTACTGAGAGGATAAGGTACTCAATGGCGACAGGCAACTGGATCGCTGGGCAGACGGGAGTTTCGCAGTTGCTTGACAGAACCAACTATCTCTCAACTGTTTCACATCTTAGGAGAATAATTTCACCACTCAGCAGGAGGCACCCGCACTTCAAGGCAAGAGACCTTCACGGGACGCACTGGGGCAAGCTCTGCCCTAACGAATCACCTGAAGGCCCCTCATGCGCACTTGTGAAGAACATGTCTCTACTCTGCGACATATCGACAGGTGAAAACGAAGCCACAATCGAGGGTCTGCTGAAGAAGATGAATGTCAAAATTGAGTGATTATATGGAAAAAACGAAGCATAAGACTGCCGTATACCTGAATGGTAGACTTCTTGGATTTCATGAGAATGGTGGCAAACTAGTGGACTCGCTCCGGGAGAAGAGGAGGACTGGCATAATAAACAAGCAGGTCAACTTCGCCCACTTCCCGAGGGAAAAATCACTCTACATAAACACGGACAGCGGAAGGGCAAGAAGGCCCTATATTATTGTTGAGAATGGAAAGAGCAAGCTCACGTCGGAAATAGTTGAAAAGCTGGGGAAGAAGGAGGTCACCTGGGAATACTTTGTGAGCAACGGCATTATAGAATACCTGGATGCAGAGGAAGAGGAGAATGCCTATGTTGCTACAAGAGAGGAGGAGCTCACCGAGGAGCACACCCACCTTGAGATAGACCCTGTTTCGATAGTTGGAGTTACCGTTGCCCAGTTGCCCTTCCCGGAATACAATTCATCACCAAGGATTACAATGGCTTGTGCAATGAGCAAGCAGTCCCTTGGTCTCTATGCGAGCAATTTCAACCTGAGGATGGATTCAAGGGCGCACATCATGTACTACCCACAGGCACCGCTTGTTCAGTCAAGGCCTTACAGAACCCTTAAATTCTCAAAAAGACCAGCCGGCCAGAACTTCGTAGTTGCAGTTGCCACTTACTACGGATACAATATGGGAGACGGGGTTGTGATGAACAGGAATTCAGTCGACAGGGCTCTGGCGAGGTCTGCCTTCTACAAGACTTATGAGACGGAGGAGAGGAGATACCCCGGAGGTCAGAAGGACAAGTTCGAGATTCCCCAGCCTACGGTTGCAGGCTACAGGGAGGAAGCCATGTACTCCAAGCTTGGAGAGGATGGCATAATATTCCCAGAGGCAGAAGTGAAAGCAAGGGACGTGCTCGTCGGAAAAACTTCACCACCAAGATTCTTGGAGGAGGTCAGCGGATTTGGCATTGCCGAGGAGAAGAAGAGGGAGAACTCCGCGGTTGTGAAAGAGGGCGAGGAGGGTTTTGTTGATTCGATCCTGCTTACCGAAAGTCCATCAGGAAATAAGCTCGTCAAGGTTAAGGTAAGAAGCGTGAAAGTGCCTGAGCCCGGAGACAAGTTCGCTTCAAGGCATGGGCAGAAGGGGGTTATAGGCCTGCTGGCAAACCAAGAAGATATGCCATTCAGCGAGCAGGGAGTAGTTCCCGATTTAATAATAAACCCACACGCAATTCCATCAAGGATGACTGCAGGCCACATACTAGAGATGCTAGGAGGAAAGGCTGCCTGCATGAATGGAAAAACAATGGATGCGACGGCATTCAACGGAGACAAGGAGGAAAGCTTCTCAAAAATACTTGAGAACTACGGCTTCAAGAAGAACGGAGAGGAGAGGCTTTATGATGGAATAAGCGGAGAGGCGATAAACGCGGAGATATTCATCGGAGTTGTTTACTACCAGAAGCTGCATCATCTGGTTTCAAACAAGATGCATGTGAGGAGCAGAGGACCTGTCCAGCTTCTCACCCACCAGCCGACTGAGGGAAGGGCAAGGGAGGGCGGTCTAAGGTTTGGCGAGATGGAAAGAGACTGCCTCATAGGCCATGGAGCAAGCATGCTTCTCAAGGAGAGGATGCTAGAGGAGTCTGACAAGACCACCGAGCTCGTATGCGCCAAATGCGGCTCTGTTGCAGTCACAGATTACATAAGGAACAAGAGCTACTGCCCCCTGTGCTCGGAATCAAATGAACTCTATGCAATCGAGATAAGCTATGCATTCAAGCTTCTGTTGGACGAGATAAAGGCAATTGGGGTGTTCCCAAGAATTATTCTGAAAGACAAGGCGTGATAGGATGGTTGTTGAAAAAGCCGTGGAAAAAATAAAGTTCTCCCTGTTCTCGCCAGATATGGTGAGAAAAATCTCTGCTGCGAAAATAACAGTGCCGGATACCTACAACGAGGATGGCTATCCAATAGACGGAGGACTTGTGGACCAGAGGCTTGGCGTCATAGACCCGGGCTTGCGCTGCAAGACATGCGGTGGAAAGATAAGGAGCTGCTCTGGGCACTTCGGCCATATCGAACTTGTGAGACCGGTCATCCACCCAGAATTTGCCAAGGTTATACTCATACTGCTCAAAGCCACATGCCAGTCGTGCCACAGAGTGCTTGTGGCAAAAAAGCAGATTGACGATTTCAAAATAGCGCTGAACGAAGAGGATGTTGCGGAGCAGATGCTTGCGAGCATAAAGAAGCTCTCAAAATGCCCATACTGCGAAGCGAAGCAGCAGGACATTAAGCTGGAAAAACCAACAACATTCAACCTCGGAGACAGGATGCTCCTCACAACTGAGGTGAGGGAGGCGCTTGCAGCAATACCCAATGATGATTTGAAGCTTCTTGGAGTCAACCCCGAATATTCAAGACCCGAGTGGACAGTGCTGACTGTGCTGCTCGTTCCTCCGGTCACTGTAAGACCGTCAATAACTCTGGAAACTGGTGAGAGGAGCGAGGATGACCTGACGCATAAGCTTGTTGACATAATGAGGATTAACCAGAGGCTTGAGGCGAACATAAATGCAGGAGCACCCCAACTGATTATAGAGGATCTGTGGGAACTGCTCCAGTATCATGTCACAACATACTTCAACAATGAAACTGCCGGAATTCCTCCTGCGAGGCACAGGAGTGGAAGACCACTCAAAACTCTCTCTCAGAGATTGAAGGGCAAGGAGGGAAGGTTCAGGTATAACCTAAGCGGCAAGAGGGTGAACTTCTCAGCGAGAACTGTCATATCACCAGACCCGAACATAAGTATAAACGACGTTGGAGTTCCGCTCCAGATAGCCCAGGAGCTTACTGTTCCAGTGAAAGTTACAGACTGGAACCTTGAGGAATGCAAGAAGATGGTACTGAGGAACGAGTATCCGCTTGTGAATTATGTCATAAGGCCAGATGGTAAGAGGAAAAAGGCTACTGACAAGAGCAGGGAGGAGCTGGCAACCACACTTGAGGTTGGCTGCATAGTCGAGAGACAGCTGCAGAATGGCGATACAGTGCTTTTCAACAGGCAGCCTTCTCTGCACAGGATGTCCATAATGTGCCACAATGTGAAAGTCCTGCCAGGCAAGTCCTTCAGACTCAACCTTGCGGTATGCCCGCCGTATAACGCTGATTTCGATGGGGATGAGATGAACCTTCATGTTCCGCAGAATGAGGAGGCAAGAGTTGAGGCGGAAGTTCTCATGAGGGTGCAGGACCAGATTATCTCCCCAAGGCATGGAAGGGCGCTGATAAAGGGCCAGGAGGATCATGTTTCCGGTGCTTATTTCCTAACTAGAAAGAGTGCCGAGTTCGACAAGGCGGAAGCGTGCAAGTTGCTCAGCATAGCCGGCATATACCAGCTGCCAAAGCCTGACAGGGGAGACAAATACTCAGGAAGGCTTCTGTTCTCCCAGCTGCTTCCCAAGGACTTCAACCTTTCCTATGTTTCCAAGCTCTGCTTGGAGCCAGTATGCAAGAAGGAGGAGTGCAAGGATGACGGTTATGTCGTAATAAAGAACGGAAAAATCGTTTCAGGTGCAATTGAGAGCAAAGGGTTTGAGAGCGAGCTGATAGAAAAGATAGTGAGGGACTATGACTCCGATGTTGCGCGTGAGTTCATAGACCATGCAACGCGCATGGCTCTCTACGTGATATCCAAGCAGGGCTTCTCAGTTGACCTGACAAGCTACACAATCCCCGAGGAAGGAATCCGGCAGGTTGACGAGATAATCGAAAATGCGAAGAGAGAGGTTGATTCTCTTGTCGTGCAGTTCAAGAACAAGACTCTCCCAAGACTGCCGGGCAGGACCCTGAGAGAAACCCTTGAGGAGAGAATAATGATGGCCCTCTCCAAAACAAGAAACAACTGCGAGAGTATAGTGCAGACATCTCTCGGTGCAGAGAACACATCCATCCTCATGGCGAGGATAGGCTCAAGAGGAAGCATACTCAACGCCATACAGATGTCCGCTATGCTAGGACAGCAGGCAGTGAGGGGAAAGAGAATGAGCAGAGGATACAGGGGGAGGGTGCTCATCCACTTCAAAAGAGGGGACCTGGGGGCTGATGCGAAGGGATTTGTCGCATCTTCATTCAAGAAAGGGCTCAATCCCAAGGAGTTCTTCTTCCATTCCATGGGAGGAAGGGAATCGCTTGTCAACACTGCAATAAGAACAGCACGTTCGGGTTACATGCAGAGGAGGCTCATCAATGCTCTGCAGGATTTGATAGTCCACTCAGACGGAACAGTGAGGGATTCTGGAGGCAGGATAGTGGAGTTTATATACGGTGGGGATGGAAACGACCCCAAGAAGATTACGAAAGGTGGAGAGGCCATGACAGGGCCTGAGAGGGAGTGATATGGCTGGAAAGAGATCTATAGATCCTGGCGAGGCAGTCGGTGTTCTTGCTGCGCAATCCATCGGGGAGCCAGGCACCCAGATGACAATGAGGACCTTCCACTATGCGGGAGTTGCCGAGCAGGTCCCTACAGGTCTCCCGAGGCTCATAGAAATAGTTGATATGAGAAGAAGTCCCAAGAAACCCACAATGGATATCTACCTGACAAAGCAGTACTCGAAGGATGAGGAGAGCGCAAGGAGGATGGCAGAGGAGATAGAGGAGATCAACCTCAGCAAAATAGCTGAGATAAGGGAGAACTTCGCTAAAAAAGAAATAGAGATAATACCTTCTCAGCAATCTATGAAGGAGCAGGGGGTTACTATTGGGGAGATAACAAAGAAGATAAAGAAGGTGGCGAGCGGTTCAATAAGAGAGGAGGGAAATTTAATAATCCTCAAGCCGAAAACAACCCTTCTGCGCTCGGTGAGAAGGGCAACTAACAAGCTCAAGTCGCTTCACGTCAAGGGAATAAACGGCATATCAAGGGTTGTTGTACTCAAGGGAGACGGGGAATACTTCCTCAGGACAGGAGGCTCAAACTTCGAGGAAGTTCTCAAGTGGGATGGAGTTGACTCGGGGCGCACATATACAAACAACATAAAGGAAATTGAGAAGGTGCTCGGCATAGAAGCTGCGAGAAATGCCATAATCCGAGAGGCCAACCAGGTGCTCGCGATGCAGAAGCTTGACGTTGATGTCAGGCACATAATGCTGCTTGCCGATGCCATGACCATGGACGGCAGTCTAAAGCCTGTTGGGAGGCACGGGCTCAGCGGTGAGAAAGTAAGCATACTCGCAAGAGCTGCGTTTGAGGAGACGATAAAGCATCTCATAACTGCAGCAGTGAAGGCGGACGAGGACAAGCTCCTAGGAGTCACTGAGAATGTCATAGTGGGGCAGGAGGTTCCAGTGGGAACCGGTACCGTAAAACTCATGATGAAACTTGGAAAGAAGTGATCAGATGGCGGGTATAGATAAAGCAATAAGAATGGCCGTGGATACAGGAAAAGTGGATTTCGGAGTGAAGAGCGCCCTGCGCCTCGCTTCAAGCGGAGAGGCAAGACTGATAATTATCTCAAGCAATTGCCCAAAGAAATTTAAAGAAGATATTACATATTATTCTAAGTTGTCCAAAACGGCTGTCTATATGTCCAGCGAGACTTCTCTGGAGTTAGGCTCCTTATGCGGAAAGCCATTCCCGATTTCTGCATTGAGCATACATGACCCCGGAAACTCAAACGTACTAGAGCTCGTGAAGTGATTGCTTGGTAAAGTTGAACAATGACGACATAAAATGCATCTCGCTCTTCCAGCAACTTACTGGCGCATCGGTGAGGGACTGCGTGATAAGCAAAGACAGTGCAGTTTTCGTCGTGAGCGAAGGTGAGCTCGGAAGGGCAATTGGGAAGGGCGGAAGCGCAATAATGCGCGTCAAGGATGCTTTCAAGAGAAAGGTTGACGTTGTTGAGCATGCGGATGACCCGGAGAGATTCGTAAGGAATATATTCTCCAGCATCGAAATAAAAAACCTCAAAATTGAGGAAGCAGATGGCGGCAAGGTTGCCTATGTGACCGTTGACCCCCGTGACAGGGGTGCCGCAATTGGGAGGAATGGTGAGAGAGTCAAGCTGGCAAGGATGCTGATGCAGAGATACTTCAACATGGATTTAAAATTGATCTAAGGTGCTTGTATGGGACTAGGAGAATTTGCAGGAAGGGATATGCAGAGGAGAAGAAAGAAGATGAGATGGTTGAAAAAATCCTGGAAGAGGAAAAAGCTTAGGCTTAAGGATAAGTTCGACCCACTTGAAGGTTCTCCCCAGGCCAAGGGAATTGTTTTGGAAAAGAAGGCTCTTGAGCAGAAGCAGCCTCACTCCGGTCTTATAAAATGCGTGAAAGTTCAGCTCATAAGGAGCGGCAAGGTAATCACTGCTTTCGCTCCAAAAGACGGTGCAATAAGCTTCATAGATGAGCACGATGAGGTAACAGTGGAGGGACTTGGAGGCTCCCAGAGGGGGCAGATGGGTTCCATACCTGGAGTGAGGCATAAAGTAGTTGCCGTAAACGGCGTACCGCTTGAAGACGTGAGAGTTGGAAAGAGGGAGAAGCCAAAGAGGTAGTTTCAATGGAAAAGATTTTCGGAAAATATGATACATCAGAGGTTAAGGTCATTGACCCAAGCCTCAGCAAGTATCTTGATCTGACTCCAGTTTCAATACCGCACTCCCACGGCAGGCACGGGGACAAGCAGTTCGGGAAGATGAAGGTGAATGTTGTGGAGAGGCTGGTGAACAAGCTCATGAGGGGAGGCACTGGTGAGAAAACATCAGGCAAAGTTATAAGGACCCACGGAAGGCTGCAGGGCAAGAAGTTCAAGGCAATGAAAATTGTGGAGGAGGCTTTCGACTCAATAGCAAAGGCGACCAAATTCAACCCCGTGCAGGTTCTTGTTGATGCCATCCAGAACACTGCCCCAAGGGAGGATACTACAAGGGTGCAGTATGGAGGTGTCTCCTATCAGGTTGCGGTTGATGTTTCAGCCAGCAGGAGGCTAGACATGGCGCTGAGGAACCTCAGCCTGGCTGCAATCATGGGTGCTTTTGATAAGAAGAAGACCCTCGCGCAGGCGCTTTCGGATGAAATTACCCTTGCTGCAAAGAACGACCAGAACAGCTATGCAATAAAGAAGAGGGATGAGACTGAGAGAATGGCTAGGAGCGCCAGGTAATCTCCTTTGGTGATTCTATGGTCAGAAAGGAGTTTGTCGTAGAAGAAATTCAGAAACTCATGTACCGACCAGAGTATATAAGGAATGTAGCAATAATCGCCCATGTGGACCATGGCAAAACCACACTGACTGACTCGCTTGTGGCAGGTGCAGGACTCATATCGAAGGATTTGGCAGGAGAGCTCAAAGTGATGGACTCGGAGGAGATAGAGCAGCAGAGGAGCATGACAATAAAGGCATCAGACATATCGCTGGGGTTCCACTATGGGGGAAAGGATTACCTCGTAAACCTCATAGACACGCCAGGCCACATAGACTTCGGAGGGCATGTCACAAGAGCCATGAGGGCAATTGACGGTGTTATACTTGTCATAGATTCAGTGGAAGGGGTTATGCCGCAGACTGAAACTGTCTTGAGGCAGGCCATGAAGGAGAAAGCAAAACCGGTTCTCTTCATAAACAAGATTGACAGACTGATAAATGAGTTGAAATTGGGGCCTGAAGACATGCAGGAGAGGCTTGTCAAGATAATAAAGTCTGTAAATGATTTGATAACCCGATATGGCTCCAAGGAATTCAAGGAGGAGTGGCTCATAAAGGTTGAGAAGGGCAATGTGGCATTCGGTTCTGCTTACAACAAGTGGGGACTGAGCTTCCCCTGCATGCAGAAGACGAAGCTGACTTTCAAGGATATATACAAATACTGCAGCGTTGAGGACCATAAATCGCTTGTTGAAAAAGCACCTCTTGAGGAAGTATTGCTTGAGATGGCAATCACTCACCTTCCCAATCCCGCAGTTGCGCAGAAGTACAGAATTCAAACTCTCTGGAAAGGCGATTTGAACAGCACTTCTGGGAAGGACATGATCAATTGCGACCCCAAAGGCAAGCTGTGCATGATAATATTCGGAGTTGTGATGGATGAGCATGCCGGCGAGGTAGGAGTCGGAAGAGTTTTCTCAGGGACTGCAAAGAAAGGGGTTGAGGTGAATATTGCATCGACTCTCTCAGTTGAGAAAATCCAGCAGGTTGGAGTATACATGGGGCCGGACAGGGTTATGGTGGACGAGGTCCCGGCTGGAAACATAGCTGCAGTCGTTGGGCTCCGCAATCTCTATGTTGGAGAGACTGTGAGCGAGGAGAAGATAGAGCCATTCGAGCAGATAAAGCACTCCTCTGAGCCAGTTGTCACAAAATCAATAGAAGCCAAGAACACCAAGGACCTGGTAAAACTTGTCGAGGCGCTCAGAAGGCTCGCGAAGGAGGATCCCACCATAAAGATTGAGATAAATCAGGAGACCGGCGAGCACCTCATATCTGGGATGGGCGAGCTTCACTTGGAGATTATAGAATACAAGCTGCTGAAGGATGCGAAGATTGAGATAGAGACCTCAAAACCAATCGTGGTCTACAGGGAAAACATCATCGGTTCTGCAGGGCCTGTTGAGGGTAAGTCACCGAACAAGCACAGCAAATTCAAGGTTATTGTTGAGCCCCTCGAGGAAGGAGTCTACAAGAAGATGGTTGAGGGTGAGATTCCCGATGGAAAGCCCAAAGGAAAGAAACTGGTTGACGTCTTCATAGAGGGCGGAATGAACAGGGAAGAGGCGAAGAATGTCAAGGATGTTTCCAACAAGTGCGTCCTCATCGATATGACAAGGGGAATTCAGTATATGAATGAAGTGATGGAGCTCCTCATGCAGGGTTTTGAGGAAGCGGTGAACCTTGGACCACTGGCAAAGGAGAAAGTGATGGGGGTCAAGGTGAAAATAACAGATGCTACAATTCATGAGGATCCTGTTCACAGGGGTCCTGCCCAGATAATACCTGCAATAAAGAGACCCATATACGCTGCTATGCTTATAGCAGGAACTGTTCTTCTCGAGCCAAAGCAGAAGCTGCTTGTTCAGGCTCCTCAGGAATACATGGGTCCGATAATAGCTCAGGTGCAGGCAAGGAGAGGTCAGATCCTGGATATACAGCAGGAAGAGGAAATTGTGACGCTAACTGCAAAGGTGCCTGTTGCGGACATGTTCGGGTTCTCGGATGATATAAGAGGAGCAACTCAGGGCAGGGCACTCTGGTACTATGAACACGCAGGGTTTGAGAGGCTGCCCAAAGATTTGCAGGACAAGATAGTGGGGCAGATAAGGGAGAGGAAAGGAGACAAGAAAGAGCCTCCAACACCGCAGGATTTCCTGGACTAGTATCAAGGGCATTTCACAGCGCTTATGCACCCCGAGTTGTCTCTCATCGGTTTTAAACTACTCAAGAAGCAGAACCGCAGTGGAAAGAACTGTCATCCACATTCCGTCCTTGTCAACAATTGCTGACTGTGCGATATTCCTTGTTTTGACTATTTTTCCGCTGAGCTTGAAGAGCTGCTCCTTCTCATCCCAGCTCTGCTTCACATCGAAGTCTATGCCAAGAGTGGATGCAAGCATGCTCGCAGCCAGATCCTCCGCCTTCTCACCGGCTTTCTCGTCAGTCTCCCCAAAGGAGTGGTACTCGCTGAGGTAGCCGTACATGGACCTGTCGGCAGGTATAGCAACTCCAATGGAAGATGCTATGAGCCTGTTTGGCTCGTTCGATGAATTCCTGCTCATCACCACGAAGGTTATCTGTCCCGGCTTAAGTAGCTCAATTCCCCTCTCACGTGGCATTACCTCGCAGTTGGGAGGAAGAATGCTTGAAACGTTCACTAGATTGCATTTCTCAATTCCAGCGTCTTTCAAGGCGCGCTCAAAAGAAGATAAAGGATCCCTATCTTTCCCTACACCTTTAGTCAAGAACATTTTTTTTGGTGCCATATTTTCCATGCAATATTTTTTTGTGCACTCCTATTAAAAGCTTACGGTAAATACTTAGATAATTGCTTGCTGTTATTTGTCTTATTCCTAAAGAATTCCTCATTTTCCAAGTATAAAAGTCCTCAGAATTTCTCCTAAAATAAAAGCAATAAAGGAGCTTATGATCCCTAGACTAGCATACTTCAATCCACTTCTTAACCTGTCAGTCTCGTTAATCTTTCCAATGTAATACCCGAGTGCAAAGAGTAGCATGGCAGAGATTATAAGTGAGCTGGTCATGCTAGCTGTTATATCCTGCAGTAAGAAGAATGGAAGAAGCGGTAGGATTAGGGCGAAAGCCCCTGCCATAAAGCTTAGAACTGTGCTGCCAAGTATTTCCGAATGCGAGTGAATGTACTGCTGGTTTTTTCGAGCGCCCTTGTTCCTCTTGTAAAACTCTATCTGCTGACCCCTCTCTGCATTTTCTGAGGTATAGAAACCGATTGATGTGCCGAAGCTGTTTGAAATCCCACCTATCAATCCAGAGATTATAACTACTTTCGCGTCATCTGTTGCTATCCCAACTCCAATAATAATACCCAGTATAGTAATCAGTCCATCCATTAACCCCATTGCAATTCCTTGGAACAATTCTTTTATTCGCATACTACCCCCTCGCGCATTAGCTGTAAAGTTATTTTAAAGTGAACTCTTAAAAGATTATTGCAAAGGGTATTCCATGAGCGCGTTTTCGCAGCCTTTAATCCGAAGAATTGAGGAGAGGGATTTCGAGCGAGTTTCCGAGATAACAAATTACCACTTCCCGCATGTCCGAGTAACTCCATCTAAAATACTAAAAAGGCTCTCCAAGGGCTTTGATTACTTTGTTGTCGTAGTTGACGGCGTTGTTGCGGGATTTGCTGACTTCAAGCTGATGGAAAGAAAAGTGAAACTGATGGGACTTGCAGTTGACCCAGAATTCAGGCAGATGGGAATCGGAAGCGCCCTCCTCGCCAAAATATGCGAGGTTGCAGTCAGGGAAGGCAAGAGTGCGGCATATCTGCAGGTCAAACAGAGTAACCCTCCCGCAATAAAACTATACCAGAGAAATGGCTTCGTTATAACAAGGGAAGTTGAGAAAGGAGCAGAGAGTTTCTACGTCATGTCGAAGAGTCTGGAAACCTAGCCGTTCTGAATTATGAACGTTTTCAGCTCATCCACTGTCTTTTCTCCGCACATCGAATTGTTCGTCTTCAACGCTACAAACGTAGGTATGCCAAGAGAACCGCAGTCTCTGTTTATGTACTCCGAATATATTAAGTAGATATTCTTGTTGGTGTCGTTGTGCCATATCTCAAGTTTATCGAAATGCACACCCGTTTCATTCTCAACCTGTGCGACTACGGGGATCATCTTATTGCAGTGAGGGCATTCTGCACCGTAGAATTCAATGAACTTACCAGTTATGTTGCAGACATTATTATCTTCCGTAATATTCGCATTTGGGTTGAATACGCAGAAGCTGCCAGGGCTGCAGCTCCCATAAACTGCCAAGTTATATAACGAATATGCGGTGTAAGCCATGCTGCCAAAGAAGAGCAAAGTGAAGATCCAGGAGAGAATGTAGAAATTTTTATACGTAAGCTTTGCAAGCCAAGGCGAATACTTCATTAGTTTTGCAATAAGCTTCGATTTTATCCTCTGGTCAAGCTTGGTGTCGCATGGCTTGAGCTGAATCGTTTTGAAGACACAGCCGAATGCCTCCTTTGCAAGCTCGCGGTATTTTGCCGAGAATATCCCCAGCACACCGAATATTACCATTGCAACAAGGCATAGAATCATTGACTTACCCCAATTTTGCAATTTCCGCAACCTTACTCAGAAATTTCTCAGCTTCCTCCTTCGTATTATAAATATATAAAGATGCCCTCACGCATCCTGGAATATTATGCGCGTTGAACCATGAGTGGACGCAGTGCTGCCCAGAGCGCACCATTATATTGCTCTCATCAAGCATTATAGCCACATCGTGGTGGTTCAGCCCTTCAATGTTGAAGGATACTACACCACCTCTGAGTTCAACCTGTTTAGGGCCTATTATGCTAGTGCCTTTGATTTGCAGAAGCCTTTCGCTGATAAATTTATTTAACTCATTTTCATGCTTCTCAATTTTCTCCCTTCCAACCTTCTCAATATATCGTGCTGCCTCTGCAAGCCCCATGCTGCCTGCATAGTTCTGTAAGCCTGCCTCGAACTTCTCAGGTGGCTTCAGCAGAACATGGGAATCGTATGTGGAGCTCTGCACAGTATCCCCGCCAAGCATGAAAGGCTCCAGCTTCTCAAGTAGCTCATACCTGCCGTAAAGTACTCCCATTCCCGAGGGTCCAAGCATCTTGTGCCCGGAGAGAGCAAAAAAATCAACATCCAGCTTTCTGACATCTACCTGCTTGTGAGAGGCTGACTGCGCTCCGTCAAGCATAACAAGAGAGCCATGCTCGTGGGATATCTTGATTATCTCTCTTGCGGGGAGAGTGTATCCATCAAGGTTGGAGGTGTGAACAAGTGAAACAAGTTTGACTCCTTTGCCAACAGCCTCCTCAAATCTTTCCAGGTCAAACTCCATATTGTCATTGGAGTAAACCACCCTGTGCTCCACTCCTGCTTTCTTAGAGAGGAACTGCCAGGGAAGTAGATTGGAGTTGTGCTCCCTATCGCTGGTTACCACTGCATCTCCTCTCTTGAAGTCAAGCGAGTGCGAAATGAGATTTATGGCTTCGGTTGTATTCCTTGTGAAAACTATCTCCTCCACCCTCTTTGCACCCAGGAACTTTGCCATTGTTTTCCTTGCTTCAGCAACTCTGTCAGTCACTGCCTTGCCGAGCTTGTGTATGCTCCTCCCGGCGCATGCAGGATATTCCTCGTAATACTGGTTCATCACTTGCATTACCTGCTTGGGCCTGAGGCTCATGCATGCGTTATCAAAGTAGATCAGAGGCTTACCATTGATTCCTCTACTCAGGATCGGGAAATCGCTTCTTATTCTCTCAAGCTCCTTGTCAGGAATCATACTGTTCAGCAAGATATTTAGAAGATTAAATATTTAAGAAGGTAAGCTATCGTTAGGGTTGTCCCGCGTAAACAATGATGTGCCCTACTTTTAGTTACAAATCCCAGTGGGGGGACCGAGATTTGAACTCGGGTCGCGGGGTCCCAAACCCCGAAGCATACCAGACTAGCACATCCCCCCTCGGAGACATTATTTTAGTCATACAAAAGATAAATACCTTCTCTTCATTCAGCTCATTCTTTTTTCTTCCCAAACCTGCCCTTTGGCTTTGGCAGCTTCAGTTCTGGGTATATCTTTGACATCATCTCACCGCTTATATCAGCATTATAACCCAGGCTAGTGAGCAGCTTTCTCATAAGATATGTTTCCGCAATAGGAAGCAGCTGCTCGCTTGATGCTGACAGCAGCACCCCCCTGACTTCATTCTGCTTCATGCCTCCAAATATCTCAGAGAGCGTTGGATAGCCCTTCCTTTTCCCCTTAATCAACCCAAGCACATAGGCATCTATTTTACCTTTATCTATCCCGCTCAATTCAAAAGCCTTCCTTGAGATAGACTCTCTTACATTCGAGAGCATGTGCACAACTTCTGGTGGAGTTGTTTTTTCATCTATATCCATCTTCTTGATTGAAATCCATTCCTTATACTTTGCAGAGAAAGCTATCTCATCCATTCCTACACCTCTTAATTATTTCTCTCGCAGCCACAACCCCGCTCAGCGCAGCTCCCACTATACCCCTCGAGACCCCAGCACCATCGCCAACTGCAAAGAGGTTTTTCACATTCGTTTCCATCTGCTTGCTCACGTTCACCCTCAGCGCGTGGAACTTTATCTCAGGAGCATAGAGCAATGTTGAATCCTCAGCAACGCCCGGAATGACTTTGTTGAGCGTCTCCAGTGCCTCCCTTATGTCCGCCATTATCCTCCCCGGAAGCACCATGCTCACATCCCCCGGGGTGACGTATGTGAATGTGGGCTTGACATAACTCCTCCTTATCCTCTCCCAGGTCGACCTCCTGCCCGCCTTCAGGTCCCCAAACCTCTGGAGTATGGGCTTGCCGCCGCCTATCGTTGAGGCTATCCTCGCTATTGATTCTCCGTATTCCGTTGTGTTCTCAACAGGGTGTGTGAGAGCGACTCTGACAAGCAGGGCGAAGTTGGTATTTTCCGATTTGACTGATATCATCGAGTGGCCATTGGTGCAGATGAAGCTGTTGTAGCTCTCGGATATCACAAAGCCGTAGGGGCATGTGCAGAATGTTCTGACAAAATCATCATACTGGCCAGTTTGTATGTAGAACTTCGGGTCCCAGAACACATCGGTAACTTCCTTCATTATCTCGGCAGGTACCTCAACCCTCACTCCAACGTCAAGGGGCTGGTGTTGCGTTGGAATACCAAGCTGCATGCATTTCCTCGCAAGCCACTGCGCCCCTCCCCTGCCAGTTGCCAGCACCACAAAATCTCCTTTTATTACCCTCCTGCCTACGATAACTCCCTTCGTAGCACCATTGTGCACATCAATGTCTCTCACAGTTGTATTGAGTACGAACTCCACACCAAGAGCTTCCATGTAGCTCTTCAGAGATTCTATAACATCTGGCAGCATGTCGGAGCCTATGTGCCTCTGCACGATCGGTATGAACGTCACTCCAGCCATCTTGGCCTTTCTTATAAGAGCACCTGCCCTCTCATCAATCGTAGTCTTCTCCCCCTTCGCCCCATGCTCGCTGAAAACATTGTTAACATATTCTATCAGCCTGCGAGCTTCATCATCCTTCATGAACTGCAGCATGTCTCCTCCTATCCTCGGGTCCAGGTTAAGCTTTCCGTCAGAGAATAAGCCAGCTCCTCCAACTCCGTGTATGAGGTTGCAGGGCTCGCATTTGGCGCAGTAGCCCATCTTCTTCATTGGACATCTTCTTCTTTCTACGGCGCTTCCGCTCTCCACCACAACTACTTTAGCACCAGCTTTGGCGAGCTCATACGCACAGAAAAGCCCGGCGGGACCAGCACCAACAACTATTGTTTTCATGACTCAACCTGTCTTGACCAAGTAGTAACCAGCAGCCTTCTCCCTAACCTTCCTTATGACAACTCCTTTGCTTACCAAGCTCATAAGCGCGTTGTTAACTTGCCCTTTTGGCCTGTTGCACTTTTTCTGAACATCGTCTGCTGTTTTCATCTTACTTTCATCGCTTGCTCCGATGTCCTGCAATGCCTTCAAAACAATCTGCTCTACTGGGGTTAATTCTGCCATTTACACACCTCCTGTGAACACATTCTTTTTGCGAAAACATCTTTAAAAACATATACTCATCTCGCCTTCTCAAGGAAGTACCTGTGAAACTTAAGATCGTTTGTCAGCTCAGGATGAAAAGCTGTTGCAAGCAGGTTCTCTTGTTCAGCAGCAACTACATATTTTCCTAGATGCGCAATGGCTCTGCATTTTCCATATACTTTCTCAACTGCAGGTGCTCTTATAAAAACACAGTGAAATTCACCGATTCCTTCCAATTCCAGCTCCTCTTCAAAGGATTCCCTCTGCCTTCCGAATGCATTTCTCTTCACCTTCATATTCATAAGTCCTAAAAGTTCGCCCGTTCTTCTCATCTGCCCGTCTCCTTCCTTTGCCAGCATAATCATTCCTGCGCATGTTCCCCATATAGGAAAACCTCCATCACCCAGTTGCTTCAGCTTTTCAAAAACACCTGAATTGCGCATGAGTCTTCCTATGGTCGTCGATTCCCCTCCCGGAATTATGGCTGCGGAGACATCATCAAGCTCCTCAGCCCTTCTAACCGCAAGGGCACTTCCACTGCCTAGCACTGCATCAGCCATGCGCATGTGCTCACTCACAGTGCCTTGAAATGCAATAACCCCTACTCTCATTTGAACTACCCGCAAAACTAGTGGCTCCTCAACTGCATCTTCTGCGAATCCTGCAGACTCTTCGCATCAATCCCGTGCATTGCATCCCCCAGCCCCTTTGAGACTTTCAAAACAACTTCTGGTCTGCCATAGCTCCTCGTAGCCTCAACGATTGCTTTAGCATACCTTTCTGGGTGGGAAGATTTGAATACTCCGGAGCCGACAAATATCCCATCCACTCCGAGTTGCATCATGAGCGCTGCATCCGCAGGCGTTGCTATCCCCCCAGCAGCAAAATTCATCCCCCTGTGCTTCTGGAATGAAACAAGCTCCTCTACCTCCCTGCTTATCTGCCTCACATGCTTTACTGCTTCAGCGACATCGCCAGTGCCAGGCTCCCCCTTCGTTCTTATCATGGCTGCCCCCTCATTCATTCTTCTCAGAGCCTCCCCGAGGTTCCTGGCACCGCATACAAACGGAATTTTGAATTTCTTCTTGTCTATGTGGAACTGTTCATCTGCAGGAGTCAGGACTTCGGACTCATCGATCATATCCACTCCGAGTTCTTCAAGCACCTGCGCTTCAGCAAAATGCCCTATCCTCACCTTTGCCATAACGGGAATCGTCACTGTTTTCATTATTTTTTCAATAATCGCGGGGTCAGCCATTCTTGCAACACCCCCTCTTGCCCTTATGTCCGCCGGAACCGCATGCAGGGCCATTACGGCAACAGCTCCCGCTTTCTCTGCAATCAGTGCCTGCTTTGGGGTGACGACATCCATTATCACCCCTCCCTTCTGCATCTTAGCAAAGCCTTCTTTGAGAGTTTTGGTACCTATTTTCATAAAATCACTCTACAACTATCTATATCTCCCAGTATTTATATCCCTAATGATAAGTTGCTGATGATTCATCTAATCAGAATTATAAAAGAAAAATAGCTTAATCCACCGTAATTGTCTTGCTCAGGTTCCTTGGGAAGTCCGGGTTGATTCCCCTGCTAACACTCAAGTAGTATGCTATGAGCTGTGCTGGAATTGCGGCAAGCACAGGTGAGAAGTAATCAGTTGAATGCGGCAGCTCAATCAGTTCACTCGCATTTCTCACCATGCCCTCGCTTTTCTCCGCAATGGATATAGCCCTCCCACCTCGGCATATAACCTCATTCATATGGCTAACTATCACATCCACATCTTTCAGAGAGCTGATGAACATTACTGGGTAACCTCTCCTTACCGCCGAGAGTGGTCCATGCTTAAACTCAGAACTATACATCCCCTCGCAGTGCGAGTATGTTATCTCCTTTATCTTCAGGGCGGCCTCCCTTGCAATCCCGTATGTTGATCCATAACCCAAGCAGTACATATCATCCCATTTTTTCAGGTATCCTGCCAGTCTCTTGCAATCATCCGTTGTTGATTCTATAGTATCCTTAATTAGAGGTGGAAGCTTCTTCATATCATCGCACGATTTCCCCCCCATCTTCTTAGCAAGGTAAAGGAACATCACGCACTGGTTGATAAACGTCTTCGTGGCAGGAACGCTGACTTCATAGCCCGCAGCAAGAGGCAGATATACTTTGCTGGAGTTCATCAGAGTTGAGCCAATCACATTTATCACTCCAAGTATCTTATCAGTCTTCTCTTTTGCATAGTTCATCGCGTTTATCACGTCTTTCGTTTCACCACTCTGGCTCACAAGCACAACACAGGTTTTGTCATCAACTGTATGTCCATACTCGCTGATGAATTGCGGTGCAACAACTGGAATCACAACTTTCTTTGCTATATTCCCAAAGTAGTAGGAGCCGAGCAGGCAGGCATGATAACTAGAGCCGCACCCAACGAAGAAAACCTTGTCAGAACTCTTTATCACATCGAGGAATTTATCAGCATATTCCGACTCGTCAAGCAGCTCAATCAAATCTTCAGCTGCAACTGGCTGTTCATTTATCTCCTTCAGCATGAAGTGCTCGTACCCGCCTTTTTTGGCATGTTCAGCATTCTCCCTGTACTCAATAATCTTCTTCTTTATCTCCTTTCCATCGCTAACTCCGAAGACTTTGGCCTCTTTTGGAGATAATGAAACAATCTCACCATCGCTTAGGAATATAATCTTCTTTGTCAGAGGGAGAAGCGAAGGCAAGTCTGATGAACAGTACATTTCATCCTTTCCGATTCCGACAACCAAACCAGAGCCCTTCTTCACCGCGTAGAGCTTCTTCTCCTTGTTGTTGAATATGATGAATGCATAGTCACCCCTCAAATCGCCGTAAGCCTTTCTTATGCTATCAACCATGTTGTATCCTTCATCATAGTATTTCTCAACCGCGTGTATGCATAGCTCCCCGTCATTTGTGCTCCTTACAGTGTGGCCTTCCCTCATGAACTGCTCCCTGAGCTGAGGTGTGTTCACTATATTGCCGTTATGGGCGCCAACCATATCCCCATCGCAGTCAAGATGAGGCTGAGCATTATTTTTGGAAGGAGCTCCAAAGGTTGCCCATCTCAGTTGTATTACCCCTCTGTCACCGTGCATCTCTGAGAAGTTCAGCTTCTTGCTCACCTCATCTACTTTGCCGACATCCTTTCTAAGGTCTATTTTTCCGTCAGACATAACTGCGCATCCTACTGAATCATATCCCCTGTAGCTGAGCCTCTTGCCTCCAGCAACTAGGTCCCTTCCTATAGCTCTTGGCTTAAGAGTTATTATGCCGAGAATTCCGCACATTGTTTTTCCCTTTTAACTGGCAATTATTAAATACTTTTCAAGGTTTTTGAAAGCCCCGAGCGAGGATTGAACTCGCGACCTAACGCTTACAAGGCGTTCGCTCTACCACTGAGCTACCGGGGCTCAGAGATAAAATTATGAATAAATACGAATTTAACTCTATGCGGAATCCCACATTCTTCACCTGGAAAGTTACCCCTTCCAAATGTTTATATATGCTCTTTTTCATAATCACAACACCGCCAACCCATAAGGCGTGATTGAGTCGCAACACGAACCATCTGCATGTTTCCCAGTTTGTGTAAAGCCGTCTGGGATGAGTGCAGAGGCGGAATACCGCAGGGCATACGGGAATGCAAGCCTGGCCGAGAACCCGATGGGTGTTCTTTGAAGCAGGAAGCCAAACCTGTCAAAAGGTAGGGGCATGTCACACTTGCATGCTCAAAATATTTAACTCCAGGTGATATTTATGGGGAAGTTTCCACTCGCTGATGCAGAGATATCCAAGATATGGATATGCAGGAAATGCAAGGCAAGGAACCCTAGAGGAGCCGAGAGATGCAGGAAATGCTTCTACACGCATCTGAGGCCTAAGAGAAAGGATATCAGAGCGAAGAAGGCAGTTTAAGAATGGAAGGATTGCCTTCAGCGCTCACTCTTTTTATATATTCCGCAGGTGGGGGTAGCAGAGCTGTACAGTATTCCAACATATAACTATCCCAATTTTTTTCTATAAAGGTAACACTCAACAGATTCTTTTGGGTTAGGCATCCACTCTATCCCTCCAATGTTCTCATAACCGTTATCTTCCCAAAATTCAAATGCGCCATTATCTCTAAACGGATGGTTTTTGCTTAGAGGTACGCATGACTCTACGCATCCTAGGCTTTTGGCGATTTTCTCGGCAGCCAAAAGAAGCCTAGAATCCGATTTTTTATCTCTATAGTCAGTTTTAGTGGTGAATATGGTAGGGTGCATCCACCTGCCATCAATCGGTTTTAGAAGTTTCATATCGCAAAAACTTTCTGGCACATCATCCTTCTCCATTATTTCAAAAACTGTAAAACCAGTTATCCTTCCCTTATCTTCTGCGACCAAAAGTCCTTGGGGAAAGGCTGATAGTTTTTTAAAAAGTAATTTTTTGCTTGCGCCATATTCTCCATATGCTTTCCTATCCACTCTGACCATTTCTTCCAAATCGTCTTCTGTGGCGTGTCTAATCTTCATTTGATTACCTTATGCGGGGGGAGGGATTTGAACCCACGAAGCGCCTAAGCGCACAGGGTCCTAAGCCCTGCTCATTAGACCAGGCTCTGACACCCCCGCGTAAGTTAATTGCCCCTTACAACATTTTTATATCTTCTCCTTTAAAGATTATTCGGAGGTTTTTTCATGGAAGTAAAACTCATAGCGTATACTCCCCATCCCGACTTGGTGTGTGCAGTTGCAGCAAGGACTTCCAGAAGCAACCTCTCACCTGCAGAACTGTTTGAAAAGGCCAGTTCGACAGAGGCGAAGGAGAAGGCGCTGAAGCTGCTAAAGGAGATAATCAAATCCGGCCACGCATCTGTCACGGAGCATGTCTCATTCACATTCAGCGTTTCCGGAGTTTCAAGGGCCCTCACCCACGAGCTTGTCAGGCACAGGATGGCATCCTACACCCAGCAGAGCCAGAGGTATGTGAGAGTAAGCGGAGAGGATGCATTCGTAATTCCCGCAACCATAAAAGCAAGTGAAAAGGCTTCAAAGCTCTTCAAGGCAGCCCTTTCTGAAATAAGGAAGAATTATGATGAGCTCATAGAGACTGGCATACCGGTTGAGGATGCGAGGTACATACTCCCCAATGCCACGAAGACCACAATCACTATAACAATGAACGGCAGGGAGTTGCTTCACTTCTTCTCCCTGCGATGCTGTGAGAGGGCGCAGTGGGAGATAAGAGAGCTTGCCGAGATGATGGCGAAGGAGTGCAGGAAAGTTGCCCCTGTCATATTTGAGAAGGCAGGCCCTTCATGTGTCCAGCTGGGAACCTGTCCAGAGGGAGAGTTCTCTTGTGGCAAGCTCAAGGAGATGAAGGAAAAGTACGCCAAACTATAGGTATAGCGTTTAAATAATCTGCCCCCCAATATATTGCGGATGGTGAGATCATGAAAACACTCCCCCAGTTGAAAAAAGCCCAAACCACAATAGAGTACCTACTGCTAATCTCAGTTGTTGTGCTGCTGATGATAAGCCTTTTCTTAACGATTAAAGAGCTCAGGTCCAGCACTCAGGGCAATGTGACAATAGACAATAAGAGTCAGTCTCCAGTGCAGGCTATAGAAGGACAACTGAATGAGCTCAGAAACTCGACAAACAATACAAATAGCACTTGATGCCATGTTGAGGGGTCAAACAAGCGTCGAATTCCTTCTCATATTAGCAGTAGGTGTAACGCTGCTCATCTTCACACTATACTCATTGCAGGGAGGTGTCAGAAGCATAGGCCCCTCTCTTTCAACAGCAAGGTTCGCGGATTCTATTGAAACGATTTACGGGAATGCGGATGTGATGGTTGAGGGCTCTCAGAGGATAATATCGATATATGTGCCTGATGGGCTGACGAACTACTCCCAGACGCGAATTGCTGATGGTCAGTACATAACCTCATTCACATTCCGCGGGGTGAGCCTCAACAGGGTGACTCCTTACAGGTTATCCATCCTCCCCAGCAATTTCACGCTATCTGGAGGAAGACATGTGGCAAGGATGTACTGCAGGAAAACGGGTGAAGTGATTGTTGAATTCATATACTAGAGGGCAGATATCCATAGAGCTGTACGTCTCCATAGCGGCAGTTCTGCTGCTCTTCCTGTCCTCCTTGGTTTTCACTATGCAGATAAGGAGGAGCGAGGAGAATAACCAGATAAATATGGCATCAGTTATGCTCGCGCAGAGAATAGCAAATTCAGCGGACATACTGCAGAGGAACCTGTGCAGGGAAGGCAGCTGTTCAATCTCTCTCATGCTCCCAAATAAGCTCCGAGGAGTCAGCTTCTCAAAAGAGGTGGATTACAGCATAAGCTTCAGCTCAAACAAGGTTATAGTAACTCCTGATGGATATCCTTCCGCCAGCACAACAGCAGGCACCCCTCTTGAGGGATTAAGGGTATCCCTAACTCAAACGGATGGAGGTAAGCTCCTTGTAATGGAGGGAAGTGGATGAGGAAAGGAGTATTGATATTTGGCGAGGAAATGCTTTCCATTCTGGTCGCTTTCCTAGCCCTGATGCTGCTCGGTTCGAATTTTTTAATTCTTGAGAAGAGAACCAACTTTTACATAGCGGATGAGAGGATGAACTTGGTTGCCGACAATATTGCAGACATGATAGCGAAGAGGTATGTGGACCCGAGAGGAAACGTGGATCTGGTAAAGCTTAATACAACTTTCAGGGACAAAGTTGAGGTCAGTATCGGTGAGGCGCATTTCGGGAGTTATGCGCCCGACAACGTCAATGTATATTCAGCTAGGAGATTGGTTTTTGTCAACAACCAGTCCGTTCTTATGGAGGTGAAGGTATGGCCGTGAGAGCTCAGACTTCTATAGAATTTCTTCTGATACTCTCCGCAGTTGTGCTCGTAGTGCTCGCTGGAGTGATGAGCCTGTCTGAGATAATGAAGGTTCAGCAGGGAGCCTACTCCGCAACACGCGGAGGTGTGGAGAACGCATCAACTGGCCTGCTCACATATCTCAGCAATGAGAGTTTCGGCACAGGCTTCTACCCCGTCTCTGGAAGCTCAGGAGAGTACGCGAATGCCAGTTTGGTTTCTCTCGAGATTAAAAAGAGCGAGCCGTACTTCCTCTACCAGCCTTCGATGATACAGCTCACAGCATGGAACAACTACCCCAACCCGATGAAGGTGCCGCATCTCCTCATATGGGTTGTGAACGCATCTGGCAATGAAACTTCCCTTTCCGTTTCGGATGAGTACAATGTCACAGTGGTCATCTCGCACACCATCACATCAACATTTGTGCCCTCCAACCCAGGCGTTTATAACGTCACAGCAGTGGCGCAGGACGATAATGGGAGCGTGCTTGTGAATCCACTAACGAATGAGTCAGTGGTTGTGAGGACTAATTTCACCGTCCTTGATGCGAGGGCACCAGCAAGCGGTTTTGTAAGGACATTCAACATAGACAAGAAGGTAGTTGCGAAGGACACCTCCACGTACACAGAGATTTTCTCGCTGCCCCAGGATGCGGTGATCTATTCAGCCGTGCTTGAGATAACGGATGCCCATCTGTACGAGGATAGAAGTGCAAGCGCGCAAGCTTCTTATGGGTATTCCCAAATCTCCCCATGTACTTCTGGAGGAGACTCGGAAGGAATCAGTTCATCAAACTTCTTCAGCCAGCAGGGCACTGTCGAGATACCCCAGGAAAGCTTCATAACAGGTTCATTGCTATACAATCACCCGCTCAGCGGTTCAATGGAGATATACGTTAATGGCGTCAAGACAGCAGCCCCCTTAGACGTTGTAAAACCCGGTCTGAACACAGTAAGCATCACCATGCAGCCAGCAAGCAGTCCATGCCCGCCTGGCGGTTATGGTTCGAATGTTGCGGCAGGAGATGCAACTCTTGTAATAACCTACTACGCCTCGCTAAGTGAGACTGCAGATCCCAGCACTGTGACTGGCATCGCAGTAAATGGCAACTCTATCCCAGCCAATTCAGTTACCGACATTTCAAAGTACCTGAAGGGAGGAGACAACACGCTTTCGTTTGGTGCAATACATGGAAGCTTCAACTACCGCTTGGTGGTGAACTATGCCGAGTCTTAAGAAAGCCCAGGCAATGATAATAGACGGCGTGCTCTCCCTATTCCTTGCAATTATTCTTTCCTATTCGCTGTTTGCAGCATGGCCGCAGGACAGGCACGAGACGGGGGATCTGGCTCTGGAGAGGGCGGGCTATGACATTGTGAATGCCTTCTATGAGGATGAGATGTTATACTCAACAATAGCCAGAGGGCTTGAATTCAAGGGATACCTCTCGGGAGGCGAGATCAATTCGCTGAGTCTGAGGCTGTACAACTACGGCAAGCTGCTGGGGGTGAGCAGGATTGATGTTGATATAGAAGGCTCCAGTTCATTCTCGGTCCAGATAAGTAGCGCACCGCTTACGCGCAGGGAACAGTTCCCAGTAATAATTCCGCTGAAAGGAGGAGCTGACAGCAGGCTTATCCGGGTGAGCTTATGGCGATGAGAAGAGGATTTGCAGGTTTGCTTGTGCTCTCAGTCTTCATGCTGGGTTTCGTATTTCTGCTTAGCTCGCACTCGCAGTACATAGCCAGCAAGAACTACCGCTCCATGGTGTCTGCCGAGATACATTCGGACAGAATAGCGATTGCGAGAAATATAATAACAAGGAGTTACAGGCATGTTGATGAAAAAGGAAGGGTGCAGTGGGCTACTTCAATAGTAGACTCGCTCTCAAACAGCTATGGGCTGAAGGTGTCCATAGATTCCTCAAGCTACCCTGTGATGGTAAATGTGACCGACCCCAGCAGCGGGTTGAGCACTTCATTTTCTGTTTCCTAAGCTCTTCTTCAGCCTTATATTCTCGCTTTCCGATTCATCAGCCCTTTCCTTGAGCCTGTTGAAGTCGCCCAGCAGCTTCCTGAAATCCTTCTCCCTGAAGTTCTTCTCCTCCTTCTGCAGCGCATATATTGCATCCCTCAAGTCGTCGCTCTCCTTCTTCAGAATGTTCAGCGTCTTCATATTCTGGTATTCCCTGAAGAGTATTATCGCTCCAGCGAAGAACAACATCGCCACTGCAAGTTCAATCGATATGCACGTCATATACTCACCCCACGAATATTCCAGTAAGTTTCATTGAAATAATGAAAACAACACAAGCCATGAGCAACATCAATGGGAAGACTATCACCAATCCTCTCCTAAACGAGCCGTACCTCGCCTGCCCTACGAACATGGAATCAAGCGCAGTTCCCATCAGCATGTACATGAGCAGGCTGAATAACAGGAATTGCTTCTCTATACTGGAGTAGAGAGGTGCACCCATCAGCCCCTCCAATATCAAAGTGATATTGTAGCCCACTCCAGCGAAGAGTGGGTAGAAGAACGATGATGAGAGGAAAATCATCCAAGTTGACATCCCTATCCTGCTGCTCTTCTCTGCCTCCGCCTCCAAGTCAGATGTTATGTTATTCGTCAGTATGCCGAGGGACTCCGAAACATTCACACCGCCTTCTATTGATTTGATTATAAGATCGAAAGCCCTGTTTATCCTTCTGGATTTTATTGTCTCCCTCAATCTCCTGAAGGCGGTTATAGGATTTCCGCTCACCTCAAAATTGGAGATTGATTCCCTCAGTTCATAGGAAAGCGGGCCGTAATCCATGGGCATGACGCTGAGCAGAGCATCCCTCATATTCTTCCTATCAGCGTAGACTGCAGTCAAGTGGGAAAGAAACATAGGCATTGCCCTCTCCATCCTCTCCACTTTCATGAACGCCAGCATTGTTGGTATTGTTATGAAAACATAACCGATGAATATTGCACCTATAAGTGAGAACAGAAGCGCGAGTTCAGGTGATTCGGTAAGCGCATACGCGGGAAGCAGCAGGATGATGAAACCCATCATTGAGGAGAGTGCTATTAAGACAGTCCACTCTGAGGCACTAAGTTCGCTCCTTAAAACATTCACATAGGGTGCAAGATACCTCTCTGTTCTTGCGAGAATTCCCCAATCGGTGCGGATTCTAGCTTTCTTAACGAATTTCTTGAAAAGAAGCTCTAGATTCTGCACTATCTCCCCACTCATGCTTACCCCAGCACCTCTAATAGATTAATGACTGTAAAGTTTAAAAAATGAGAAGACCTTAAAGCTATCCACCGATCTAACATGAAGAAATCAACCCTAATCCAAATTCTCGTCTCTCTGCTTGCCATTGCTGTTGTTTTATACCTCTCGGATTTTGATAAGGTTTTGGCAATAATATGGAGGATCAATCTATCCTACCTGCTCGCATCCATGCTGGTCTACCTTGCAATCAACATTCTCATGGGGTTCAGGATAAGAATGCTCCTCAATGGTTTAAATGAGAAGATAAGTTTGGCCGATTCCACGGAGGCCGGCCTGTCGGGGATGCTCGCCTCAGATTTCACTCCTGGCAGGACAGGCTACTTCGCAACCGCATTCCTCATAACTGCCAACTCAAAAATAAAACTGCACAAATCAATGCTTTCCATATTCGGTCCCCAGCTGTTCGAATTCGCCTTCAAATGCATAACAGGGGCGATTGCAATGTGGTACATACTGGAACTCATCTCATACAAAACTGGGGGCGAGATGAAGTTCATTGGAATGATAATAGGGTTCGGTATCTTCTTAGCAATGGTAGTGCTCATGGCGCTGTTGCTTTTCTCAAGCAAGTTTGTCAAGAGCATCTCCTTCATAAGGATGTTTCCCTACGGCGATCATGTCCACTCCCTTCTTTCAGACATGCAGAGGAACTCCAGAACTGTGAGGAAATTCATCCCCCAGATAACTGTACTCCTCTCCATAACGTGGGCATTGAAATCGCTGGAATGGCTGCTTGTGGCGAAGAGCGTTGGCATGCAGGTGAATTCCCAGCTGCCAGAAATTATTTTCTTCGCCTTCCTCCAACCGCTTATAACAATGCTCCAGTTCATACCAGCCCCAACGCTTGCCGGAATGGGTCTATCAGAGGGAGGCACTGCCGCAGTGCTCTACTTGTTCGGTGTTCCCCCATACGAGAGCGTTGCCTTTGCCCTAATGACACGCTCCATGAACGTGATGGTTGACTTGCTTGGCATAAAAGGAGCAGTTAAAGTAATAGACAGGATAAGCTAGAAAATCCACTTAGAGAATTCAGTCTTTATAATTCTTGGAATTTTGTACTTCCATTCAGTATACTGGCGGACATCTTTTACCAGGTCGTTGTAAAGTTGCCTCTCCTCAGGTGAAAGCTTGCTCTCGTGCTCAACCCAGTGCTCTTTCCCATCCTGCACAACCTTCTCCTTCTTCCCAACGAGCTGCTTCCTGACAGTGCCGAACCACTCGGTAAGGGTGGATTTCCTCTTTCTTATTGCTTTCATGAAGTCTTTCATCGCAATCGGCCTCTCCTTTTTTCCATCATATGCTTCCTTCCAAGGTATTGTTGCGGCATCCTCGCAAAGCTGCTTTATGTCCGCACTTGAATACCCCTCACTGGCTCGGGCAAGCCTGCCCCACCATATTCCCTTGACAGGTCTGTCTTTACAGTAGAGCTTGAACAGCGCCTCCCTGGATTTCTTGTCCGGAAGCCCGACATATATTGTTTTGCCGAACCTTCCGGACCTCTTGAGGGCAGCATCCACATCCCATGGGGCGTTTGTTGCTCCTATCACCAGAATGTTCTCAGTTGTGCTCTCAAGCCCGTCCATCTCCGCAAGGAACTGGTTGATTGCCATTTTCTGGAATCCCTGCATATCCCCCTCCCTCTTGCCTCCCATAGCCTCCATCTCATCAAAGAAGACCACGGCAGGACTATTCTTTCTAGCAGTCTCAAAAACCCTGTGCAGGTTCTTCTCTGTATTTCCAGCATACATGTCGACAATTTCGTTTATCCTGGCATGTATGAATTTCAGGTCGCACTGACCGGCAGTTGCCTTTGCCATGAAAGTTTTACCGCATCCGGGAGGGCCGTAGAACAATAGGCCTCCTCCAGCACTCTTTCCATACTTCTTAGCCAGCTGGGGGTTCTTGAATGGGTAGACTATCTGCTCGTTTATGACTTCCTTAGTGTGCTCCATTCCAGCAACATCCTTAAAGTTTATATTTGGTTTCTCTATGAACTCAACTTTCATGAGGGTGCCAGGCTCGGTTGTAGTGACCTGCTTAGCCTTCTCCTTCTTGTTCTTTGCTAGCTCCAATCTATTCTGGGCATCCTTGAAGTCTGGGTTTAGCTCCAGCGCCTTATCGTAGTTCTCAATAGCGTTGTCTGGCATGTTCTTATACTCGTAAGCCAGCCCCAGAATGTAGTATGCTTCAGCAAAATTCGGCTTCAGCTCAATCATCTTGTTTATATCATCAATAGCTTTGTCATACTCCTCCTTGCAGGCATAGGCCAGCCCCCTGTTGTAATACGCCTTGTCAAACATGGGGTCTGCTCTTATTGCCTTGTTGTAGTACTCCACCGCGAGGTCGAAGTTGCCCTTCTCGTAGTACTCATTACCAGTCTTGTAGTAGCTCTCTGCATTCTCCTCGCTGTATTCTCCTTCATCCACCATAGCTACCCCTTCAACCAGACATACTATATATCAAGGTTCTTATAAATACCTTTTGAATTAGCTAAAATTTAAGATTTAATTCTTTTGAACAAGCTGCCGAGCGTTTTTCTATTTCCTCGTCGCTTAATACCACATATTTTTTTATAATTTCGTCCCTTTGCTTTGGAGGCATGCCTGCATACACTGAATCCAGTTTGGAAATTAGGTCTATTTGCGCTTCACGAGATTCAGGAATTGAAAAGCTCGGAGTTAGCTGTCTATACTCCCAGAGCAATATCCTCGCCATTGTAATCCAATCGTTGCCGTGATAACCGATTTTTTCGCCCTTCCTAAATCCTTCAATGAATTTTTTAAACATATCATTCGCCATTTTATTCTCCTTCGGGTTATACAAAAACTCGCCAAGTTGGCTTACGAGTTCTCTTGCAGACCCTTTTGGTATCATATTATTCAGGCACAGGTCAACGCGAAGCATGTGCATGAATTCGTGAAAGGCACAACCCTGAATCTGCATGGAGATGTCTTTATAGTCTTTCGGAAACTTAGCCAGGTCCTCAATATCATCTCTGCCAACTCTTATTTGAAAACTATTGTAGAACTGGAATAGGCCTACGCTTCCCCTATCTACGAATATAGGAAGCTGTTTACCACTATACGTGTAAGGGTCGCATCCTTCAATAGTGGGAAACCTACTTGCTGCAACATCCAACTGGTAGATAAATGCCTTAACCACTGTTAAGTCGAGTGGCCTGACACCTTCGTTGTAGGTTACCCCATAGATTCTTCCGTTTATCTCAAAAGAAAGGTCGGCTGGAAACTTATCCTCGAGTCTTTTTCTAACACGCTCGCGGACATACTCAGGTCTATCTTCCCCAATTCTCTTGAGCTCAGAAGAGGAGAACTGTCTAACTCTGCTTGCCATCTCCTCTAAAAATAAGTTTGGTTTCTCCGCCATTTGTGGAGGTGTTTGCTTAATCTCTTTCCATGCCTCGCTCATGATATACTTTTGCTCAATTGAGCCTTATAACTATTTCTAAACTATATCAGTTTGAGCTCCTTCCCAACTTCCTCGAATGCCCCTATCGCATAATCCAAGTCCTTCCTCTTGTGCCCTGCGGTCACTATGTTCCTCACCCTTGCCTTGTCCATTGCAACCATTGGGTACAGTATCGGGTTCACATACACTCCCTTCTCAAAGAGCTTCGCAGAGAGCTGCTGCGCCAAGGAGCTCTCGCCTGTTATGACGGGTATTATCGGCGTCTGGCTGTTGCCCGTGTTGAACCCGAGCTTCTGCAGCTTCTTCCTGAAGTACTTGGTGTTGTTCCAGAGCTTGTCAAAAAGCTGCGGCTGTTCCAGCACAACATCTATCGCAGCGCTTATTGCAGCCACGGTGGCTGGCGGGTGTGACGTGCTGAAAAGGAATGACCTGGCCCTCTGTATCAAGTAGCTCCTCAAATCGTTTGTTCCGGCAATATAGCCTCCCATGCACCCGAATGCCTTGGAGAACGTTCCCATCTCAACATCAACCCTCCCATGCAGGTTGAAGTGGTCCACTATCCCTCTGCCATTCTTTCCAAGAACTCCCTCGCCATGGGCGTCATCCACGTATGTCATTGCGTCATATTTCTCCGCTAGCTCCACTATCCTGTCCATCGGAGCAATATCCCCGTCCATGCTGAACACTCCATCAGTGATGATGAGCTTCCTCCTGTGCTTGCTCTCCTTAAGCACTTTCTCAAGCCCCTCCATATCCAAGTGCGGGTAGATTTTTCTCTCCGCCTTGGTGAGCCTGCATCCGTCAATTATGCTTCCGTGGTTCAGCTCATCGCTTATTATCAGATCACCCTCTGCAACCAGAGTAGGTATAGTTCCGCTGTTGGCTGCAACTCCTGATGAGAACACGAGCACTGCTTCTGCCCCCTTGAACTGCGCAACTTTCTTCTCAAGCTCCTCATGTATGCCCATTGTTCCAATTATCTGCCTCACAGCTCCAGTCCCAACTCCGTATTTCCTTATTGCCTCGATTGCCGCCTTCTTCATCTTTTTGTTGGTTGTGAGCTGAAGGTAGCTGTTCGATGAGAGGTTAATAACCTCCTTGCCGTTCACAACCGCCCTTGCTCCCTGTGGGCCTCCTAGTATGGGTGGAACCTTGAAAAGACCCTTGCTCTTCATACCCTCAATTTCCGTCGTTATGAAACCAAGTCTGCTTCCCATAAACACACCTCCGCTATGGGTATAAAACTACCTTCCCGCATTTTCCTTCATGCATAAGCTGCATTCCTTTCTCAAATTCCTCAAGCTTGAACTTGTGGGTAATTATCGGCTCAACATTCACCCTGCCCGATTTAAGCAAGCCAGCAGTGGTGTACCACGTGCCATACATCCTCCTTCCTGCTATTCCATAAATCCTCGCTGCCTTGAAAACTATGTCATCAGCCCAGTCCAGCGTTATCTTATCCGGCGGCAGACCAAGCAGCGAAACCCTCCCACCGAACTTCAGCACCTTGAAGCAATGGCTTATCGACTCCTGGGAGCCTGCCATCTCCAGGGACACATCCACCCCAGAGCCGCCGGTTGCCTCCTTCACCAGCTTCACAACATCCTGCTCGTTCGATTTTATCACAGTGTCCGCACCCATCTTCTTTGCAAGGTTCAGTCTGTAATCATTCTTCCTCCCAATTGCAAACACATGTGCCGCTCCTGCTGCCTTGCATATGGCAACAGCGCATATCCCAATCGGACCAAGCCCGAAAACCGCGACAGTCTTGCCGGCAACGCCCTCCGCAAAGACAGTGTGCACAGCATTCCCAAAAGGCTCCTGTATAGCTGCTATTTCCGGAGGAAGCTTCTTGTCGTTCACCCATGCATTCTCCTCCGGGATTGCGACGTATTCCGCGAAGCAACCGTCCGTGTCCACTCCAAGTATCTTGACATTCTGGCATACATGCGCCTGACCAGTCCTGCACTGGAAGCACTTATTGCACACTATATGCGTCTCAGCAGAGACATGATCACCAATTGAAACAAAAGTGACATCCTTTCCTGCCTCTACAACCTCTCCCCCGAACTCATGCCCCATTATCCTTGGCGGCTTTATCCTCCTCTGCGCCCACGCATTCCATTCGTATATGTGCGAATCGGTTCCGCAGATGGAGGTTGCCTTAACCTTCACAAGTATATCCCTCGGCCCTATTTTTGGTATGGGAACAGTGACCAGCTCCGCTCCAAGACCTGGCTTCTTCTTCATAATAGCCTTCATTTCACCTTTCATATGATCCCTCCCAAATAGCATTCTCGCGTAAGAAATATAAAACATCCGGCATGATATAAGAGGCATGGCAAAAGCCAGGCTGCATGTTGAAGTCTACGGAATTGTCCAGGGAGTCTTCTTCAGGTCCGGCGCAGAGCAGAAAGCTTTCAGCCTAAGCATAACGGGGTGGGTGAGGAACAGGAGGGACGGCTCGGTTGAGATACTTGCAGAAGGTGAGAGAGAAGCTCTTGAGGCGCTGCTTGACTGGTGCAGGAAAGGACCTCCAACCGCCAGGGTCGATAGGATTGAGCATTCCTGGGATGATTTCAAGGGAGAGTTCAGCTCCTTCTCAGTGGCATATCGTTGAATCACTTCATTCACTAAAATCCTTAATGAAAAAACCTGCTTGTCTACCATCCCTGTGTTTCCTAGGAAATTTCGCAGGGACTAATCCAAAAAAGTATTAAAGAGGCATTAACAAATACCTTAACATGAAGTACCAGATTATAATATTTGGTCTCCTTTTCTCCTTTGTTGGCTTCCTGCTCGAAAGCAAGGCGTATGACTTCGTCTGCGGATGCAGTGCGCTCCCTTCACCCCAGTTTGTGAATGAGGCGGACCCCTGCTACCAGTGCATCAACTCCACGAAATACCAGAACAGCGCGCTTTTCTTCCAGATACTGATGATAGTGGGTGTATTCATAGTTTTATACGGATTCTTCAGCGACTTCGAGTACCAAAGTAAAAAGTCAAGTAATACATTCGACCAAAAGAAGCTATAGTGGCTCCGAAGCTACTCCGTCGGTCATATTGTATCCCCCTGGGACGGTGTCGTCATTGCCAGTTATTATATTGCTCATCCCCTATTTAAAAGGAAGTGCGTCAGAGGCAGTATCCTGAGAGGCTTGCAAGTGTCTTATTCTGCGATTCTATCAATCTTCAAATTCACAATCCTTCTGCCTATTGTTCCCGTATTGAGCCACACGCCAATTTTCTGCCCAACAGAATAGGAATCAACAAGCATCTCGTCAAAAGTAGTATTGCTGGGCACGTCATACTCCACTCCAGATATGTTCAGCTTTCCGCTAACCTCAATAGACATCCTCCTGTATACCACCGGCGTCCACCCGATACTCCTGAACAGCCCATCCTTGCTAAGATTTTCGGAGTGGAATGTCACCTCCATCACAGAGCTGGGGTAGTCAATGGTGGTGTTGTTTCCAAGAGTTCCTTTTATATCACTTTCAAGCTTTTCGGAATCATTCATCTCATCTCTTAAATCAACTTCAGTGCTGAACACACCCGTAACATAGCTCAGGTTCTCAACCTTCTTCACGATTTCATCACTTGCTGAATCAAGGCCATTCACCAAAACGAAAGACCTGGGACTGTAATTCATGCTAAGATCCCCAACCTCCTTTGAGAGGGCCTCCCTTATCCTGCTCGCATTCAAATTTCTGCTCTCCCAGGGAATTATGGCAACTACCCCATAATCATAGGTTATGTTTTTTATGGTGGCATTCGCAAGGGCCTCCCCCTGTGTTGGTATTACCTTTGCCAGAGGGGTTCCAGCGAGGCTGTCCCCAGACACAAGCCCTATGAGTGACAGGGTGACATTGTCGCCTGGAAGAATGTCAGGTTCTATCTCAAGTTCTATGACTGCATTCATACTGACATTCCTCCTGCCATCTGAAGTTGTGAATTCAACAGTTGGTGGCAGTTCGAACTGTCCGACTGCGGTTACGTTGAGGTCCGGGAACTTCTGTTTTATCTCACTGGCTATAAGAGGTGCGTTGGAACTCTGGTCGATGATGACAGTTAACGCACCGCCCTGTCTGTTAAGGTAGCTAACCCCATCCATATTCCTAATCTCGCCTAGTGAGGAGTTAGCCGTCAGATCCCTTCCAGACTTGAAAACATTCAGATACCCCCTGTAAGAGAGAAGGGTTGCCGATGTCTGGCCTGTTCCGTATAGGGAAGGCTCCTGGTTCGGCGGTGTATTGTTCAGGGATGGGGTATTCGTAACCGCCGAGCGCATGCTGAACAGCTCGAGCATGAAAGCCGCTACGAGCAGCAGCGTAAATACTTTTATTAAAGTGTCCCTCTCCATAAATAAGGATTTAAACAGCAAAATATTAAATTACTGGAGGTTTTCGTATGGACAAACTCAAGGATGGCGATTTCGTAAAGGTGAGCTACACCAGCAGAAGCGCTGTGACCGGAAAGGTATTCGACACCACTTTCGGGGATAAGGCTAAGGAGGCTGGCGTATTCGATGAAAAGAGGAAATACGCTCCAGCTCTCGTTGTAATCGGCAAAGGCTATCTCGTAAAGGGTCTTGATGCGTCCCTGCGCGATATGGGTGTGGGGGAGCAGAAATCAATCGAACTTTCACCTGAGGATGCTTTTGGCAACAGGAATCCAAACCTCGTCAGGATACTTCCTCTCTCAGAGTTCAAGAAGAGGGATATAGACCCATTCCCCGGGCTTGTGCTGGATTTGGATGGCACGAAGGGGACTGTGAAGAGCGTCAGCGGTGGAAGGGTGATGGTTGACCTCAACCACCCGCTTGCAGGCGAGAAGTTGATATACGACTTGAAGGTTGAGGAGAAGCTGGCGGATGACAACTCCAAGATAGGGGCAATTCTTGACACCTTCAACCTCAAGGCAGACAGCTTAAAGCTTGAGGAAGGGGTGCTTAGCATAACATTCTCCGCATCAGTGAATAAGGATGTGGATTTCCTCATCAACAAATCAACTTTCGCCAACTCACTGCATGACCTGCTTGGCGGCATAAAGAAGCTCAGCATAACCGAGGAGTATTCGTTGGAGGAAAAGGAGCATAAGGCTTAAAAATATGTATGCAGTAATACTATTGCTTTTTCTGCGACCATTAGGTGTGTATAATGGAAGAAGCTAAAACATTGAAAGGAACAACAACAGTGGGTTTAGTCTGTAGCGATGGAATAATCTTGGCTTCCGACAAGAGAGCCACGATGGGCTACTTCATAGCAAACCGGGAAGTGGACAAGATATTCCAGATAGATGATGTGCTTGGCGTTACAGTTGCTGGCGGCGTGGGAGATGCCCAGAGCCTGGTCAGATACCTGAAGTTCGAGGCCCAGCTCTACAAGATGAACTATGGGAAGCCCATGAGCGTTACTGCCGCAACTACTCTTCTGTCAAACATACTCTCGCAGTACAAGTTCGCCCCATTCCTTGTTCAGATGCTAGTGGGCGGTTTTGACGACAAACCACGCATCTTCAACCTTGACCCAGTCGGGGGAGTGACTGAAGAGAAGTTCGTTTCAACCGGCAGCGGTTCCCCTGTGGCCTACGGGCTGATGGAGGATAGCTTCAAGGAGGATAAGCCAATAAAAGACAATCTAAAGATAGCCTTGAGGGCGCTTGCGGTTGCCATGAAGAGGGATGCAGGGACTGGAGATGGAATAGACCTTGTTACCATAACCTCCGATGAATTCAAGAGGTACGATAAGGAGACTGTAAAGAAGCTTCTGGAAGCGAAGCATGAGTGATCCATTTGAATTATTGATATTTCTGTCTTTCAATAGCTAAGAAAATTAAGGCGGTTTTTTTTGAACAATAGCAACGATATGCAGAAGAAGTTAGAGCCCATATTACCTAGCGGCTGCACTATCACAAAGATGGAGTACGAGGGGCCTGACATAGCCATATACCTGAACAATATAGAGGCTTTCTACTCAGACCCCAACCTGATAAAGAAAATAGCCGGAGCTTTGAGAAAGAGGGTTCTGGTAAGGAGCGATACCTCATGCCTGGCACCTCCGGATGTTGCGCTGAAAAAGATACAGGAGATAATACCCCAGGATGCTGGCGTGACGGATATAAAGTTCTGCCCGGAGTTCAATGAAGTGATAATAGATTCCTTGAAGCCTGGTCTGGTGATAGGAAAAGGAGGCTCCACCCTGAAGGCAATAATACTCCAGACCGGGTGGGCTCCCAAGATACTCAGAACGCCAACCATGCCGTCAGATACGATAAAGGGGATACGATCATCCCTCTTCAAGGAGTCCGACTTCAGGAAGAGGTTCCTCACCGGGCTTGGAAAGAAGATTTCGGCCCAGCCCCAGAAGAGCGACTGGGTTAAAGTTACCGCTCTGGGGGGTTTCAAAGAGGTGGGCAGGACCTGCCTGCTTCTGCAGACTTCAAATGACAAAATACTGCTTGACTGCGGAGTAAACCCCGAGACCACAGAGGCTAGCAGGGCATATCCCTACCTCAATGCGATGAATCTTGCTCTTGATGAGCTTGACGCAGTTATAGTGACTCATGCCCACTTGGACCACTCGGGCTTTGTGCCCTACCTTGTGGCTTACGGTTATGATGGACCAATCTACTGCACCCCGCCAACGAGAGACCTCATGGTGATGCTGCAGTTTGATTACATCAATGTCCTGCAGAAGAATGGAATGACTGCGCCCTATGCTGAGAAGGACGTAAGGAAGATACTGAATATGTGCGTTGCAAGGGAGTACGAGGAGGTCACCGATATAACTCCTGAGATAAAGCTCACCTTCCACAATGCCGGGCACATACTGGGCAGCTCAATGGTGCACCTCCACATAGGGGATGGGTTGCATAACCTTATTTTCACCGGAGACATAAAATACGGTTTCACAAGGCTCTTCGACCAGGCCACAACCACCTTCCCAAGGATAGAGACACTATTCATGGAAAGCACCTATGGAGGAAGAGATGATCTGATGCTGCCGAGGCAGGAAGCAGAGAAGAGGCTCAACGAGCTCATACACCAAACTATACAGAACAAGGGAAAGGTGCTGATACCTGTCTTTTCAGTGGGCAGGTCGCAGGAGATAATGCTTGTCATGGAGGAGTATGCGCAGGCCATGGGCTCCTCTTTCGAATGCCCCATATACATAGACGGGATGATACTGGAAGCATCAGCAATACACACCGCCTATCCTGAATACCTGAGGCAGAACGTGCAGAGAAGGGTGCTCTCAAACAAGAGCCCATTTGAATCAAAGATATTCGAGTCTGTCAAAAACAACAGGAAGGAGGTAGTTGAGGGCGACCCCTGCGTGATTCTTGCACCTTCAGGAATGATGAGCGGAGGGCCTGTGGTGGACTACTTCAAGATGATGGCAGATGACCCAAAGAACCTGCTCATATTCGTAGGATACCAGAGCGCTCTCTCGCTTGGAAGGAAAATACAAAACGGTATGAAAGAGATACCACTCATGGGGGAGAGCGGAACTCTTGAGACCGTAAAGGTGAACATGAGCGTTGACACGGTGGATGGTTTCTCAGGGCACAGCGACAGGCACCAGCTCATAAACTTCGTCAGGAACCTCAGGCCGAGCCCCGAGAGGATATTCACGCTTCACGGTGATGAGAGCAAGTGCGATGACCTTGCAAAGTCGATAAACAAGATGATGAGGGTAGAGACGCGCGCACCGATGAACCTTGATGCAATAAGGCTGAAGTAACTATAAATTTACTCCGCTCAAACTCTCAGTTGAATACGTCGTTTTGCCTCTGTGTTGGAGGACAAAATCAGCAACTTTTATCAGGCCTCTTCCTTTCTCGCTGAGTGAATACCTTGTTCTGGTGGGCGGGCCAGTTCTTACTTCACGCGCTACGTACCCCCAACTCTGAAGGATTTTTAGCCGTTTGGATAGCACTGCAGCGCTTATTCCATTGAGGCTCCTCAGAAGCTCGTTGAAACCCATATCCTCATTGCCGTTGGCAAGAGAAAAAACAATTTCAAACGTCCACTTCTGCGAAAAAATAGACGCAAGACTCTTTATATAGCCCATATCCTCCTTACTTATTCTTCCCCTTTCCACAAAAATACCTCTGCATAACTATATACCAAGTAAAACAAGTGATTATACAAGTGATTATATAAGTGATAAAGTTTTTTTTATTATACTAACTTACCTATTTTTAAGTAGAATAAGGGCCGCGGGGGAGAATCGGACCCCCTCCTGCGGGTCCACAGCCCGCCGTCATGCCATTAGACTACCGCGGCCATGCGTGTAGGGTATATTATTCAAAAAACTCCTTATAAAAGTATCTCGGCAGCCCCTTGCTTTTCACTATTTTCGGGATTCTCCCCCAAGCTGCAATGCTCTTTCCCTTGATCACAACTGCCCCCCTTACCGGTAGGTTCTTTGCAACTTCAATAGCTTCCTTCAGTTTTCTCTCACTTTTTACAGCATTCCCTATCGCAGTTGCAGCAGCATCCGCAAGAGCTGCCCCGTCTGCAAATGCAACTGCCGCGTCCGCTTTTCCAAATGATATTGAATGCCCCACGGTCCCGGAGCTGGTACACAAACCCAGAGGGGTGTCCTTGGGCATTACCTCAAAGCCTATATTGCCCGAGAAAGGCGAGGAGCCTGCGTATACCACTACTTTCGCGACTCTGTCGACCTTCATTGCAATATCTCCTCCATTTTCAATGATTGCAAACCTGCACCCTTTCTTTACAACCTCCTCTAGCATCAACTCAGCAAGAGCGCCTGCAACAGCCGCCATCGGACCTACCCCTATCTTCTTGGCTGCGTGTGCCATTAGCCTCACGACTCTCGGCGAATCACTCTCAACATCAAAAGGTTCCAGAGTGCTCTGGAAGAATGGATGCAGCGCGATATACTCCTCCAGTTCTGACCTGTTTTTCAGGAGGCATAAATGCGCAATATCAAAAAACTTCTCTCCTTCGATTTTCAAAAATAGCTTTGATTCCTTGAAAGCAAGCTTTCTCCCAATCAACTAGTCACCCAGATAGCTAACAGCCTTCACTGGGCAGTTTTTAAAGCAGTTCATGCAAAGTACGCACTCATCAAAATCATATCTGACAGAGAAATCCTTATTGAAGGTTATTGCATTCGTGGGGCAGAGTGAGACGCACATTCCGCAGGCAACGCACTTGTCTGGGTCGAACCTCATTATTAGCCCCAACTCCTTCACAACTGCGCCCCTTCTTTTCAATATCCTGATGAACTCCTGTGCTTTCTCCTCGTTCGCCTTTATTTCGCCCATAATCTTGACTTGTGTCGGCGTGACTTCAGTTTTAATAGTATTAAAAATAGTTCCACTCTTCAGAACAATTTCAGGTATCAGGGACTCCGTGTATTCCTTGCTAGGAAAGAATACCAGCACTCTTTTGCTCATCATTTCACCTTGTATTTCAGGTCCTGCATCCTCACAACTCCAAGAACCTTCCCCTCCTCGTCCACAACTGGCAGTCCCCTCACTCTGTATTGCTCCAGCTTCCTCATGCTCACCTCAACCGGCTCATCCTTCCTACTTGTTTTTATGTTCTGCGAGGTCATCACATCCTTCACCTTTGTCCCGTTTGTCACTATCGACTTTGCAACATCCCACGAAGTTAAGACTCCCTGCATATGCCTCTGCTTGTCAATCACAACAACATAACCCGCTTTCTTATCAAGCATGAGCTTCTCAGCATCCCTCAGGCTGTCATCCGCGCTGCATGTAACCGGGGCAGACATGACGTCAGATGCCTTTACATAGAGGAGCTTCATTGGTCTCGTTATCGACTCCATCGTTATCCTCTCAACAGGCTTTGTTAGGAAAAACTCACCCTCCTCTATCATACCTTTAAGCTTCTCTATTATCTCAACTGCCATCTTCATGCTTGAGAGCCCTGAAGCCTTCACAGTTCTGTCACCTATGGCCACCTTGCCGGACCTGAGCTCCTTGTAGGTTGTTTTCTTAACGAGAGGCTTCACTCTTGTCGGAATGTGGTAATCGTAAATATGTACTTTTATATCCTCATCTGTTATCCCGCAGTTCTTTGCTATTGTGGAATTCAGTATGGGTATCGGAACCCCCGCACCTATGAACAGAGCAGTTCCGTAGTTGGCTATTGCGGCCCCTCTCAAGTACCTAGAGTTCATTTTCTTTAGGTCTCCCTTCACCATCAGCGAGCCGCACATAGCTTTTGGATCGTGCAGTGTCCCCTCTCCAATCACATAGCCTACGCCACCTGCAAGCAATATCCTCGTTCCAATCCCAATTGTTTCGAAACTGGGGTCGTTGTAAAGCGGGCTTATAGCGCCCACAGAGAAGTACGAAACATTTCCGAAATTTGGAAGCAGTGTCCCAAGATAAGTGCATATGGGCGTATCAGAAGAGTTCGTTGCGGCGCTATACCTCTGGTAGAAAGACCTCGGGTTTACCATTATTGCCTGGTTCAAGTCACTTATTGTGAACTGACCCCTTATCTCCCTTATTGGATGGCACTGCGTGGCAGAGCCGTATGCTTTCAGATCTATTGATTTTCCGCTTACAAGGTCCTCTATCACATGCGCCCCGCCATACTCCAACTTATGTACCTTTGATAACTGCGTCGCCCCTATGTACGTATCCACAGAACTCAGCCCTGCGTATGCTGGAACATCGTTGAGCAGAACTTCTCCTCCCCCCATCTTTATCTGCGGGTCAGAATGGCCGAAGTTAAGAAATGCTCCTGAGCTGGTGGTCATTCCGAATGTTCCCGTGGTGACAACGTCGATCTCCTTGGCTGCTCTTTCAGCCCCTTTCTCGGCAACTATCTCCCTCATCTCAGGCGCAGTGGCTACAACTACCTCTCCACTCCTTATCTTCTTGTTTATATCATCAATACTGCGTATATCGGGCATAACGTTCAAATACACTTGGTTGAATAATCTTATTAAGCTTTTTCCCCAACAAAAACTAAGTGAATTCTTTTGGGGCAGGTAAGGCGGTTATTTGGAAATAATATTCTGCGGAACTGGCGGTGCGAGGTTCGTTGTAGTAAAGCAGCTGAGGGCGACCGGCGGTTTCATAGTTAAGGGTAAAGCCAACATCTACTTCGACCCGGGCCCGGGTGCGCTCATACGCAGCCTTGAGCTGAAGCAGGACTTGCAGAAGCTGGATGCTATTGCCGTAACCCATGCACATATAGACCACTCAAACGACTGCAACCTGATTATAGAAGCCATGACGAACGGGGGTAAAAGGAGGAGAGGAATAGTTATAGGAAGCAGCTCTGCTCTTGAAGGAAATGAGAGATTCGACAGGGTTGTCTCCGCCTACCACCAGAACCTCCCCGAGAAGAAGATTGTTGTAAAGCCCGGAGACAAGCTCTCGATAAAAGGAGTTTCAATTGAGGCTACTCCCACAAAGCACGATGATGAAAGCGGAGTTGGCTTCAAAATAACTTCAGATGGAAGAACCATGGGCTACACTGGAGACACAGATTACATACCTGAGCTTGGGAAAATTTTCTCAGGTTGCGACTGCCTCATACTTAACAATCTTAAGCCTGCAGGCTGCCACTACCCCGGGCATCTGGACTCCGAGCTGAGCATAAGAATTTTAAAAGAAGCAAAGCCAAAGAAAGCGATAATACAGCATTTCGGAATGGGGATGCTGAGGGCAGGCCCTGAGGCAGAAGCAAGGTTCATACAGAAGGAAAGCGGTGTTGAGACAATTGCGGCAAAAGATGGAATGGTTGTCAGGATAGAAGAGGGAAAGAGGCTTACTGATTTCGAGGGATGATATGCTAGATGAATATGCTCCGCATAAGTTCGAGGAGAAGATGCGAAAGAAGTGGGAGGAGCTTAAGCTTCATGAGTTCGATGAGAAGAGCAAGAGAAAGGTTTTCATCATAGACACGCCCCCGCCTTTTCCAACAGGGGAGTTCCACATTGGAAATACTCTGAACTGGTGTTACATGGATTTTGTGGCAAGGTACAAGAGGATGTGCGGCTACAACGTCCTCTTCCCTCAGGGTTGGGATTGCCATGGTTTCCCGACAGAGGTAAAAGTGGAGAAGAAATACGGGAGGCTTCCGAGGGAGCAGTTCAAAGAAAAATGTTTGGAGTGGACGAGGGATGTCATAAGCACAATGAAGCCGCAGATGAAGGAGATGGGCTTCTCCATAGACTGGAGGCAGGAGTATTATACGATCGACAAGGAGTACCACCGGAAAGTGCAGTACTCCATACTAAAGATGTTTGAAAAAGGTCTTGTCTATCGTTCCAAGCATCCGGTGCTGTGGTGCACCTGCTGCGGAAGCGCAATAGCCAAAGCCGAAACAGATGAAATAGAGAGGGAGACTGCCCTCAACTACATATCCTTCTCATGCGAGGGAAAGCCCCTCGTCATTGCAACCACAAGACCCGAGCTGCTGCATGCGTGCGTTGCAGTGCTGGTCAACCCGGAGGATGGGCGCTACAAGCAGCTGCATGGAAAAACCGCTGTCGTTCCGCTGTTCAACAGGGAGGTTAAAATCATCCCTGACTCTGAGGTGGACCCCAGTTTCGGGACTGGCATAGTAATGGTGTGCACATTCGGTGACAAACAGGATGTGACCTGGTCGTACAGACACAACCTTCCTGTCATTGAGGCAATGGATGGGAGAGGAAAACTACTCAATGCAGGCAAGTTCACAGGCTTGAAAGCAGAGTTGGCAAGGGAGAAAATACTTGAGGAGCTCAACCTGCTCAAGCTCATCACAAAGAAGGAGAAACTAAAGCAGATGGTGAAAATACACGACAGGTGCAAGAGACCGGTCGAATTCCTGAATTCCGCCCAGTGGTTTATGAAGCTCAAGGGACATGAGGAGGAAATAATGAAGGCTGCGAATGAGATGCGCTGGGTGCCCTCTCATACAATCCAACTTCTGATTGACTGGTGCCGCGGTTTGGAGTGGGACTGGTGCTTCTCAAGGCAGAGGATTTTTGGCATTCCCATTCCCTTCTGGTACTGCGAGAAATGCGACTGTGTCATAGCTCCAGGATACCCCAATCTTCCTGTAGACCCTGCCAGGGACAAGCCTCCTGTAAAGAACTGCCCCAAATGCGAGGGAAAGCTCATTGGGGAGACAAGCATATGCGATGGGTGGGTGGACTCCAGCATAACCCCGCTCGTAATAGGGGGCTGGCCCGATGATGAGAAGAAATTCACTGCGCTGTATCCATCATCACTGAGGCCGCAGGGCACTGACATAATCCGCACCTGGGCTTTCTATACCATATACCGCTGCCTCATGCTTACCGGCAAGCCGTGCTTCAAGGATGTGCTTATCAACGGGATGGTGTGCGGCTCTGATGGAAAGAAGATGAGCAAGAGCCTGGGCAATTATGTGGAAGCAAAGGATGTGATAAAGAAATCCTCAGTTGATTCCCTCAGGATGTGGGCTGCTCTTTCTGGGAGCACTGGAAAGGACAACATATTCTACTGGAAGGATGTGAACTACGCGCACTCTTTCTTGAATAAACTGTGGAACGCTTCAAAGTTTATTGAATTTTCCCTCAAGGAATCTGATGGGGGCAAGCAGAAGCTCAGAGTGACTGACAGGTGGATTCTAAGCAGGCTGAACAAGGTTGTGGAGACATGCACAAATGCATTCGAGAATTACGATTTCTATACCGCAATAACCACCTTCACAGAGTTCTTCTGGCACGAGTTCTGCGATTATTATCTGGAGGAAGTGAAGCACAGGCTCTACCAGCCTGACAAATACGGAACGGAAAGCAGAAGGGCGGCTCAGTCTACATTGAAAACAGTGTTGCTGACCTCGCTCAAGCTCACAGCCCCCTTTGCTGCTTATACAATTGATGAGCTCTATCAGCAGCTCTTCTCAAAGGAGGAAAGCATACATGCAGAAAGCTGGCCCAAGGAGGACAAAAAGATGATTGATGAGGAGAGCGAGCAGAATGCCATGCTCCTCAACAAAGTTCTGAGTGAGATACGGAAATTCAAGATGAGCCAGAAACTCTCGCTTAATACAGAACTTTCATCAGCAAAAATAAAGGTCGAGAAGCCAGAACAGCTAGATTCAGTTAAGGAGGAGATAGAAGCAGCAGGAAGGATTAAGAAAATAGAAATCTCAAAAGGAGAATTCAAAGTTGAGCTAAAGAAATGAGATGTTTATTTTTATACCTTCCCCACAATATAAATAAGTCGTTCAGGAATTTAATATTACAATAGGGATTTCATGAAATTGTTTTTCATAACCGGAAGCAAACACAAATTCAGGGAAGCCGAAAGGATTTTAAAAGAATATAACGTAATTATAGGGCGCAAAGATGTTGAATGCGAAGAAATAAGGGCTGAGAACTGCGAGAATGTTGCCTTGGACTGTCTCAGGCAACTGCGCAGCGAGGTGAACGAACCTTTCTTCATTGAGGATTCCGGTCTGTTCATCAAAGCCCTGAATGGATTTCCAGGGACGTTCTCCTCCTGGGTTTTCAAGAAGATTGGAAATGAGGGCATCCTGGAGTTGATGAGAGGGAAGGAAGTGAGAGATGCTTGCTTCGTCTCGTCAATTGCCGCGTGGGATGGGAAGGAGGAGGCGGTTCTGAGAGGAGAAGTGAAGGGTTACATCTCGAATAAAATTTCGAAAGAGAAAGGCTTCGGCTACGACCCAATATTCATCCCTGAAGGTTCAAGGAAAACGTTTGCCGAGGACCATAAAACGAAAATGATGTGCTCGCACAGGAGGCGTGCGCTTGAGAAATTGGCGAAGTGGCTGAGGAGATGATATTTATGGCAAGGATGCATTCAAGAAAGAAGGGCAAATCCGGTTCAAAAAGGCCAGCAGTGAAAACAGCTCCGGAGTGGATCGAGCTTAGCTCCCAGGAAGTGGAAACGCTGGTTATAAAGATGCACAAGGAGGGCATTCCGGCTGCGCTTATCGGGCAGAGGCTGAGGGACCAGTACGGTGTTCCAACTGTTGAATCCGTGACCGGCAGGTCTATAAAGAAAATCCTGCAATCGCAGAACCTCGCCCCGGCTTACCCTGATGATTTGATGAATCTAATAAAGAAAGCAGTGAACATGAGGAAACACCTCAAGGCGCACAAGGGTGATGTTCACAATAAGACAAAGCTCATTCATGTTGAATCAAAGATAAAGAGGCTTGTGAAATACTACAGAGAAGTAGAGATGCTTCCAAAGAAATGGAAGTATGAGCCAGAGCAGGCGGCTCTGCTTGTGAGGTAATGTGATGGCTAAGGAGAAGGTTGTTGATACTTGGAAGAGCAAGACATGGTATACTGTGCTCGCTCCGCAGATGTTCGATAGCAGGGAGATAGGCCAGATACCTGCCACTGATGATGCCCACCTCATCAACAGGATCGTCAAGGTGAGCCTCGCAGAGTTGACAGGTGATATGAGCCAGTCTTACGTTAACCTGCAGTTCAGGATAAATGAAGTGAAGGGCAAAACAGCTTACACAAAGCTTGTAGGCCACGAGATTTCAGCAGGCTACCTGAGAACGCTTGTGAGAAGGAGAAGGAATGTGGTAAACGAGGTCATTGATGTTACCACAAAAGATGGAGCCAAGATTAGAATACAGGTATCTCTTTTCACTGCCAAGAGAGTCAGTTCTCCTCTGAAAACAGCGCTGAGAAATGCCGTAAAGGAGGAGCTTTTGGCAAGAGTGAAAGACATGGATTTCCAGCAAACTATTCAGGAAATAATATTCGGAAAGTTCTCAGCAACTCTCTTCAACAGAATAAAGAAGCTGTGCCCGCTAAAGAGAATTGAGGTAAAGAAGACCGAGTTGTATGAAAGCTTATCTCCCTAGGCGTTCACTCCTTTTGAATTCTTCAAGCAGGAGTAGAGTTTATAAAATGCACAACTAAAATATTCTCTAGGAGTGGTGATATGTTCCAGGGAATGAACCCAAGGCAGATGCAACGGATGATGGAGCAGATGGGTGTAAAGACCCAGGAGATAAAGGCGGAGAGAGTCATAATAGAAAAGGAAGGTAGCCAGATAATAATAACAGATCCCCAGATTATTGAGACGTCCATGAAAGGGCAGAGGAGCTTTAACATTTCTGGCAATATTGAGGAGAAAGCTTTAATAAAAGAGGATGATTTGAAGCTTGTCATGGAGAAGACGGGAGCCTCCAGGGAGAAGGCAGAGCAGGCTCTTGCTGAATTCAACGGCGATATTGCCGGAGCTATAATGAAAATACAAGGTGCTTGAATGGACGCGAGAATAAAATCCATGAAACTGAGGAAGATACTTGACTCGAGAGGGAATTTCTCTTTTGAGTGCGAGATAGTTGGAGAATCATTTTTCGGGAGATCCTCTGCCCCAAGTGGTGCATCTGTTGGTAAATTCGAGGCAGTTGCATACCCTAAAGGCGTTGATGCGTCAATAAAGTTTGCAACGGAGAAGGTAATACCCAAGCTTACCGGAGTTGACGTGAGGGAGCAGAAGAAGATAGACGCGATACTGAGAGAGGCGGATGGGAGTGACAACTTCTCCAGCCTCGGTGGGAATGCGGCGATTGCCATCTCAATAGCATGCGCAAAGGCGTCTGCAAAGCTGCAGGGAAAGCAGCTCTTTGAAATTCTTGGCAAGGGGCGTTGGTTCCCTCTCCCCCTGAGCAAGATGATAGGGGGAGGAAAGCATGCAATAAATGCGTGCGACATACAGGAGTTCCTAGTGTTTCCAAGCACTGCCAAGAAGATCTACCCGGCACTGCAGGCGAACCTCTCTGTCCACAAGAAAGTGAAGGAGAAGCTCAAAAAGAGGGGCGTCACTCTAGGCAGGGATGACGAGTCAGGTTGGGTTGTGAAACTCACGAGCGAGGACGCTCTTGGAATTCTTTCAGAAGCTTGCGGGGAGGCAAGCAGTGAGACCGGAGTAAAGGTTGAGATGGGGCTTGACATGGCAGCCAGTTCTCTTTTTGAGGGTGGAAAGTATGTCTATAATGTTGATGGAAGGAAGCTGGATGAGGGGGGGCAGCTTGATTTTGTCATGGAGCTCATAAAGAACTTCAAGCTTTCCTACGTTGAGGATGGTCTCCACGAGGAGGATTTCGAGGGATTTGCGGAGCTCACCAGCAAGGCAGGCAAATGCCTGATATGCGGCGATGACATCTTCGTGACGAACAAGAAAAGGCTTGAGGAAGGAGTAAAGGCGCATGCCTGCAACTCGTTAATACTGAAGCCCAATCAGATAGGCACGCTTACACAGCTTGATGAAACTGCAAAATATGCAAAAGAGAATGGATACACATGCATAGCATCCCACCGCTCTGGGGAGACCTGCGACCCAGCAATTTCGCACATAGCGGTTGCCTACGACTGCAAAATGTTGAAGACGAATGTGGTTGGTGGGGAGAGAAACACCAAATTTAACGAAATAATAAGGATAGGCGAGATGATAGGCAAGTGGATCTAAAGGACTTTCTCCCAAACTATTCTGTATACTTTCTTTCCTCCAGCATCCTTGACTGCCTCCTCCAGAAGCCCCTCGTCAACCATTCTTGTCAGCCATATGAGGCAGTTTGCCTTATTCTCCTCTGTGTTGTCAGCAATCTCATCCAAGCTTCTCGGTTGCGTCCTGACAAGAAGGAAGAGCTTTTTCTGGAACTCTTTGTATGAGTCCTTCTCGTCTGCACTGAGGAAGAATGAATTGTATATGTTGGAAAGCGTGCTCGTTATGAAACCCAGCCTACTTCCGCCACTCTCTTCGTCGAACGTTACCTCAGGAATGTCCTCCTGCACAAGCTGAAGTTGCTTGTTCTCCCCCCCCACAACAACCTCCTCCACCTGGAGTTGTTCAATCCTCTCTGCGGCAGGCTCCTCGCTTGCCATCTCCCTAAGCTTACCGAGCATGACCCCCCTCAGATAGCCGAGCTCCACCCTCAGCCCCCTCAGCTCCTTGTCCAATGAGTCGAGCCTCCTCTCCAATCTCACGAAAGCCTCCTCCAGATCCGCATAATCCTTTCTTGAAACCCTTCTTGGTTTCCTCTTCTCTATCTCCCTCTTGACCAAGCCTAGCCTTTCCTCAGTATCGTCACTTTCCTGCCTGGGCTCCTCGTATACTTTTGGCTCCTCCATAGCTTTCCTCACTGGAGCCTCATCCCTTCGCATTATTATGGTGTCCCCTATCCTCTCAAAGCTTACATCGTCGCCTTCAGCAAGCCTGTCAACTATATCTTGATAACTCAAGTCCCTGTTTACTCTCTCCTTTTTTTGCCTGACCATCCTATCCGCTTTACTTTTGACGTTTTTGATTTATATTCCTATCCGCTCAGGGAGCTTTGCACATAAACTAACCGCTGCACATAAATAGGTGTAGTTGCACATAAATTCGTGGTTAAAAACAAGGCAAATGCAGCTCAGAACTTTACCAAGGAGGAGTTTATTCAAGCCCTTAAAGATATTAAAGCACAGGGCT
>JAPLWV010000010.1 GCA_026396385.1 Microcaldota archaeon | reverse complement strand
GCCGAAGTGATTGAGCTGCTCGGCGAGCGTGAATCCTTAGGAGGGCAGCTCTCATACGGAAAAGTGCACATCTCGGATGAGGTATACGGATACGTGCTGAAGGATTATCTCCGCGAGACGATAAGCGACAGGATTCCCCTGGGAGAACCGCTGCAGTATGAATTTGATACGCTTGCGGTGTGGTTTGACTTTCCCGAGGAGGTTGTTTTCAGCACAGATGATTTTCCCTCGGGCCTGCATGCCGTGGAGCACGTCTCCATTGCAATGATGCCTGCCCTTACAGGCGCAGACCCTGCAGAGCTTGGCGGTGTGAGCTACCCTGCCGGGATGATGTATGTCTACGACTCAGCTCCCAATGGTGCCGGCTTGTCAAAGATTATTTTCGAGAAGTTTGAGAGAGTCGAGCAGATGGCGCTCTCAAGACTTAAAAGTTGCAGATGCGCAAGGGGCTGTCCCTCCTGCATCCTTGACCCTCAGTGCGGAAACAACAACAGGCATCTGGACAAGCAGGCGGCAATTGACATTCTGGAGAAGTTGAGGAAGGTCTAATAATCTCGAATAAAAAATATACCTGGGAAGCGATTTCACAGATGTCATTTATACCCAAAAGCATTCCGGCATTCAATTCCTCATGCAACCTAGCTATACCACCCAAAACTAGGTATTTTATATAGTTGGATGCACCACCTAACAATATGGTGGGAAGACCAGTTAGGCTCAGGAGAACCCTGAACCTTTTCGATGCAGTATCGATGGGCCTAGGCGCCATAATCGGCGCGGGAATATTCGTAATAGTCGGAATAGCAGCTGGCATGGCAGGCCCAGGAGTGGTATATTCAGTAATCATCGCAGGTGTGGTGTCGCTATTCACTGCCTTGAGCTTCGCAGAGCTCTGCTCGGTAATACCGGAGGAGGGCGGAGCCTATGAATACTCGTTCAAGGTCCTGTCGCCATTCCTCGGATTTATGACAGGCTGGATGCTCATATTCGGGAGCATAGTTGGGGGAGCAGCCGTGAGCCTCGGCCTTGCGGACTACCTTGCCTTCCTCATGTCCTTCCCTGCCAACCTGCTTGCTGTTGGAACATGCCTGCTCTTCACCGTAGTCAACCTGGTTGGCGCAAGGCAGTCAAAAATAGCGAATGACGTCCTTGTGATACTGAAGGTTGTGATACTGCTGCTCTTCATCGTGCTCGCAGCACCCCACATAAAACTGTCCAATTTCTCCAATCTTCTCCCAAACGGCATGTCAGGAGTTATCAGCGGGGCTGCCCTGATGATGTTCGCCTACCTGGGCTACTGCAACATCGCGACAATCTCGGAGGAAGTCGTGAATCCTGCGAAAACCCTTCCCCTGTCCATACTGATCTCACTTGCCATATCCGCAGTGCTCTACCTATTGGTTGGCTTCGTAGCAGTGGGAGTTGTGGATTACAAAGAGCTGTCCTCATCAGGCTCCCCGCTTGCAGACGTGATGAATGTGACAGGCAATGAAACGGCGGCATGGCTGGTTTCCTTGGGAGCAATATTCGCAACGGCAACCGTGCTGCACATAATCATACTTTCAGTCTCAAGGATTTTCTATTCAATGTCCAGGAACCGTCAGCTCCCCAATGTTGTGAACAAAGTTCATCCCAGATTTATGACTCCTTACATCTCCATACTTCTCGCAGGCATACCGATGGCTGCCCTTGCTTTTGTGGGCAACCTTAAGGAAGTTGTTGCGCTCGCGACTTTCCTGGTAATAGTGAGTCATATTCTCGTCAACTACGCCGCCATTAAGGTGAACGAGAGGACAAGGCCGCCCTTCAGGATACCCTTCTACCCGATACCGCCAATTCTCTGAATCATAACCTTTGCAGCGCTTGCACTTTCACTGCTTCCGGACATATGGCCCATGGCAACTGCAGTGCTTCTGCTTGGGGTTGTGCTCTACTATGCGGATACCAAGCTGCTCAAGAGAAAACGCTAGATCCACATGGTTGGCAGTCTCTTGGAAAGCGAATCCAGCTCATCTATCTACCATCCTCCCACTTCGGCAGCGTATGCAAACTCCGCTGGCAGGTTCATAGCATGAAAGCCCGACTGCAGCTCCGCACAGTTTGCAGGTGAAGCTTGCCAGCTCCTTACCGCAGACTGAACAAACACCGGCCTTCTTCATGTTAACTAATTTATATTGCGCTCCTTAAATAATTTGTGAAAAAGGAGGAGAAAATAGAGAGAGTAATCAAGCTTCTCAGGAAAGAATACGGAGAGCACAACTTCGCTGATACCGGAGATCCGCTGGACACGCTTGTAGAGACAATCCTGTCGCAGAATACCAATGACAGAAATTCCGCGAGAGCGTTCCTGAAGCTCAAGAAAGAATTTCCAACCTGGGAGCAGGTTCTGAAAGCTGACGTGAGGAGCATACAGAGGGCTATTCATTCCGGCGGTCTTCCGGGCATAAAGGCGAGGAGGATAAAGCACGTGCTTGGTGAGATAAGGAGGAGAAGGGGTAAGCTGGAGCTTGATTTTCTGGGAAAGATGCCCGCTGACGAATCAATGAAGTTCCTGCGCTCCATGAAGGGCATAGGCCCGAAGACTGCCGCAGTGCTGCTTCTCTTCCGCTTCAACAAGCCCCTGATGCCGCTTGACACCCACAACCTAAGGGTAGCAAAGAGGCTTGGGATAATACCGCAGAGGATGAGCCCTGAGAAGGCACATAAGCTGATGAACAGGCTGGTTCCAGATAGGGAGAAGAAAACCCTTCACATTAACTTCATAATCCACGGGAGGAAAATATGCAAGGCCCAGAAGCCGAATCATGAGGCATGCGTGCTGAATAACCTGTGCGACTATTACCGGAATCTGCGCTGATGATTCACCTGGAAAGTTACCCCTCCCCAACCTTTATAAATGAAGCAAGCCTCTCTCTAATCGGCGACCATATGCCTATAGAAGAAGAAATTGTTCATTGGTGGAAGGGCGATAAGGGTGAGAGCCACAGGAATGCTCTGAGACTAGAGAGCGACAGTCCGCAGATGGCAAACGGATTCCCAAGGGATGGACTCATAACCCTAAGGATAATGAACTCGGTGAGCGCCCAGGCAATAAAACTCTCCCCTGATGAGGCTCTGAGGATCAGCACTCAGCTGCTGACAATTGCAAAGGAGCTCATCAACGATAAGAGGGCCCTGTGGAAGAACTTTGAGGAGTAGTCCAGTTACTCTCATCCTCAAGCTTCTCGAGAAATTCGAGCATAAACCTATGCCTCTCCTCGGCCATTCTTCTACCGCTTTCAGTATTCATCGTATCCTTCAGCTTAAGGAGCTTCTCATCAAAATGCTTCACTGCCTCTTTCAGGACTTTCCTGTGCTCACCGCTCCAGAGGAAGCAGCGGGCAATTCCCACAGCGCCAATTGCATCCAACCTGTCCGCATCCTGCAGTATCTTCGCCTCTAAACTCAAGGCTTCCCCACCCCTGCTGAACCTGTGAGTCCTCACGCACTCCAGAACTTTGTCCCTTTTCTCTTGGGGGAAGTCGGTCATGCCCAGCACTCTCAGCTATCTCCAAGCTCTTTTTCTCATGCCCCTTCTCGTCAAGTGAATAGCCGACATCGTGCAGCAGGGCAGCTGCCTTCACAACATCCTCGTCTGCCTTCTCCTCCCTTGCCAAGTGTATCGCAATTGAGCAGACCCTCTTGGCGTGCTCAAAATCGTGCGTTGGGTCTTTCATCAGCTCGCTTGCAATTTTTTCAAAAGTCTCCTGCCATCCCATAATACCCAATCGTTATAAACATCCACCAATTTATAAATACTCGGTGGTGTTGTGAAACATTTCCCCAAAATATGGATGAACGGCAGGTATGTGAAGTTTGAGGATGCAAAAATTCACGTGCTCACCCACTCGCTGCACTACGGAAATGCAATCTTTGAAGGGATGAGGTGCTACAATACCGAAAAAGGGCCTGCAGTTTTCAGGCTGAGGGAGCACCTCAGCAGACTATTCAACAGCGCGAAGTCGTACTGCATGAAAATTCCATACTCCAAGGAAGAGCTCAGGAAAGCAACCCTGGACCTGATGCGGGTCAACAATGTGAAGGAATGCTACATACGGCCGATTCTCTTCTATGGGCATGGGCACCTTGGGATTGAGCCAGCAGGTCTGAAGGTGAATGTCGCGATAATACCAATCTTCTGGGGAAGATATTTCGGAGAGAAAATTGAGAAGGGAGTTAGGGCGAAAATATCCTCCTGGTGCAGGATAAACCCGCTCATAGTTCCAACTCAGGCAAAGTGTGCAGGAAACTATGCGAATTCGCTGCTTGCGAAGATGGAAGCCCTAGATGCGGGCTATGACGAGGCGATACTGCAGAACATAAGCGGATACATTGCTGAAGGGCCTGGAGAAAACATATTCATAGTGAGGCAAGGAAAACTTATCACTCCTCCGGTGCACGCAGGTATACTCGTCGGAATTACGAGGGATTCCATAATGAGAATCGCAAGGGATATGGGAATCGAGACGATAATACGGGATATACCGAGGGAGGAACTCTACATAGCTGATGAGGCTTTCTTCACAGGAACTGCCGCTGAAATGACTCCCATAATCGAAGTGGATGACAGAGTGATAGGTGATGGGAGGAGAGGCCCGATAACGCACAAGCTGCAATCCAAGTTCTTCGATGTGCTGAGAGGAAAGGATGAGAAATATTACGAATGGCTTGAATTCATCCGCTAAAGAAGCTTCAAATCCTTCGTGAATCTGTCAACTTCCTCATCCTTCCATGGGCCGACAACCAGACAGGTGATAGTGCCCGGAGGGATTTGTGTGAAGCCAGCATCCCTTATTATCACGCAGGGGATCTCCTTCTTTATCTTTTCATAAAGTTCAAAAAGCTCCCTCTCCCCATCCACTTTCACCACTATCTTCTTCTCTCCCTCCCTCTCCCACTCCTCAACAAATTCAGGCTCCTTCTCCTTGACAAGCCTATAGCCTGCCAGCGAGGCGTGGGAGACATGCGCAGCAAGCTTCCCCTTCCCGAGCTTCAAATCGTTCCTTACAACTATGACCTGCTTCATTTCAATCTGCTTTATAAATTCAATATTTAATTAATTAAATCTATGCACGAGAAGCTTGCAGAGCTGATAGACAACATAAAAGCTCTTGAGGAGAAGCGCTCTGAGCTCGCCCAAAAAATCAGGGAGGAGAATAGGGAAATATACCCCGAGGCACTTGAGAAGAACCTCATACACAAAGTTGAGCCTCTGGAGCTGAACTGCAGGGTTGCCGCGGTTGATGGCGGTCTTGCTGCGCAGGAGTTCCATGGATTCGACCTTGTGTTGACAAGGGCTGTCTCCGTAATATTCGACTACAAGAACTCCAAAAGGGCATCGAATATATACTACCCGTCAAGAATTCCGGATGCTGAGCCTGATGCTCTAACTGCATTGGACTCCCATGAGTTCACCTGGCACAAATCGCTCATAAGGCTCAGAAAAGAAATTGAAGTTGCCTGTGAAACTGTCGAGAAGCACAAACCAGATTACATTCTGCTTGATGGTTCGATAGTGCCGCAGATTTCAGACAAGCCTTCAGAGGATTCTCCGGTGAGGCCTCTCTACAACAAACTTCTGGAAGATTACAAAAGACTCTATTCCGCATGCAAGGAGAAGGAATGCCAGCTCATTGGAGTTATAAAGGACAGCAGGGGCAAGAGGTTCATAGAGATTATTGAGAAGACCCTGCCAACCCATGAGAAGGGCGTTCTTGCGACATCCCATGACACCTCGTTCCTACATTTCCTCCTCAATGCCGGCGAGAGGACTTTCGAGTTCCACTACTCCAATGCCGAGAAGGAGCATCATGTCCTGAAGGATTTGGGCGAGTGGAGCCCTTTCATTCATGCGTTCTATATAAAACCGGTCAAGGATGACAGACCCCTCCGGGTGGAATTCCTCAAAACATATAGCGATGCAGGGAAGGTATCATCTTTAATATACTCCCTCTCCACAATAAACCAGAAATACGCCTATCCGGCAATATTGATTGAGGCAGACATGAGGGCTGCAATGGACCGGAGTGAACTGGAGAGGGCGTGCAGGAACCTGTTGCTCAGGGCAGGAAGGAGGATCTCTTTCCTCCCTCTGAGAAGGGATAGCAGGCCATTCAGATGATGGTATGAGATGCTCCAAGCATCGGGAAAAGGATGCTGTTGCAATGTGCGAGAAGTGCAACCTATTCTACTGCGGAGACTGCACTCTATCCTCAAATGGCCGCTGCCCCGCATGCGACAAGGCGCTCATTTCCCCCGAAGCAGTACTCATGGGCATGAGCCCTGAGGATATGTACCGAAATCAGGACACGCCTACCTCATACCAAGCAATAAATTCGTTATACCTGGAGCCAGTGAGGACGATAAGGAGGCTGATGCAAAACGCATCTCTTTTTACTGGAGTCGTAAACATCACCATCGTCTACACAATAATAACATTGGTTAGACTCGCAGTGGTATTTGCTTTACTGGTGTTCGTAGTACCAATGACATCTGGAGGCGCAGGCCTGCAGAGTGTATCCGCGGGGCTATCGCAGCTTTCGTCAACCTCCTTCATAGTCAGTTTTCTTGTATCTGCCTTTTTGTGGTATGGAGTATTCGTCATTTCTTGGTTAGTGCAATCACTCATCCTATTTGCGCCTGCCAAACTGCTCGGAGGAAAAAGCACTTTTGCCCAGCAAGCCTGCCTGCTTTCCTATGCAATGCTCGCGGTGCTGCCAATTTTTGTCTTTTCATTAGCATTGATAGTAATACCCTATGGCATTGGAATCCCACTTGCGTTTTTGGGCAATGCCGTAGCCTTTATATACGCACTATTGCTCACGATTCTAATAATCAAAGAAATCAATGAGTTTGGCAAATTTACAACTGTACTCTCGTTCTTCATCTCCTTCTTTATTACGGTAGTGCTCTCTACAATGATCTGGTCCATCATTTTCTTATACACTATCATAACTATAGCTGGAAAGTTACTCCCTCTAAGCATTTAAATACCCGAATTAACAAAGTGATTCGATGGAACTCGGCACAGTAATATCCACCCTCGAAGGTCCTTCAACGACGGACTTCTCATTCGTTGTGAGCAACAACAAGGTGAGGAAGGGGCATTTCGTGCAATCCGAGACTGAGGAGGGGCTGCTCATAGGCGCGGTGACTGACATAACCCGCGCCAACAGGTACTTCGAGAGGGCGGAGAGCATTGCGGAGTATGAGAGGGGAGGGGAGTCCCTCTCAAAGAATTTTCCTACAACAGACTGGGAGTACATAGTGGCAAATGTGCGGGTTCTCGGGGTTTACAGCGAGGGGCATCTCCTGAGGAGCACATTTCCGGCAGCGCCGGGAGCCAAAGTGAGCATAGCGGACGATAAGCTTCTCAAGGGAATACTTGGGTTTGATGAAAACGGAATGCTGCTCGGTCAGCTGGAGAACCACAAGATTGATGTGAAGGTGAGCCTCAACAGGCTCTTACAAAAACATTTCGCAGTTCTTGCCATGAGCGGCGCAGGAAAATCATACCTGGCAAGCGTTCTCATCGAGGAGTTGCTTGAGAGGAAGCCCGAGCAGGGCAGGGTTGCCGTTGTGGTTGTTGATGTTCACGGGGAATACACGGGCTTCAAGAGCTCTCCCGAATACAGCTCAAAAACAACAGTCTTTGAGGGCAGGAAAATACGCATAGGTTTGGGCAAGGTATCCCCGCAGATACTGGGGGAGTTCCTGCCTCAGCTAAGCTCTGCGCAGAAGAGGGATATAGACAGTGTGCTGCTGGCACTGAGGCAGGAGAAGAAGAGCAAGAACGAGCTTTTCGATCTGGATGACTTGGTTGAAAAGGTGGGGAGCAGCAGCATGAAGGAGACGACAAAAGCCCCTCTGCTTGCAACCCTCTCATCCTTGAAAGCTCTTAGGATATTCTCAAAGAGCGACAACCCAAGCGTTTATGAGCTCGCCCAGCCCGGCCGACTTTCCGTGATTGACCTGAGCAATATAGACAACATGAGGAAGAAGCAGCTTCTGGTTGCATACTTCGCAAGGAAACTCTTCACTGCAAGGAAGAAGAGCAGGATACCGCCGTTCATACTGCTCATTGAGGAGTCCCACAACTTTGCAAAGGAGAAGGCATCCAAGCAGGATATGCTCTCCAAGAGCATAGTTGAGAAGATAGCAAGGGAGGGCAGGAAGTTCGGCGCATCCATAGGGCTCATAAGCCAGAGGCCTGTGCAGCTGAGCACCACTGCCCTGTCGCAGGCGAATACCCATATAATAATGAGGGTGACCAACCCCTATGATATAAAGCACATAGGGGAAGGGTGCGAGGCCCTTGATGAATCGATGCTGAAAAGCATAAGCACTTTGAGAGTCGGGGAGGCCCTGCTAATCGGGGAGGCTGTGAACTTCCCTGTTTTCGTGAAGATAAGGAGTAGGAAGTCAAAGAAATCAACAAAAGGAGAGGAGATAGACGTTCTTGCAAGGAAGTTTGAGGAGCTGAGGGAAAAGAAGAAGGCTGATGTTGAAGCATTCATATGAGGTGTTCGAATGAACGAGCTTAGGAAAGATTGCCTGCTTGACAGATGGGTACTCATTGCGGGGAACAGGGGAAAGAGGCCGCACGATTTCATACAGAAAGAGTGCGAGACAAAGGAAGGGGTATGCGCATTCTGCCCTGGCAATGAGCACCTCACCCCCAAGGAGATTTTAAGCATACGCGGGCCGCATGGCTGGACTGTGAGGGGCTTCGAGAACATGTATCCAGCGACTTCCTTGGAATTTCCCCAGGCCTTTGGCAGGCATGAGGTCATAGTTGAAATGAATCAGCACAAAAACCTTCAGGACCTTCCAGTAGGCGCTATAAGAGAAGTCATAGACATGTACTGCAGCAGAATAGATGACATAAGCAAGATAGATGGGATAGAGTATGTGCTCATCTTCAAAAACCATGGTGAGGAGGCAGGAACATCCATTTCGCATGAGCACAGCCAGCTGATAGCCCTCCAAAGAATTCCAACCCTTGTGGAGGAAGAGCTGACCGCCTACAAGAAGTATTTCAATAAGACTGAAAGATGCATATTCTGTGATATAATAACAATGGAAATGGAATCCGACAGGAAAATTTTCGAGAACGACAATTTCGCATGCTTCGCCCCATTTGCGTCAAGATTCCCATTCGAGTCCTGGCTGCTTCCAAAGAGGCACGTTGCAAACATAACCCAGCTCACCAATGATGAGAAGAACTCTCTTGCCGATGGGCTGAAAACAATTCTCGGAAAGCTTGGCAAACTTCTGAAAAATCCGCCGTATAACTACTATCTGCACATAGCTCCGTCCGGGGAGGACTTCCATTTCCACATCGAGATATGCCCCAGAGTCACAAAGCTTGCGGGCTTTGAGCTGGGGAGCGGTATAATAATCAACACCATGCCACCTGAAAAAGCAGCCAGCGAACTAAGGTCACTTACGCTTTGACCTTCTCTTTCCAACCTTGTAAGTGACGTTCGCGAGCTTAGCCCCGAACTTTCTTATCCCAATGCTATATGCGCTTCTCGGCTTGTGCCTCAGTACTGCCCTTCCATACTCCGAAGACTTTATCACATTGTTGTCATAGGGCAGGCTGCAGAGGAGGGGCGTTCCCAGCCACTCCTTTGCTATTCTCCTCACCCTCTTCTCATTCTTCCTAACCTTGTTCAGCACAGTTCCGAAAATCTCAACTCCATTCTTGTCAGCAATCATCTTAGTCTTCAGCGTGTTGGAGAATGAAGTTACTTCGGGGGTTGTTACAAGTATCACCCTATCTGCTATCTTGAGGGTTTCAAGAGTGTTAGCTCCAAGGGTGCCTGGCGCATCCACCAGGACTATGTCCGCAGCCTTGCTTAGCTGTGTGCGCACTCCCCACAAATTCTGCGGTGATATTGCCTCTATGTCATCCGCGGAGAGGCTCGATGCTATCATCTTCACTCCTGCAGGATGGGTGAAAACAAGATCGTCAAAAGTAACTCCATCAGAGAACACATCCTGTATTGTGCGCTCTGGGAACGGAGGACCGAGGATGCAGGAAAGATCGCCGTTGCTAAGGTTGCCATCAACTATGAGGGTGTCTACCCCGAAGTCGCTCAGGCAGAGTCCTAGGTTCGCAACAAAGTTGCTCTTCCCAACCCCGCCCTTTCCCGATGCAACGGTTATAATCAAATCCTCACCTTATCCTCTTCTTGAGCTCATTCTCCAAAAATTCCCTCTTCTTCCTCAACCCCAGATTATCAAAGTTAACTGCTTGCTCGCCCTCATTACTCCCCACAGCTTTTTGGCTGAGGGCAATTCTTTCAGCCTCCAGCATTGCACCAACCTTCTCGGGATGAATTGTAATGTTCTGTTCCCTTATTCGTGACAGCAGGTTCTCAAGTTCAGCTTGGCTCCAGTTACCGCCACTGTTGCGCACGAATTCTGAGAGTAATCCCGAGTTTTTCAGCAGTTCGATTTGCGCATTTTCAATATTTTCCTCCATTCTACGTCACCAACTGTCGCCAAACTTACCTAGTATTTATTGGAAGGGCACTATTTAAAACGTTTGCGCTTTCCACCCGTGTTGGCTCGTTATCCTTCTTGTCCCTCCACAGGTGATATATCATTGCGCTTGCGGCATCCTTAAGGCTGTCATCGTGGGTGATAACAAAAACTTGCTCCACTATTCTCGGGATGTATTCATTCAAAACTTTCCCAAGTGCCCTCATCCCCTCATCATCCAAGTTGTGAGTCGGTTCATCTAGTATCAACCAGCTGAGATTTGGCACGAGCACCATTGCGAATGCCATCCTCATGGCAATGCTGGCGCTGGACCTCTCCCCTCCGCTTGCAATTCCGTCTACGCTCACCCAGTTCCCATCCGTTTTGAGCTGAAGCTCATAATCATCTTCACTTGCATTCAACCTCACATCCTGATAATCTCTGTACGGGTATATCGTAGTCCACATCTCCCTCATTGCGGAATTTATTGCACCGATGAGTTCTCCCCTCAGTTCTGCCTGCGTCTCCATTACGGAATTCTGGAATACCGTCAAGTTCTCGTATAAAGCACCGTACCTCTTGATCTCTTCCTCAAGTTTCTCGTACTTCTCCCTCTCGCTCTTTTTTTCCTTGATGAGCTCCTCAACCCTTCTCATCTCATTCCTTATGCCATCCACTCTCTCCAGCAGTCCCCTCTCCTCAACGCTCAACTCCCTTACCTCAACTCTTTTGGCATCCAAGGCTGCTCTGTCAAACCTCATCTCCTTCAATTTCTTTGCAACCTCCGCACCTTCCTCCTTGAGCTTCTCTATGTGCATTCTCGATTTTTTGATTTCAAGAGAAGATTTCAACTTTTCCCTTTCAGTCTCGAAACCCCTGACATTTTCCGCAATCTCCCTGAGTTTCTCCTCAGCTTCACGCAGTGAAGAATTGGATTTCTCCAGCTCAGCTGTGCCCCTGAGCTTCTTTAACCTCTCGTTTATCGAGTCAAGAACCTTCACCTTCCCAGCAATTTCATCCAACAATCTCTCTTTCTCAACAGCAACCTTTTCAAAACCCTCTATCTTCTCAAGCTCTGCCTTCTTCTCGTTCTTTCTCCTTCCCAGCAGTTCTCCTCTCTTCTCCTCCCCAAGAGGAGTTTCGCATACCGGGCATTTGGTTAGCTCCTTGCCTAGCTCTCCAATAATCTCGTCTAGCTCGGAGACTCTGCGCTTTGAGCATTCGATCTCCCCTCTCACCTCATTCAATTCCTTCTCCTGCCCCCTCCTTTCCTTCTCCAGCTCACTGGATGTTTTCCCAAACTCTACAGCCTTTTTCTCCAGCACGCTTCTCTCAGCAACCTCCTCATCAATTGCCCTAATCCTCTCATGCGCAGAGCCGACTTCCTTCGTATAATGGCCAACGAGTTCCTTTCCATCCGCCAGTTTGTTCTCAAGTTTCGCAAGCTCATCCTCACTTGCTTTCTCTATGTCTGCAGGTGGTATCCCCCCAATCTTGCCTGCAACCTCTCTCTCCAAGTTCTCTACGGTGCGTTCTATGGCACCTTTTCTCTCGCTAAGCTCCATATAGACTTTCTCAATCGTAATCATCCTGGAAAGAACATGTTCCGCATCCTTTCTCTTTGTGCCGGCTTCCTTTGCCTTGGTGAGCAATGCCGATGCTCCCTCATCAAGTTTTTTCAACTCACTTGCAACAAGCTCCTCATCCTTCCTGAGTTTCTCAATATCCGCGCTCCCGAGAAGTGCCCCCTTATCCTCCCTCATCCCCTTTATCCTGTTCAGCACAGTGCTTATGTTGCTCCTCATCACTTCGAATTTGCTTATCCCGAGTAGCTCGTCAATTTCCTTCTTCCTCTCCCCTTTCCCAAGCATCAGGAAATAATCCATCCTGTTCTGCTCAGAATACACTGCCCTTGTAAACAGCTCATAATCTATCTTGAGAAGCCTCTCAACTTCCTCAGTCACCCTCTGCGGCTGAGGCCCCTGAACCAGTTTTCCCTCCCTGCTCACCCTTGCCTCGGAACTCCCTTCGCTGCTTATCCTCCTCTCAACCTCATACCTGCTGCCCTGCCAGGTGAACTCAACCTTCACCCATGCCTCATCCTTCTTCACGGGCCTGTTCATTATGATTTCAGAAAGCTTGATGCGCTTGTGCTGCAGTGCAGGAAAACTTCCGAAAAGAGCGAAGCATAATGCGTCGAGCACAGTGCTCTTGCCACTTCCCATCGGGCCTACAAGTATGTTGGTTCCCTTGCCGAACTTGAAGTGGGTATCCTCATGTGATTTCCAGTTATGCAAAGAGATGCTCTCTATCACATATTTATTTTATATGCACTACTAAAATAGCATATGTTCGTTGCCGATGAGATGCTGAAGAAACTTGCCAGGTGGCTCAGGCTTCTTGGTGTTGAGACCCTCTATCCCGATTCCATAGACGATGACGAGATAATAAAATTCACAAAGAAGCATGACAAGGTTCTTCTCACAATGGATTCTGAGCTCTGCAGGAGGGCAAGGAAGCAGGGCCTGAGCGTCTTCCTCATGCCGAGAAAGAGTACCGAAGAGCAACTGGTGCTTCTCATAAAAAGATTTAAATTGGATGTTTCTGATGCCCCTTCAAAGGTGCTGTGCCCGCTGTGCAACGGCATGCTGAAGGAAGCTGGAAAGAAGGATGTGAAAAGCAAGGTTCCGCCAGAGGTGCTCTCCAAGCACGAAGCATTCTGGATGTGCAAGAAGTGCAAGAAAGTCTTCTGGGAGGGCTCTCACTGGGAGAGAATAAAGAGAAATCTTGAAAAAGTAAAGAGTATGGCTGAGGGCTAGATGAGGGTAACCTCCTCTATCTGCACCTCGCTGACCCCTGCTATCCTCTTAAGCTTCTCCTCTATATCGCTTCCTCCGCCGGAGTCCTTAACGATAATAGTCACTCTCAATGCCTTCATGCCGAAAGCCACTTCCTCCTCATCGAGTTTGTAAGGGTTTATCTCCTTCTGAATCGAATTCTTGACCTTCTCAAGTGATTCAGGGCTTTCTGGAAAAACCTTTGCAACTACTGCAACGCTTCCCATACAAAAACCTCCTACGGTCCCACTTTTCCGCACTTGCTGCATCTGTACGTATTGGTGGTCTCCCTGCAGTGCGGGCACCTTACTATAACCCCTTCCCCGCAATGAGGGCAGCGAAACTCAGCATATACTCTGGCCTGCTTTCCGCATGAGCTGCAAATTTTCAGAATATACATCACCTTTAATTTGTTTTGCAGGGTAAAATATAATAACCCTATTCTAAGTGCCCCCATAGTCTAGCCTGGATAAAACACTGGCTTGCGGAGCCGGAGTCCGGGGTCCGAATCCCCGTGGGGGCGCTCTGGGGCTTCGAACTCCGAGTGAATTCTTTGTTAAGATTGCTTTGGCTTCTGCCTCACACTACTTTGACTTCTGCCTCACACTATTTCTTTACAAGAAATATCAACTTTGAGGGCTACATCAACAAAAAGTTCAATTCCCCGTTGGGAGTTAACTAACAGTCTAAATTCCCTCTTCATAGCTGATTTTTCGCACGTTAAATCTACTGGCAGGTTCCAACCAACGGCTTCTCGCCAGTGAATGTGTATGCCACACCATAGGTTGCATCCTTGTAAAGTATCACGACATTCTTTGAGAAGGACTGCGATTTTGTGCATGTGGATGCTCCAGTGAAGTTTAGAACCACCAGCACAGTTGAACCCGGCGATACAAGAAATCCGCTAGCTATTGAGCTTACATTCACTCTATTGGACCCTGCGTCAAATGTTATGCTTGTCACGTTTATTGTGAACAGCCTGTTGTTCCTAATAACCAGTTGAGAGCTCACAGCATCAGCTGATCCATTTATATAATACCTCGTTATGCCGACATCTGCGCCAGCCCAGTATGCAGCA
>JAPLWV010000022.1 GCA_026396385.1 Microcaldota archaeon | reverse complement strand
TGTAACAACATCTGCGTGCGGAACAGGCGAGGGGTGAGCTTCCCCTGCTATCAAGCCTGCTATGTGCGCCATGTCAACCATGAAGTAAGCACCAGTTTCGTCTGCAATTTCCCTGAAAGCCTTGAAGTCTATAACTCTTGGGTAGGCAGTATAGCCGCACTGGATGAGCTTCGGCTTCTCCTGCACAGCTATCCTCTTGATGGCGTCATAATCCAGCATCTGGGTCTCCTTGTCAAGGTAATAGGGAATCACTTTATACCATTTTCCTGAGAAGTTGACTGGACTACCCTGGGAGAGGTGCCCTCCGTGGGTTAGACTTAGGCCCATCATCTTGTCCCCGATCTCCATGAATGCAAAATACGCAGCCATGTTTGCCTGGCTTCCGGAATGCGGTTGAACGTTTGCATGCTCAGCTCCGAAAAGCTTCTTTGCTCGCTCTATTGCCAGAGTCTCTGCCACATCAATGAATTGATTTCCCCCGTAATACCTCTTGCCCGGGTATCCCTCGGAGTATTTGTTGGTAAGAACACTTCCCTGCGCCTCAAGCACTGCCAGGCTTGCAAAGTTCTCAGATGGAATGAGCTCCAGCCCATACCTCTGCCTTCCAAGCTCATTTTTTATAGCCTCGTACACCTCAGGGTCAGTTTCCTTCAAGATGCTCATTCAATCCCCTCTGATTTATAAACAGTCACTCTATCCAAGCAGGTGGAAGTCTCTCAAGCTCTCCAACGAAAGTCTCTTTTTCCTCGCTCCCCTCTTCAAGTGTTAGTTTCTTCTTTGAAAGAAGTTCGAATGCTTTGACAATCTTGTCGCTCTCCTCAGTGAGCTTCTCCAGATCCTTCGTCTCAGCATTTATCCTTGCCTGGAACTCCCTCTCCCTTGCCTTTATCTTCTCTGTTTCCTCAAGATGCGCCTCCCTCATCTTTCTGAGTTCTTTCTCGTATTTCTTCAGGAAGCCCGCTCTCATTAGGTCTCTGAGCTCCTCAAGCTCATCCAAGCTTTGTTTTCTCATGTGTGAGTAATCCTTCATGTTCTTCTCAAGCATATCCTGTTGCAGGTATATCCAATCCTCCATTTTCTTCAGCCTTGCCAGCTCCTTCTGAACATTCCTCATGCTTGAGAGCTGGTCCTGTATCCTCCTGTTAACTTCAGACGTGTACTTGTCAACAAGGGAGCGTATCTCCTCTATCCTGTCGACTTCCTTCTCTATCCCGACCCGCGATTTCTCAAGGTTGGAATGAATGTAGGATTCAATCTTCTCAAGCTTTGTCGCATTTGCCTCTATTAAGCTTATCCTCCTGGGAACTTCCCTTATCCTGCCTTCAAGATCCTTTATTATGTTCTCCTTCTCGGCAAGGTGCTCATTGACGAGGTGCAGCTCAACCTCAAACCTTCTCTCCAGCGGCACATAATCCTTGTATAGTATGTCAGACTTTTCCTTCTCTATATTTCTCAGCTCCGCGCTCTTCTTTTTCATCTCCTCAATTTTTTCTGCATATTCGTTGATGAGTCTTGAGAGCTCTTTTGCAGGAATTGCCTCCCCAGATGGGAATTTGGCGAGGAGCTTCTCTTCTGTTAGTGGGTGAATCTTCTCCTGTTGCAGAAGGACTAGAGATGTTTTTTCTCTCTCCTGCACTATGTCTATGATGTTATCCTGCTTGAGGGTTCTGGCCCACAGCATCGCTGATGCCTCAGGCAGCCCAAGCACCTTGGCAACTTCGCTAAGTTCGAGCTTCTTCCTGCTCTTGAACATCTGTAGAAGTTCTGTCAGTCTGCTCATTTGACTACCAAAGAAATTGGGATTAAAAGAGTTATATATCTTTTGGGTTACTCACTATCTTTATGTTAGCCCCGCAATTTGGGCATTTGTTGTTCTTTGTTATTTTGTACTCCACCATGTCGAACCCAAGACGCCTAATGAGAAGCTCCTTGCAGTTGTAGCAGTAGGTGTTCTCCCCGTCATGCCCAGGCACATTTCCGGTATACACATACCTGAGGCCTTCCTCCAAGGCAATGTTTCTGGCCTTTTCAAGAATCTCCAGAGAAGTTGGGGGTATTTCAAGCATCTTGTAGGATGGGTGGAAACCCGTGAAGTGCACGGGTATGTCCTTGTCAAGCGCAGCCACCCATTTTGCCAGCTCCCTCAGCTCCTCCTCAGAATCATTTTTTGTTGGTATCACCAGGTTGATTATCTCTATATGCCCCTTCGCATGTAGCAACTTTATTGAGCTCAGCACGGGTTCGACTGATGCACTGCATATCCTTTTGTAGAATCTGTCATTCATAGATTTCAAGTCTATCCTGCTGGCATCTATGTTCCCCATCTCTTTTACGGTTTCTGGAGTCATGTAGCCGTTTGTTACAAACACATTGTACAAACCCTCTTTTTTAGCAAGGGCAGCTGTGTCGTAAGCATACTCAAAGAATATGGTTGGCTCGGTGTATGTATACGCCATTCCGGCACAGTTGTACTTCTTTGCAAGCTTCACGAGCTGTGCTGGTGAAAGGTCCTCCCCGGCTATCTCATGCACCTGGCTCAGCTCAAAATTCTGACAGTGCAGGCACCTGAAGTTGCATCCGACTGTTGCAAATGAGAAGACATCGGTTCCTGGGAAGAAGTGGAAGAACGGCTTCTTCTCAATCTTGTCAATTGCCCAGGAAGCGCATTTCCCGTAAACCAGAGAGTATAATGCCCCTCCCCTGTTCTCCCTTACTCCGCAGAACCCCCTCTTCCCGTCAAGGATGAGGCACCTGTGCGAGCAGAGGGCGCACTTGACCCTGCTTTCATCTAGCTTGTTGTATAACATTGCCTCCTTCATAGTAGAAGTTTAGAATTCGGTAGTTAATAAAATTGTTGCTCAGAAGAACTTTGAGAGGTTGCTCTGCCCTGCTTCCTCCTTTAGCTGTATTTCACCGTACACGCCATCATACCCCGGAAGGATTTTCACTTTTCCTTCCCTCACGTGGAGTATTGCATCTGCTATGTCCGCTGGGGCTTTTCTCCTCAATTCATCCATCTCTGCGGTGAGCAGCACATTGAACTCTGTCCCGAAAGAGGATATGAGAGAGGAGTATTCAGTCTGGACAGATGCGCTACCGACTCCCTTTCCGCGCACACTTGCTATGAGCTCTTCAAGCGGTATGGCATGCACAAAAGGAACGGCATTTGGGGGGGTGTAGCCGTATTTCCTGTCAGCGAGCTCCATCACCCTGTGCATCACCCCTATGGTGAGCTTCCTCTTGCACACCGGACAGATGTTGTTGTTTCTTATGCTCTCTTCCGGAGAGAACCTCACGTTGTGAATCCTATGCCCGTCGTAGTGGTATTTGCCTTCCTCTGGGAAGAACTCCACAGTCATCTTGAATTTTTCCATGTCCTTCTTCTTTATTGCTTCCAGCAGTGACAAGTAGGTTGGCTCCTTCAAATCGAAAACATTTGCCTCCCTCCCAATCTTTGCTGGCGAGTGGCTGTCGGAATTTGAGATTAGTGCATATTTGTCAAGGGAGCTCAGCATCCAGTTCATCTTGGGGTCGCTACTCAACCCACTCTCAAACGCGAAAATATGCTTGCTCTGGTCCCCGAAGCATTCCTCCACTGAATTGAAGCCTGAGGCAGAGCCGAATATTGACCTCCAGGGAGTCCACACATGCGCCGGAACAATTGCACAGTCTTTTGAGACTCCCATTACAAGCTCCACGAGGTCGGCTGCGGACATGCCAAGCGAGGGTCTTCCATCAGACCTCAAATCTCCTTTCCTGCCAATCAACTCGTTTATCTGCTCCACAACCTCAAAGGAGGGGGCGAAGAGTATGTTGTGCACCTGTTTGAGCTTGCCTCCGCTATGGAAGAAGTTGTTGACCTCGCTGGTTAGCATGAAAAGTGTTCCGTCATAGTCAAACAGACCATTACCGAGAGGTTTAAGCTTCTGCTTCAGTTCCTCCAGCCAGAGAGGATGGGTAAAATCCCCTGTGCCGACAAGCGAGATTCCTTTTATTTTTGCATACTTTGATATGCTCTCCACATCCATACTGGGGCTGGTTGCCCTTGAGTATTTCGAATGAATGTGGAAGTCCGCTATGAACTGCATTCTAACTACCTACCAGTATAGATTACTGTAAGAAATAATAAAAGAACTTGCAAATGCTATCTCCTTTTACGTCCCCTTCTGTAGAGCAGGTATGCTGTTATGGCGAGTATTATGACTATTATAACCAGCCAGATGAGTATATCGCTTAGGGATGGTCCTTGGGTGACCGATGGCTCTTGCGGAGGAGGCGTGTTGTTCAGAGCATTGACTGCTACGCTTACTTTTGCTGTCTCATCTTTGATGAGGTACACCATATAGGTGCCTGAATTCTCAAGCACAAATACCGCATTGCCATTCTGGTCGGTCTCTACGGTCTTCACCTTTCCTCCGGGTGTTACCACGCTCAGAGTGTAGGTGCCCTCGGGCATAACCGTTACTTGGTGGCTCTCCCCAATAGGCCCTGTGGGGTTTGTTGTTATAGTGTAGACTTGGGTGCATGTATGGTCCTGGCAGGCAATACCGGGCTGGCAGTCCGAGTCATTGCAGCATTCGTAGTCCTTCCAAGCGTGATTGGAGATTCTTCCGCATTTTCCAGTTTGCACCTGCAGGCATTTGCCATTGCCGCAGTATTCGTTGTACTTGCAGTCGTCATTGGTGTTACATTCGGGCTTCACTGCAGCTGTGCACTGGTGGTCTACGCAGGTATAATTGCTGTTGCAGTCTGAATCAATACAGCATGCATAGGGGTGGCATTGGTGTGCATAGAGCTGTCCGCATGGGCATCCCACTGGCTTGCAGGCGCCAGTGCTTGAATCGCAATACTGGTCATCCGCACAGGCAGCATCGGAACTGCATCCTGCAGGGGCTATAGAGCACATTGTGTATCCAAGATTGTAATCTCCGCAATAATATCCTGAAATGGCGTGTACTTTATAACTGCCACTTCTTGGAATGGTGAAAGTGACCTGCCCACTGCTGTCAGTGTGTTCTGTATACATCTCCATGCCTGCTTGAAGAGTCACCATCTCTCCAGTTTTAACTGGAGTGCCATCACTGTTGTTGACCTGCACCACTACCTTGTCGTCTGGGCATAGTGTATTCACAACTGATATTTTGAGTGATTTGACGCAGCTTTCCCCTCCACCACCGCTAGGTGGTATGCCAGTAAACTCGAAGATTCCGAAAACTCCGAAACTGGAGAGGTTTGAGACTGAGATGTAATTCTGCGCGGGTTCTAGCAGACTATACCCGGGTGCACCCCTCCAAGCTGAGTTGCTGTATTGCATGACGCTTAAACCGTTTTCATTACGACTTGCAGCTTCTGCATCTGTCCAGTGCCAAACTATATAGTCTACTACTGCTCCAGGGTTTGATTGGATGTTGATGAATTTGTCATGGAATGCTGATTTAAAAAGTGGGTCTGACGCAGGCTTGGTGCTCCAGGTTATTGAATATGACTCATTGGGTTGGACTATGTCATTTAATGACAGATTGGTGTAGCTTTCATAGTTTCCAAGCGGGTTGTCGAAGATGACTCCCGAAAGGTTCAGGGGAGCCAGCATGGTGTCTGTGTTCACCCCGAAATCCACATCATTGGCATAATAGTGGTCGCCTTCTATCAGTGTGAAGTCTGAACTTTGAACCATGGTGCCGACTTGGGAGGTATTGTATACTGTGTTGTTTGTAAGGCGGGTATTGTTGCTATCATCAAGAATTGCGAAGCCGGCCATGAAGTTGCCATGCGCCGTGTTGTTTATGTAAACTGAGTCATTGCTGGCTAATATGAAGAAACCGCCCTGAATGCTACCTGACTGCAGGTTGTTGGCGAATCTATTTCCTGTGCCAAAAAAGTCTGCGAATCCGGCGCCCCAGTCATTATCAGCTATGTTATTAGTGAAGTTGTTGTCTGTCGAGAACAATGTCGCGAAGCCAACGAGATTGCCGGAGGAGTTGGAACTATCCACAACCGTGTTGCTTGTCCGGCTCATTATAAGGCCGTTGTTGTCTATAGTATCCGAGCCCTGTATTGTTACATTGGTGAGATTTGAGTTATCGGCATTACATAAGAGAATTTCCGATGCGGTTATGTCATTCCAGTTCACAGAAACATTTGTGTAGTTTATAGGCCTGTCTCCGGAGCCTGTGAGGTTTTCCACAATGTTATTGCAGTATATATCATTTGCTGGCGAGACGTTCAGAAAATCCCAGAAAAATGGATCAATGAACAGATCAAACTCTCCACTTTCCTGCGCTGCGTTGTTTGTGAGGTTGTTTCCATAGCTGAGGAATAAATTGAACCCATATCCCTGGGTGCCGTAGGCAATGTTGTTCGTAAGAGTGTTGTTAAAGCTGGAGGATATGTCGAACCCGATCTGGCTGTTTGCCAAAGCAATGTTACCGTCAAGGCTGTTAAAGTTAGAGCCCCCGTAAAGGACAATTCCCGAATCGGAATTGTTGGATGCGATATTGGCAGTGAAGTTGTTGTAGGATGAATTCTCTATGTAGAAGCCCCAAGCGTTATTTCCTGCTGTGTTGATTGTGAATGTGCTGTTGTATGTATAATACAGGTAGAAAGCGGTTGAGGTATCACCGGCGCTGTTATTTGTGAATGAATTCTCGAAAGAGTTGATATGAGAAATGAAACCATTGGAGCTGTTGTAGGCTACATTATCGGCTATTATGCTGTGTGAGGAGCTATTTACCGTGAACCCGTCACCTAGATTGTCGTATGCAGTGTTGTTAGTCACGTTGATATAAGAGCTGTTATCAACCGTAAAGCCAATGTTTGCGGCTAGGTTGGCAGTGTTATTCGATATTACACTCTCAGTTGAATTGTATACGTATATGTCCCACGTGTAATTCGATACTCTGCAGTTCTTTATTGTGATATTTGTGAGCGGGGTTGAATTGCGGCTGTCCAGGAGGATACCCGTGGTATTGCCGCTAACATCGTTTGTTATTGTATAGCCCAAGCAGTCAAGCTCTATATGTGGCTCGGAAATAACTATGCAAGCAGTCGTCGAGAGATGGGTGGGCGTTATGTTGGCACCTACCAGATCAGTGCCGAGAGTAAACTGCCCGGAGGAATTGATATCAGCACAACCATAAAGTATGTCTATTGGTACGGGTGCTCTCACCAAACTGGTATAAAAAAGCAAAACTGCTATAAGCGATAATGTTTTGAGTTGCATAAAGGTATTATTGTATTGTATAGTTTATTTATAAACTAGGGTATTTCTGTATATCGGGTTCTGAAGCATACACCTAAACATTTTTAACTCAGTGAAGCAAATAGATGCGTGGTATGGCAGAAAACATATTTAAGAGAATCCCAGCTGAGAAGGAGGTATTCCGAGATGAGCGAGTGCTCATGCCGGATTACCTGCCGGAAGTTATGCCCCACAGGGAGAAGCAAATTGAGGAGATTGTATTCGGGGTGAGAGGGGCTGCTGAAGGCAAGAAGACAGAGAATATGCTGTTGCTTGGGCCCAGTGGGACCGGCAAGACCTCCACTGTGAAGTATGTGCTCAAGCAACTCCAGGAGTACTCGCAAAAGGTCATTCCGATATATATAAACTGCTGGGAGTCCAGCACAAGGCATTCCATACTGAATAACATAGCATCCACTCTTGGGGAGTTCGTTCCGAGGAGAGGGGTATCCACTGATGAAATAACCGAGAGGATAGGGGAAGTGTTGAAGAAGGAGAAGAAGACCCCGATAGTTGCGCTTGATGAGGTTGACAGGTTATTCGCCAGTCAGTATGAGGAGGAGAAAGTGCTGTATGACTTGGCGAGGGCGAAGGAGCTCTTCTCGGTTGATTTCGGGGTTGTCGCTATAACTAACAACAGCGAGTTTCTTGCAAAGCTGGACCAGAGGATAAGGAGCTCTCTCGTCAACAAGCAGATTGTATTCAAACAGTATTCCCCGGATGAACTTAAGGACATTCTGAAAAGCAGGGCGAAGCTTGCGTTCTATCCCGAAAGCCTGTCAGAAGAGGTCATACCTCTCTGCGCGGCCAGGGCTGCAAAGAAGAATGGTGACGCTAGGCTTGCAATAAATCTCCTCTGGAAGGCAGGCAAGATAGCCGAGAGGAGGAACGCTGGCAAAGTAGCTGTGGAGGACGTCAGGAAGGCGTTTGAGGAGGTTGGCGAGGAGGATGAACGGGCAGGGAAACTTGAAGGGAGAGAGAAGGAGATATATGAACTTGTTAAGGAGAGGGGAGAGATCACCAGCAGCGAGCTTTACAAGAAATTCAACAGTGAAACTGACAGGAGCATAAGGAATTATATAGATAAATTGTGCTCGCTTGGCTTCATAACTGCTGAAAGCGAGGGAGGAGACATTAAGAAAGGAAAGACAAGAATAATAAAAATAAAAAAATAAATCAGACGTACTTGTCCGCGAAGTCAGCCAGGTAGGGTACTCTGACTGTTTCTCCCTGGGATTCCTTATAGCCTATGTATAATCCATATAGCCACAGGAATATGTCTAGGATACTTAGTATGATTGTGAAGCCGAGCACCATCATTATAACCCCTAGGAATATTGCCTGGAGCGCATGGAACCTGACTTTTTTGTTGTCCTTCTCAATAATGTAAAAAATTATCCCAGTCAGCCATGTGAAGAAGTATATTAACACATATAGCAGACCCTTATCATCCGTAGGCTTTTTAGTATCCTTCTCTGGCATAATATCACCTATCTAAAGAGTGGTAAAACAGCATATTTAAAGCTATCTAGCTGAAGAGATTACCCGTACCACATCGCAGTTCTTCAGAACATATTCCTTACCAATTTTCATCCTGCTCCTTGCATTTATTGCGCATATGAAGTTATTGGCTAGGTCCGTATGTATCCTCGCAGCCAAATCCAGCGCAGTGGAGCCTTTCTTCAGCAGCACAGCGTCGGGAAGCGCATTACCGAAATGGTCCGAGAACTTCCCCTCATCCTCAACGGGGTATACAACTATGAGGCCCAGCAAATCGAAAGCAGCCCTGTTGATGAGCTCCTGCACGCCAGTTCCGTTGTAGCGCTTCAGAATTCTCTCCTTTATGAAACTGAGTGCTGAGAGTTGCTTTTCTGGAATATTTTGTGCAAGAATTTTGAAATCAGTATCTCCAGGCACGTAATGTATCAGCCCCTGCTTGTCCGCCTTTCTCAATGCAAGCTCTGCTTCAGCACATGCCGGTACGATTATCCTGTCCTTGAACCTCTCCTTCAAATTCTGGTAATTCTTCTCGCTTGCAGGCAGATCTATCTTGTTGGCAGCTATGAGTATGGGCTTTGAGATCCTTCTCACTTCTTTTGAAAATGCAAGTATGTCGTCATCGCTCCAGTTTACGTCCTCTGTTGGCAGATACGACTTTGCAGCAGCCTTCTCAGCATCATCCTGCGTCATCTTCAGCCCAGAGAGGAGGCCTGCGATAGAATCCATCTTCTTTCCCTTTATCTTGCTCCAGCTCCTCTTTATTATGCTGGCTATCCAATGGCTCATCTCCTCCTCAAGGGATATCACTTCATTGGCAGGGTCATAGAAGTCTGTCGGGTTCCCCTCTGAGTCTGTAGTGCCTGATACGTCAATGACCTGTATAAGAGCATCTGCAGCGCGGAGGTCATCCAGAAACTTCAGCCCGAGCCCTTTTCCCAGATGCGCATCCGGCACAAGCCCTGCAACGTCTATGAGGTCTATGGGGATCAATCTCGTTCCATCCTCGCACAATGAATTCTTAGGTGCGCATTTGACCTTAAGCTCCTTGCAGGGGCATGGTGATCTTACATATGCCTTCCCAAGGTTCGGCTCTATTGTTGTAAAAGGGAATGGGGCAATTTTAGCATCCACCAAGGTAGCTGCAGAAAAGAATGTGGATTTGCCTGTGTTTGTTTTGCCTACAACGCCAATGAGCATACAGATTTAATATTCTCTGAACTTAATTACTTTATGCTTTTGAGTGACAAGTACCACCCAAAAAACCTCGAGGAGTTTGCTGGGAATCCTGAAGCAGTAGAGGGGATTAAGAGGTGGGCGTTTGACTGGGAGAGGGGGAAGGCAGGAAGGCCCATTCTGATTCATGGTTCGCCGGGAGTTGGCAAGAGCGCGCTTGCATATGCGCTTGCAGGTTCAATGAAATGGCCTATCGTTGAGATGAATGCAAGCGATTTGAGGGATGAGGAGAGCGTCAGGAGGATTGTTGGCGAGGCTTCTACCTCCGATACTCTTTTTGGTGGAAGGAGGCTTGTGCTTATTGATGAAGTTGATGGATTGCAGAGAAGCGATAGGGGAGGCAACAAGGCGATAGTGGAGGTTGTGAAGAATGCTACCCAGCCAGTCATCCTCACTGCGAACGATATCTGGAAGCCGGCTCTCGCGTCCATAAGGACTGCCTCAACAGTCATCCCGATGAGGAAGGTGAATTCAAGGACCATTGCCTCTATTCTTAAGAAAATTGCTGTCAAGGAAGAGATGAAAGTTGCGGATGAGGTTGTTATAGGTATAGCAAACAACAGCTCAGGTGACCTGAGATCAGCGATAAATGACTTGCAGGCGCTCGGGGAAGGCAGTATTGGTTCTGCGGTAATTATTGGGCAGAGGGACAGAGGGAAGAACATCTTTGACTCAGTTAGAAGTGTTTTCAAAGCAACGGGGTTTGCGGAAGCCAGAGAGGTCATGCGGGGGGTTGACGACAGGGACATGTTCGTGAAATGGATTGAGGAGAACATCCCTCTTGAGTACGAGAAAGCCGGCGAGATTGGGAGGGCGTTTGAGATGCTCTCCAGGGCAGATGTATTCGATGGAAGGATTATGAGACGCCAGCACTGGGGCTTCATGCGCTACTCGAACGATCTGGCAACTGCAGGGGTTGCTCTTGCGAAGGAGGAGCCTTACCACAAGTTTGTGAAGTACCAGTTCCCGAGGATAATCAGTGCATTGGGCAGCAGCAGGGGGGAGCGGGCAATGAGGAAGGCGGTTGGCTTGAAGATTGGGCGGAGATGCCATCTGTCCTCAAAGGATGCTGTGGGAATTTTCCTGCCGCTTCTGAGTGCAGTGTGCAAGGAAAGCGGTAATGCCCAAAAAGTTCAGGACTATTTTGACTTTGATGATGAGGAGTTGGAGTATATTATTGGAGGCAAGAAAACTTCATCGAAAGCTAAAGGAAAGAAGTAATGTCCAATTCAAGCAGGGCGACAGGCTGCTCAAGCTGGAAGTTGTTGAGGACCTGGGGGTGAATCTCCCCGAAAACTCCAACTCTCTTCTTTTTGTGGACAATTTCTGCAGCCCTGCCTTTTATGAAAGAGGGATGCTCGCAGGGGCGCATTTCAACTGTCCAACCCATCTCCCTTGCAACTGCATCTGCAAAAGATTTTATTTCGCTGAATGTTGCCTTCGGGTCATACAGCACGCATGCCAAACTCCTTGTCTGCTTTACATCTGCTCCCTCTAGAGAGATCGCATCCCCAATCTCGAATATTCTTATCGGCAGCTCTGCCTGCTTGCTCTCTGAGATTACTTTGAGGAGTGACGGGGCGAGCCAAGGGCGCATCATTGTGTACTCCTCGACCTTCGGATTCTTTATTTTAACATGTGGTTTTTCTGTTGCGAGCATCTTCCCGAAGCACTCTTGTTCATTCGTCAGGTTGGGACAGAGAACTTCTAGAAAGTTCAAACCGACCATGAGCTCCCTGACCTTTCCCTCAAGAAGTTCCGAGCGCTTCTCCTGCCCAATGCTGAAGAAGTTCGGAAGCGATGGGGCGAAGTTGTTGTATCCATATGCTATTGCAACATCCTCAGCTAAATCCACCCAGTCCATTATGTCAACTCGGTAGCAGGGTATTTTCACTTTGCTGTTGGATGAGTCATAACCCATCTTGGCAAGCAGCTTCAGCAAGTGGGCTTCTTTGAAATCCATTCCCAGCATTTTATTTATTTTCTCAGCAGGGAGAGCTACAATCTTCTCACTCAAATCAGGAGTTTCAAACTTCCTTTTTCCAATTACTTCTACAGTGAAAAGCTCCCCTCCTCTGTCAACAAGTGCAAGAGAGACTATTTTCAGGGCATCCATTATTGCATTCGCATCCGTTCCCGTCACATCAATGAATATGTTCTTCGTGTTCCCGTCCACCCTTGTAAGCTCCCCGTTTATTATTGGCGGGAATGATAGTGCCTGTTCCTTGCTGTCAACCAGCAGCGGGTATTTCTTGAATTCTTTTATTATCCCTCCGTATTCCACCCCCTTGGGATGCACCTCAAGTATCTTTGAAAGAGTCAGCTTCTTTTCCATGTCAAGAGGGATGAACGAGTAGCTGCTGGGCTCAACTGCCTTGTAGAAGAACGGGGGCTGGACTGCATCCAGGTTGTGCACCCCTATCGAGATTTTCCTCCTCTTCCTTCCATAAGTTTCGTGTATCTTCTCCTGCAGCTGCATGAGCGATTCGATTTTCTTCTCATCAATTTTTACATTCCTCACAACTGCAGCGACTATGAAAGGCCTGACAGGCAGAACAGAATTATCAATGTGCAGCTTGATTCTGGAGTCCTTTGCGCTGTAATGCCTGGGCTTTCCACCCTTAAAGGTTGAAAATGCTCTTGCTATTCCTTCAATGCTGAGTAAATCTGGCCTGTTTGGAGTTACATCCACGTGAATTAAATCTCCCTCAATGCTCTCCACGGGCAAACCCATCGAGGGCAGTATGCTCTCGAGTTCGCTTTGCTTGATTCCTTTACCGAGAAGAGCTTCAAGCTCATTCTTTGAGAAACAAACCGACGCCAAACTTACACCCTTGCTTCCCTAAGCCAGGAAACATCATTCTTGTAGAACTGCCTTATGTCCTTCAATCCCATCATCAGCATGGTGGGCCTCTCAAGGCCCAAACCCCATGCCAGTACGGGATATTTACCCCATGTTGGCAGGCATACTTCTGGTCTGAAAACTCCCGCACCGCCAAGCTCAAGCCACTGCTTTTTTTCTTCATAATACACCTCCACCTCAAGGCTTGGCTCGGTATAGGGGAAGTAGCTCGGGGAGAACCTTATCTTCTCGAACCCAAGCTTCCTGTAGAACTCCTTAAGCAGCCCAAGCAAATCCCTGAATGTTGCATCTTCGTAAACAATTATCCCCCCAACTTGGTAGAACTCACTCAAATGCTTGAAATCCGTCGCCTCGTTCCTGTACACTCTCCCAACAGTGAAGAATTTTGCAGGCGCTTTGCGCTCGCCTTTCCTCACTTTCAGCATGTACTGCGGAGAGATTGCAGTGTCATGTGTTCTTAGTACTGCCTGCTCTGCAACCTCCCTGCTCCACTTGTACTTCCACTTCTCTTCATGGGCTTTCTTCACCCTATTAACAACCTCGTCTTTGGGCAGGGGAATCTTTTCAGGGGAAGACAGGTAGAACGTGTCCATCAAATCTCTCGCGGGGTGGTCCTGCGGCTGGAATAGCGCATCAAAATTCCAGAATGAGGATTCAACCAGCCTGTCCTCCATCTCTTCAAAGCCAAGCTCTATGAATATTTTTCTTATCCTGTCCTTCACCTTCTGCAGGGGGTGCTTCTTGCCAGGGCGGGATTTCTCAACAGGAGAGTCATCATACTCTCTATACTCCTTCTCTTTCCATCTGCCCGTAGTGATGTCTTCTTTAGTTAAAGTATTGACCAATTTCCTAACGCTAACGTCACCATGAAGATGAATCTTCCCACTTACATCTACAACTTCCTTCCCGGCAAGCCCCTCACCTTTTTTCGTGATGGAGAGTGAGAACTGCTTGCTCTCTGTAGTTCTCAGCACGTCCCCTCTCCCAAGCAGCGCCTTCACCGCATCTATATCCTCCTTTCCCAGTGATTCTCCCCTAGAGATTTTCTTAAGCAGTACAACTTCATACTGCCCTTCGCGCAGTATTTTTTCTCCCAGCTTGCTTAGCTTGAATATGTTTCCCTCGATTTCCACCCACTCCTTCCTCTTCGCCCATGGCAGGCCTATCCTCTTCTCCTCATCACTGAGCTCATTGAAGCTCCTCCCCGCATGAAGTTTCTTTATAAGGTTGAATTCGGGGAAGCCGGATTCGAGGAATTTTTTTCCTTCCTCTCCGAGCTTGAAGCCCTGGGTTACGGTCTCGTGAATTTCCACCGCGCCCTTATCCTTCAGCCAGTAGCATGCTCTGCTCGCGGAATCCTTGTTTAAGCCCGTGCTCTCCGCAAGCTCATCAAGAGTCTTGCTGCCCACTTTTAGAGAATGCAGAACGAGCTTCTCGTATTGGTGAAGCATATGCTACCTCTTGGGGAGGGTAATGTAAACCACTGCAATCAACACAAGCAGGGTTAGAATGATACCTGGCGTGGAGAGGATGAAAGATAACGCATTCATCTCAATATCCTCGAAAAATCTGCTCACCTCAACACCTATTGGCTCCTCCCTTGTGAATGTCAGCTCGAAGTCCATGAGTGGTATTGTTCCTCTCCAAGTGAAGTTGCTCACCCTCATCACTTGACCCAGGTAGTCCCTCGTTATTGACGGCTCGTCAGGATCTGGCGAGATGCTTGTGACTATTGAATCTGGAGGTATGATTATGGTGAGTTCAGTGTCCTGGGGGAGTATCTGACCACTTGGCGAATGTTCGAAAGAGAAGGAGGATTTGTTGAATGCGTAGAGAACTGTCCTTGGGCCTGTCTGGTTGATCGGCACAAATTTTTCGAGTTCATAATCCAGCTTTATCACTGCCGCGGATGCTGTTGAAAAAGAGTAGTTGTTGAGGTTCTCGGGGACAACTTTCATGTTACTTACGGAAACTGGTGAGAATATGTGCTGTCTGAGCAGTTTGCTGTTTGTTATCTGCTGCCAGTCCATTATGGTGAGATTCCTCGAGTACATGCTCCTGTTATAAATGTCTACTGAGCTTGGGTCGATCGTTAGCCTTACTCTCTCCGTCACATGAGCAGAGCCATTTGTGTTGATTTTCACAGTAACGCTGAGCGAAAGATCGTGAAAGTCTGCCCTGACGGCTAGCATGAGCAGGACGACTACCAGAAAAATGCCTAATTTTCGCATAAATGAGTTATACAGTACGTATATTTAAATTTTAGAGATGTGTTATAAAAGAGGGAAGGAATATGGGCTTTCTAAGGTACCTTGGGCATTCGGGGTTTGAGATAGAACTAGACGGCACCTTGGTCTATATAGACTTATTTCTTGAGAATGCCATGGTGGGAGGTATGAGGAGAGATATTCCCGCAGCGATAAGAGCCGAGGATATTGACAAAGCAGATTTAATACTGATAACCCACGAGCACAGGGACCATTTGGAGAAGGGCACTGTTGAGAAGGTTGTTGCGAGGACAGGCGCTCTGGTGATAGCCCCCCACTGTGTTCTGAGGGAGCTGGAGATTCCAAGTGAGAATAAAATGGAGGTAATTGTCGGTGATGAGTTCGTGGTGAAAGGGGTTGAGATCAAGGTTGTGAAAGCAGTCCACCCCCAGTCTGCATGCCCGGTGGGTTATATAGTAAAGAAGGGTGGGAAGAGCGTCTACCATGCCGGGGATACCTATGAGTTCGGAGAGATGTTTGACATAACGGCGGATTATGCGCTCATTCCGATAGGCGGAACTTACACCATGGACGTGTATTCTGCGTATAAAGCCGCAAAGGAGATAAACTGCAGGTATATTATACCCATGCATTATAACACTTCTGAAAGGGTACGGCGGAACCTAAGCGAGTTTGCTAGAGAGGTTGAAAGCAACAGGGTAAAGCCGATTATCATGAAAGTCGGCGATAAAATAGCGATGAGGTGAGAGAATGATAACAGGTGGAAAGATAGTTTCCGTTGAGGCAAAGAGGGACAAGGAAGGAGTAGTTGATGGAATGAATATTAATGTAGGAATCGATGATGTGGCAGTGAAGGGGGACAACAT
>JAPLWV010000047.1 GCA_026396385.1 Microcaldota archaeon | reverse complement strand
GGGAGCTTTGCGCCCGCAATTACCACAAGCACCTTCATGACTGATTTGCCTAGGTCTGGCTCTATCCTGGCACCCCATATGATGTGGGAGTTCGGATGTATCCTCTTGGAAATCTCCTCAATGACGAGCTCAGCCTCCCTCAGAGTCATGTCCCCTCCTCCTGTGACATTGACCAGTGCCTTGTCCGCCTCGGATATGTCGCTGTCAAGCAGAGGGCTGTTCAAAGCGTTCTCAACTGCCGTGATGGCCATCTCATCAGGCTTGACATTTGCATTGGATTCACCGAACCCTATCACGGCGCATCCGGCATCCTTCAATATGGTCCTGAGGTCTGCGAAATCCAGGTTCACAAGACCGACCTTCGTCACCAGCTCGGTTATTCCCTTGACAGAGCTCGCAAGAACCTCGTCCGCAACCTTGAAGGCAGTATTGAGCGGCAGGTCTGGAACTATGGCGAGCAGCTTGTCGTTCGGTATAACTATGACCGTATCAGCTTGCCTCTTAAGCTTGTTTAATCCCTCTATGGCATTTGCTCTCCTCACCTTTCCCTCTGAGATGAATGGAAGTGTGACCACGGCTATTGTAAGTGCACCATCGTTCTTCGCCTCCTCAGCAATGATGTGGGCGCTTCCGGTCCCTGTTCCTCCCCCAAGGCCACAGGTAACAAATACCATTTGAGAATTGGCAATGACTTTCTCTATCTCACCTTTGCTCTCCTTTGCAGCCTCTTCCCCAACTGTTGGGTTGCTGCCTGCCCCAAGCCCCTTTGTGGTGTTCCTCCCGAGGAGAAGCTTCTTGTCCGCCCTTGTTCTTACCAGATGATGAGCATCGGTATTCATGGCTATGACTGAAGCTCCCTCGACACCTACTTCAAATATTCTGTTCAGTGTGTTACAGCCGCCCCCTCCTGTGCCAACAATACATATCTTGGGAGCAGAACTCTCGATGAACTTCAAAAGCTCCTCATCATCCTTAGAGACAAATGCTTGCTCAATCAAAGTATCCCCTCTTTGTGATACACAGTTTTAATCGATAAAGCTTTATATGCTTTCGGTTTATGGATGCACTCTCCCGTATCCCACACAAATTTTAGACTCGATTTTCGTTTTGAACATTGGTTTAATTTGGACATTAGTTTAATATCCTGCAATGAGTAGGTATCCCATGAGTTCTGGAAAGGAGTTCAAGGCATGCCCCAGATGCGGCAGTTTGAGGATAAGAGCTCCTTCACTTCGAGAAGGGGGCATTCCAGGCACATCCGAGATTGCGGGCATATACTACTGCGAGAAGTGCCGGAAGAAAATCGTGCCGGTGGTCTTTGATGATGAGAAGCAGTATAAGAAATTCCTGAAAGAAGGGGACAAAGCTCTTAATTTTTAAATAGTTCTTACAAAACTGTTTATGTTAATGGTGGTAATTTGCAGAGAGAGGTCGAGAGGATAAGGGAGGATATAAAGGAGCTCAGGATACAGGGAGCTAAGAACGTAGCAAAGGCTGCAATTGGCGCCATGGGCTTAATAGCCCGCAAGTCCAAGGCAAAGAGCAGGGATGAGTTCATCAATGAGCTTCTTGTGGCAGCAGACGAACTGGCTTCAGCAAGGCCTACCGAACCCATGCTTAGGAATGCCCTGAGAGCACTTTTTGCAGATATCAAAAAAAGCACTGGTGATGTTGAAGAGCTTAGGAGACTTGTGGAGAGAAACGAAGTGGAGTATTTCAGGAAAGTGAAGGAGAACGAGGAGAAGATAGCTGAGTACGGGGGGCGGGAGTTCTCCCACAGCTCGGTCATTCTGACTCACTGCCACAGTAGCTCGGTTGTTGCAATATTAAAGAGGGCGAATGAGCTTTCAAACGGAATTTCTGTGATATGCACTGAAACAAGACCCAAGCTTCAGGGGTTGATTACCGCCAAGCAGCTCAGCAGCGCAGGCTTGAAGGTCACTCTCATAGTCGACTCGGCAGTGAGCTACTTTATAAGAGGTGTCGATTCGGTTGTTGTTGGAGCCGATGCTATAACGGGCAAGGGAGATTTGGTGAACAAGGTAGGGACGGCAGGCATAGCTGTCATAGCGCATGAGAATGGGGTGAACATGTATTCGGCTGCGGAGACATTCAAGTTCGACCCTCTGACTTTATGGGGTGGAATAGAGGAGATAGAGGAAAGGAGTCCAGAGGAAATAATAAATCCAAACAAACTCAAGGGAGTGGGGATAAGAAACCCTGCTTTTGATGTTACTCCTGCCAGGTATCTGACTGCATACATAACCGAGATGGGAGTGATACCCCCTCAGAGTCTGCTGAACGTTGTGCTCAGAGGAGGGTTTGAAAGTCTGTACTAGGTGGTTTTATGGTAGAGAAACCTGATTACATGCTTAAAGCCAAGATATTCGATATTGAGACTGGAAAGAACATAGTTGTGCTCAACGAGGATGAAGCACATGAAATGGACATGTTGATAAGTGACAGGGTTCTGCTTACCAAGGGTGGCAAGAAGTGCATTGCCATAGTTGACTTGAGCACAACGCTTGTCAAGCGAGGGGAGATAGTCCTTTTCTCGGATACCTCCTGCGGGATTGGAGCTAGACATGGGGAAATGATTGGGGTGAATATCACAAGCAACCCCGCATCTGTGGAGATAATAAAGAAGAAGATGGATGGGGGGAACTTGAGGAATGATGAGATAAAAAATGTCATAGACGAGATAATGGAGAATAAACTCAGCGAGACAGAGCTTGCTTCATTCGTTGTCTCGTTGTACATAAGGGGCCTGAGCAATGATGAGACAGTTTACCTGACAAATGCCATTGTCGGTTCAGGAAGCACCCTGGACCTTGGAGTGCACCCGGTTGTGGACAAGCACTGCTCGGGCGGAGTTGCCGGCAATAGGACGACAATGGTGCTGGTTCCGATAATAGCTGCTGCTGGATTGTATATACCTAAGACATCTGCAAGGTCGATAACATCGCCAGCGGGAACTGCAGACACCATGGAGGTGCTTGCACCTGTAACCGTCAAGCTGGATGAGATGAAGGATATCGTGCTCAAGACCCATGGATGCGTGGTATGGGGAGGGGCAATGGACCTGGCGGCAGCTGACGACAAGCTGATAAGGATAAGAAACTCCATGAGGCTGGACCCGAAAGGCGTTTTACTTGCGAGCATACTTGCGAAGAAGAAGTCTGTTGGCGCTGAATATGTGATAATAGATATACCGGTTGGGAGAGGCGCGAAGATAGAGGATAGCAGAGTGGCAAACGAGCTTGCCAAGGACTTCCTGGAAATTGGTGAGAAACTGGGAATGAAGGCTGAGTGCTACGTAACTGTCGGGAACGGGCCCATAGGCGAGGGGATAGGGCCTGCCCTTGAGGCAAGGGACGTGCTGAAAGTGCTGCAGGGCCAAGGGCCGTATGACCTCACGGAGAAATCGCTCGTTCTTGCAGGGGCTTTGCTTGAGCTTTGCGGCAAGGTTGAAAAGGGAAGGGGCTATGCAGTTGCGAGTGACCTACTGAAATCCGGAAAGGCGCTTGAAAAGATGAGGGAGATAATAGGGGCGCAGGGAGGCAATTCAAAGGTTAAAGTGGAGGATATACCAATAGGAAGCTACAAAGAGGGAGTAAAGGCAGGGAGGGAGGGAAGAATACACCATGTTGATAACAAGATGATATCCAAGATTGCAAGGGCCGCTGGAGCTCCCAAGAGCAAGGGAGCAGGAGTGCTCATGCATGTGAGACAGGGTGACAAGGTGAAAGTCGGGGATGTGCTGTTTGATATTATTTCGGAGAGCGAAACTAAGCTAAGCATTGCACTCGACATAGCAGCAAAATCCGAAGCAGTTGAGATGGAGAAGGTAGTACTTACAAGATACGTGTAAGTGATAGTATGTGATAGTATGAAAATTGTGAAGAGAAAAGTCAGGGATATGAGACTAAAGGAGAATATGGGAGTGGGGGAGCTGGTTGGCGAGATGCTGAATGCGGGCGGCTTCACTGCTCGCCACCTTGCTGTCGGGGTGGGCATACTCGAGAGGATGCTGGGGGACAAGGAATGCACCAATTTCCTCTCTTTCCCAGCATGCGTTGTTGCAACAGGGCTAAGGGGAGCGCTGGCGCAGTTCATCAAGGAGTTTGATGTTGTCATAACAACTGGCGGAACATTCGACCATGACTTGGCGAGGGCTTGGGGCGGGGAGTATTTCCACGGCAGCTTCGAGCTTGATGATGAGATGCTGCACAAACTGGGTGTGAACAGGTTGGGGAATGTGCTCATACCAAACTCAAGCTATGGAGTGCTGCTTGAAAGGAAGATGCTTCCAATTTTGAAGGAACTTTCGAAGCAGAAGGAGGAGTGGAGCAGCAGGGAGCTTGCATATGAATTCGGCAAGAGAGTTGATGATGAGAATTCCATCTTGTACCAAGCTGCAAAGCATAAAATTCCGGTTTACTGCCCTGGCATACTTGATGCCGCCTTTGGAACAAATCTGGTGATATTCTCGCAGGACAACAAATTCAGGCTCAACCTCATAAAGGATGAGAAAGAGCTAAGTGACATTGTTTTTGACAGCAAGAGGAGAGGTGCACTGATGATTGGGGGGGGCATCTCAAAGCACCACACGATATGGTGGAACCAGTTCAAGGGAGGGCTGGATTACGCGGTGTACATAACTACTGCCACTGCCTATGATGGAAGTTTAAGCGGGGCAAGGCTCAGGGAGGCAATCTCCTGGGGAAAGGTGAAGGAGAAGGCCAAACAGGTAACAATAGACGGGGATGCTACGGTGATGCTTCCGATTATGCTTGCTGCTCTGAGAAGAAAGAGATTATAAAATTTAGTGCATAGTTTGTTAACAAAATTTCGGGCTGATTGTATTTCAACTCCGTAGAGTTACTAACATTGATATTATTTAAAACTATCCTCGAAGGATGAGCAGAAAGTTCCTGATTGATTTAAGGGTTGTTGTATAATAGTCGAAAAAAGGTAAGATTACTTTCAGAATAAGCAAAGTTTTATATTATTATATTACGTATGTTATGAGAGGAGTTAGTTTGGAGGTGAAACATATGGCTGAGGATAAGCCGATTACCCTACGGGATAAGATACTTGGAGAGATGGCTGCGGACTATGCTAGCGCACTTGAGAAAAATTTTGAGTTGGCGAAACAGTTTATTAGGATAACGAAGACGGGGAAGGTTGATATTTTATTCAAAGAAAAGTTAACTGGGAAAGAGCAAATTGAGTTATATCTTATTGGAAAACTGTATGCAAAAGAAGCGCAGCTTAGTAGTACAGAGGATGCTGGAAGTGCAGAACTCATGAGCGAATTAGGAATCCGAAGTGTTGGATCATTATTTCCATGGTTGAAAGAATTGGGTGAAGCAGGAGTGATTGAATCCATCAAAAAGGGCAAGTTCGCAAGCTACAAGATTAAGATTAACTTGGTTGAGAACGTGCTGAAAAAAATTGAAGAGAAGGTAAGGAAAGGAGGTAGATAATTATGGATGAAGAAGAACTTTCAAAAATTCTAAAAAACCATGAAGATAGGATATCAAAAATTGAAGAAATTGTCTTCAAGAAAAAAGTGACTATAACCTACAAACATAAAGGGTTAAGTGGTGGAATCCAACTTTTAATAGAAAATGGGTTCCTAAACAATCCTAAAACAGTTAGTGAAATAAGTGATGAATTAAAACGTGAAGGATACTTTGGGGATAAGAAATCTGTTGATAAGTTACTGAGGATAGACTACCTACAAAAAAGAGTTTTAACCAGAATTAAAATAGATAAAATTTGGGGGTATGCGGTGAGAAAATGACTACCAAATTGTTAGATTATTTCCCGGCGGACGAAATAGAAAATGTAAAAGAGATAGTTAAAGAACTCCATGGTCAGTTACTACTAAATAAAAAAATCGGTGCACCGAACTTAGCTTTACTAGTTATATACATGCTTTCTAACAGAAATAAAGCAAATTCGGTTTCAGAAAAGGACGCGGTCAACTTTTTTGAAGAGACTGGCTGTGGTTCTTCTACAGACTTTAGCAAGGTATTGTATGAACTTACTAAACGTGATAAAAGTAATCCATGTGTTATAAAAAAAGGCGAAATGTTATCTTTAACTTTCGCGGGTCTTAGTAAAGTAAAAGAGTTAATCTCTGGTGAGTCTAAGTGACTGATTTAGAATCTTTTATAAATGACGCATTGGGGAATGAGGCTTATCCTAATATCCATCAGTTAGAAAATATGCGAATGCGCGCACTCTGGGTTCTTCTAGTTGCAAAAGACAAGAACATCGACTATCTATCTTTAAAGGAAATTTCGGATTTGCTTACAGAGACTATTGGCCTGAGATCCTCACCGCAGGCTATCGGATATGCACTTGGTACCTGTAAAGGAGAGGTTGCACGGAAAAAAATCAATGGAAAATTAAGTTATACTATTTTAGAACGCGGGCGAAAAAAATTAGCTGAGATTCAAGATTTAGGAGGCGCAATTATTTTTGTTAGTGGTACGCAGTATACAAGTAAAAGATTATTAAAAGAAAAACTTTTAGCACAGCTTTCGCCGCCGGTTTATATATGTGATCCATATCTCGGTATAGGGACACTAGCTATTCTTTCAGTCATTCCCAAAAAATTTGAAGTTAATTTCTTATGCCAAAAGGTCGAATCAAGTATACAGTTTGATAAAGACTTTTCTGATTTTAAAAAAGAATTTCCTAATTGTGTTTTTAGAAAATATACCCGAAATGAGCTACATGACAGGTACATATTAGATTCAAGAAGTGCTTGGCAGATTGGACATAGTTTGAAAGATTTAGGAGAAAAGGATACAATTGCATCTCCTTTAGGAGTAGATATACGTCAAAGCGTTTTAGAACTTTTTAACCGTAGATGGAAAGTTGCAGAAGTCATTTGAACTCATCATGCATGGAACAGACTCGGTTTCTTGAGCAATCTTAATATAGTCTGACACGTTAACCATCACTGATGGTTTCTTTAACATTTTTCGGCGGGGTAAAGGAGATAGGGGGAAACAAGATACTGCTTGAGGACAAGAAGACAAGGATATTTCTGGATTTCGGCCAGTCCTTCTCCTTGCTGGATGATTACTTTGTCCCGGAATCGTATCTCTCCCCAAGGGACAGGTTCGGGCTCAGGGATTACTTCGAATTCGGGCTTATTCCTAAGCTGAACGGGCTTTATTCAAATGAATCAATTGAGCACACTGACCTGAAGGTTTCAGAACCGAGGTTTGACGGGGTTTTCATCTCCCATGCCCATTTCGACCATGTCGCACACCTTGAATATCTGCACCCTGGGATACCTATCTACATGGGAGAAACCGCCAAGAAGATACTGGACTCCAACGCGGAGACCACGAGCAACAGATACTTCGCGGAAGGGGCTGAGATACGGCAATTCAGGAGCGGGAAGGAGATCTCGGTCGGAGATTTAAAGGTAACTCCTATCCATGTTGACCATTCTGTCCCAGGCGCATACGGCTTCCTTGTTGAAACATCCGAGGGGGCTGTTGCTTATACTGGGGATTTAAGGCAGCACGGCCCCAGGAGCGATATGACCCGTGAGTTTGTGGAAAAGGCAAAGAAAGCCGAGCCAGAAGCACTTATCATTGAAGGAACCCGTGTTTTTGACGTGGAAAAGAGGAAGAATTGCTCAGAGGAGTCTGTGAGGGAGGAAAGCGGGAAAGTCACCCATGAAGCTGCCGGTCTTGTGCTTGCAATGCGGTATCCTAAGGACTTGGACAGGTTCAGGACTTTCCATGATATTGCGAAGGAGAGCGGGAGGAAGCTTGTCACATCCATGAAGACGGCACATCTTCTCCAGTCATTGAAGGATGACCCCCTGGGGCTTCCTGACCCTTTCGAAGACAAACATATTGAGGTTTACTGCAGGAGGATGAAGAGCTACAAGAAATGGGAGAGGCCGATGATGGATGACTGCGTTGATTCTGCGTATATTCATGACAACCAGAAGGAGCTGATATTCGAGCTGGACTTCTGGCAGTTGACCGAGCTGGTGGATGCGAGGCCTTCCGGAGGGGAGTGCATCCATTCCATGAGCGAGCCTTTCGAGGAAGATCCTCTTTCACAGGTTTCTGATGATGTGCTGGAGAACTGGCTCCTGCATTTTGGGATGAGGAGGCACCAGCTCCATGCGAGCGGGCACGCAAGCAAAAGCGAGATTTTTGAGATTGTGAAGGAGATAGATGCCAAGAAGGTTTTCCCGGTACATACGATGAATCCTGGAATGTTTGGTAGTGCTTGCAAGAATACGGAGGTTACTGAAAAAGGGAGGAAGTGTGAGATAGGATGATTTTATTATTTATATAAGCTGAAATAGCAAATAAAGAGGCGAGGAGATGTGTGTTACGGAAACAGATTTTATATGGCGGAAATTGCCCAAATTATCAGACGATCCTATCATTAAAGATCTAATGAGATATCATGATAGGAATATAAAGGGAGTTTATATTATTAAAACCGATTTTAGGCATGGAAGGGTGAAAGGCGAATGCGATATCTTGTATATAGGACAAGGATGGTTAGATGAGAGGTTAATTTGCTTTACCGACTTGTCAGAGGAGCATAAGGGTTGGAGACACACGGCAAGGAAGAGATTCAAAGGGTATATAGAGCAATTTCCAAGAGCAGAAGTGAAATTTGGGTATAAAACATGCAGAACACCAGAAGAGGCAAAAGAGTTGGAAAAAAAACTTATCAGTGAATGCGTAACAAATCATCTCGAAGCCCCACCGTTTAATCATCAAAGCTGAGAGAATTGGATAAGAAGAAAGTAGTAAAGTTGAGTGAGGAATGTGACTATGCAACACCTTTTTAGTTATGTAATAGACCATGTAGGGAACATTAATAGTTGCGATCCTCGCATTGAAAAAGGAGTCCTGACACTTGGGAAGGGAGGATGCAAACCAAAAATACGCAAAAAAGCAGTTGCCGGGGATTGGATTATCGCAACACTTGGAAAAAAATTTCCTAGGATAAAGTATGAACCAGCATTTGCACAAAAATATAAGGAGGATTATGCGGAATACCTGGTTTATGCAATGAAGGTAACTGATAAAAAAGGAGAGATACTGTACTCTAGTTATTATTATGTTTTTAATAGTTTGATAAAGCTGCCAAAACGCTTTAGAATATTAATCAAAACACAGCAAGGACACAAAAAGTTCCCGCACCAGCAAGATGAAGAAGCCGAAATTAAACTGGTAGAGAACTTCATAAATTGGCTAAAGAGCCACAAGCGGGAAAGACCTTATCTTTTTGAAAGCCAAGGTCGCAAAAAATTTGTAAATTCCTGCTTAAGATGTTGACTTAGCGATTTTATATTGATTAGGTGATAATTAGACGGATGAGTATTATATATTCTGGTGCCAGAGCAAGGTTAATATACTCTGGAGCACTAACTATCAAGTGGTGGACTTATGGATATTCAACTTAGTGAAGAACAAAAAAATAAAATTAAGGAACTCTTTACTAAATATCTGCAGTGGGATAAGAAGGAATATGAAATTCAGGATCATAGAAAGCATCAAAAGTTTCTCCAGGATAAACTCTCACCTCAGAATATAGAAAAGATGACAAAGGATGATTTTGCTGAAATATATAAAAAACTCTGGGCCAGTAAAACTTGGACAAATAAGGATTATAAAGTCAATGAGGTAGTAAAGGATAATGGATTAGAAAAAATAAAAGAAGAACTAAAAAAACTATTATACAACTCAGAAAGTATAGAGGCTAGAATAGACTCTTTTGGGATTAAAGGACTAGGTGCATCATCATGGTCTGAAATTTTAAATATGGTATTTCCTGAAAAGTTTTGCTTATGGAATAATAAACCCAAAACAGTTCTTCCTTTTCTAGATGTTAAGTTATTACCAGATAGGTTATACCGATATTCACTTACTGAGGGTAAAGATTATTCAGAATGTACCTCAGTAATTTCTTTATTCAAGGATGAGTTGGAAAGGTTAGGTGGGGAAAAGAACGATTTTGTAGATGTAGATTGTTTCTTTTGGTTTATATTTACTGAGATTATTCCTAAAGAAAAACCCGAAGAGGTACCTGAAAAGAAAATTCCTGAAATAAAAGGTAGCAAAGAAGAAATAAAGGAACACGCTGATGCACAATATATTTTGTTGAGTTTAGGTAATCTTCTAGGGCATCCAACTTACACTGCACATCCAAGTTTAGAAAGCCATGGTAAGAGACTAGGTGGGATAGCAAGTATGAAAGAAGTACCTCCAATAGCATCTGAACGTATTCTCAGTACAATTAGTAATATCGATGTAATCTGGTTTGATATTAGCGGTGAGAATCCTATTGCATGCTTTGAGGTAGAACATACAACTGATATTACTAAAGGATTGTTGAGGATATACCAGGTGCGTCATTATCAAGCAAGTTTTGTGATAGTTGCTCCTTCTGATTCTAGAAAAAAATTTGAGATAGAAGTATCCAAAGATCCGTTTAAGCAGATCAGGAATAGATATCATTTTGTCTCTTATGATGAATTGACAAAATTTAACGAAGCTGCAAATGAATATTACAAATTAAAATTAAAAATTTTTGGTGAAACAGGGGGGGAGGTTTAGGATAGTGACGCTAAGAACTTTGTGAGGTCATGTATTAAAATGGAGCTTGAGAAAGAGGAGCAGAAGAGAATCAAATTTAAAGAGGTGGTGGATAATGTCTAACAATTATATTCAAAGAATCTTTTCCCCTTCAGAAGTGCAATATGGATTATCCTTATTTTCTAAAAAAGAATTAGACTTTGTTGAAACCCTAATAGTAGAAAAAGAGGGAAGATTATTAGTGAAGTGTCAGATTAAAGACATCTATAAGCCTGCAAAGCCTGAAGAAATCGTTAGACAGCTTTGGATAAAAAAACTTATTGAGGAATATAGTTATCCGACAAATAGAATCGCCGTTGAAAAAGAAATTTGGTTCGGTTCTGGCGTCCATGAAAAATCTGCGGATATAGTTGTTTTCCAAAAAGATATGGAAAATCCATATATCATTATTGAGGTTAAAAAACCAAATAGAAAAGATGGATTAGAACAATTAAAATCTTATTGCAATGCTGAGGGTTCACCAATAGGCGTATGGAGTAATGGTTCCGAGGTGGTTATTCTACATAGAGAAGAACCAAATGTATTCACGCACATTTCGGATTTACCAACGGTCGACCAATCATTACAAGATGTAATTACAGAACCATGGACAATAAAAAAATTAACTGAAGAAAATAAATTGGTTAGGGAAAGGCTTTCTTTAAAAAGTATAATTCAAGACTTAGAAGACCTCGTACTTGCTAATGCAGGAGTAGATGCATTCGAAGAAGTCTTTAAACTTATTTATGCTAAACTTTATGATGAGTGGGCGGCAGAAAATCAAAAAGATAGAAAAGGTAGGATCTTCTTCAGGATATACGGAGAATCTCCCAACGAGATTTTTGAGAAGATAAGTAACTTATTTGAAGGTGCCAAAGATAAATGGAAGGGAGTTTTCCAGCCAATGGACCGAATTGAATTATCCCCTAATCACTTAATGACCTGCGTTTCTTTTTTACAGGATATTGAGTTATTTAATTCCAATCTTCAAGTAATAGATGAAGCATTTGAATATCTAGTGACTCAAGTCTCTAAGGGTTCTAAAGGGCAATATTTTACTCCGAGACACGTTATTGATATGGCCGTAAAAATGCTTAACCCTAAAGAATACGAATGGGTTATTGATACTGCTTCTGGTTCTTGTGGATTTACAGTTCACACGATATTTTGGGTCTGGGGAAATGAGTTCACAGCAAAAGGTCCCACTAGAGAACAAGCGGAATATGCATCCACTCATGTTTTTGGTCTTGACTTTGACCCAAGAGCGGTAAAAATAGCGAAGGCTTTAAACCTAATTGCTGGCGATGGAAAAACTAATGTTTATAAGTGCAATAGTCTAGATCCAGCATCATGGAATGATGAAGTAAAAGCTGCTTTAAAGCCAATGCTTAGTCGCTTTTCTGATAGTAGGCAAAAAGACGAAGATAATCAAAAGAACTTTAAGTATTTTGATTTTGATGTTTTATTAACAAATCCGCCATTCGCAGGAGAGGTTAAAGAAAGAGCTATCCTTAAAAATTATTTACTTGCAGAAAAACAAGGGAAAACAGTTCCCAGCCAAGGTAGAGACATCCTCTTCATTGAACGTAACTTGGACATGTTGAAGAATGGCGGGAGAATGACTATAGTTCTCCCTCAAGGTCGATTTAATAACAGTAGCGATGCAGAGATTCGTAAATTCATAATGGAAAGAGCTAGAATTTTGGCGGTTGTAAGTCTTCATGTAAACACTTTCAGACCCCATACTTCTACAAAAACATCCGTTCTCTTTCTCCAAAAATGGGACAATAAGTTGTGCCCAAAAAAAGAGGACTATCCGATATTTTTTGCAATTTCAGAAAAGCCAGGTAAAGACAATGGTGGGGATCCAGTTTACAAAAGAGATTCGAATGGAAATATTGTAATTGACAAAAATGGACACCTAGTACTCGAACACGATTTGGATGAAATAGCTGATAAATTCAAAGATTTTGCTAATAAAGAAAAGCTTAGTTTTTGGAGAGATTAAATGCCTTCAATACGTGGGATTTCAAATTGGTATGAATCAGCTCAGATAGAGTATTTCACCCCATTTATGAAGCTTTGGTTATGTTTTAATTCATGGTATAAGCACGTATTTCCAAGAATTAGAACTGATGCAGACGCAATACGAGAAATCAAAATGGGAGGACAAATAAAAGATAGTTTTTCAAACTTACTAGATAGCACTTCAGAAGATGCAAAGGAATTCAAAAAAGCATTATCAATCCTGATACAGGAGATTCGATTAGGTCCATTGGAGGATATGTCTGGAATTGAAATATGCTTTAGAGAATCCGATATCGCTGTAACATACACGAAAAGAAAAATAACTTCTGAACTCCAATCAAACGGGATTATTCAATTAGAAGGGGAAATCTATGTTATCTCCAATACTGAAATCTTATTTCGAGAAACAATAGATGTTATATACCAAGTTCGGTGCCATCTTATTCACGGGGCATTTGATATCGAAGACCGAAGAGCCAAGAGACTAGTTAAAAATTCGTATATCGTTTTGGAGAAGATATTGAAACCAGTAATTGCAGGAGGTCCGGAATAGATGGCCCAAATTTCAATAATAAATTTGAGCAAGCTTGGGGGTGCTAGTAGACTTGATGCCGAATACTACAAACCCGAATACCTTAAAATTGAGGATGGTATTAAAGAGAACCATCTGAATTTCACCACTTTTGAGAAACTCCATCTAAAAGTCGATGCAAGCGCGTTTTATCCTGCTCTCGAACCATTGTATGGCAGTGGGAATTTACCGTTTTTGCGAGTTGAAGATGTAGATACTACGATACATTATGATGGGGCAGAAACAATTCCTGAAGAAATTCTAGAAAAATTCAAAACACTCAAGGTCGTTAAAGAAGGAGATCTGGTAATCACAAAGGGTGGGAGCGTTGCAAGAGTTGGACTTGTGACGAAAAAAGCCGCGGTGTGTAGAGATATCATTTTCATAAACTCATCTAAATTGGATAGAGTTGATTACACCTATCTGTTCTTCTACTTTCTGACGGATTTTGCAAATAAACTTTTGATACGATCTTCATCATTAACGGCTCAACCGCACTTAACTATAACTCTTGTTAGGGAAATACCCATATTTAACCCAAAAAAGCAGTTCAAGCAGGAAATCTCCGATATGTACCAGTCTGTAACTCACGAATATGAAAAATCAAGGCAATTTTACCAACAAGCAGAGCAACTCCTTCTTGATGAACTCGAATTTAATAGATTGAATCTTAAACATGAATTGGTTTATACTGTCAATTTTTCCGAAACTTTGAAGCATATGAGGATTGATGCTGAGTATTACCTTCCCCATTACAAAGAAATATCCAAAGCAATCGAGAACTATGGGTCTGCAAAACTGCAAACCATAATTCAAATTAAAGACAATAATTTCATTCCGAAAACAGGCCACAGATACCGTTATATTGAATTATCAAATATCTCGAAGGAGGGGTTCATTACGGATTTTACCTTGGAAGTTGGAGAGAATTTACCTTCGAGAGCCAGAAGGTTGGTAAAAACTGGCGATGTTATCATATCATCCATAGAAGGCTCCCTCTCCTCATGTGCATTGATAACAAAAGAATATGATGATTCCTTATGCTCTACTGGATTCTATGTTCTTAGGTCGGCTAAGATTAATCCCGAAACACTACTTGTCATGTTCAAGTTAAAAGAATATCAAGAACTTCTTAAGAAAGGATGCTCCGGCACTATACTAACCGCAATAAACAAGGATGAATTGGAAAGTATAATGGTTCCAATAATTGACAAAGATATCCAAGATAAAATCGCTGCAAAAGTGAGAGATGCTCATGAATCAAGGACCAAGGCAAAACAACTCTTGGAAGAAGCAAAAAGAAAAGTTGAGAAGGCTATTGAGGAAAAAGTAGGCTAAACATGAAAAATAAAAAATATGAATTTCCAACAAAAGAAGAGGTAATAAAGGCTTTGCTAGATGATAAAGAACTTAAAGGCTTTAAAAAATATATGCTAGTTCTTGAATACAAAAAAATAAGTGAAGGATTGGGTTTGATAAAAGCAGAGTTGATTCATAATAATAAAGCAGTACTTAGAGGGAAAATGACTGAATTTCCAGAAACTACTTCGGAATCTTTTGAGTGGGATAAACTTAGGGCTGGGCAGAGTTATTTTGTTGGCTTTTCCTTAGATTACACCGAAGAGACATTTGTGCAAGGAGTAATAAATGGTATAAAGAAGAGTATGAAAGAAGGTAGAATCCCCTTTTTACCTAAGTAAAACTTTTTTGATTAATTTTGGGTTTATTATTTTGAGATTGAGAGAAAGAAATCAAGAATGACTTTCTTACATGAGAAATAAGAATATTAAACCCCTTAAATGGGGAAGAAGACGGGGAGCAGCTTCCACCCCCATCATTATCTGAAATCTGAATCCGAAGGTAGTCTTTCTCTTATTCTTGCTTTTAACCTCTCAAGTCTATTCAATTTCTTAAAGAATTTATCGGTATTTTTAATCGTATAATCTGGGTCGGGAGAGGATACTATGACCCCAAACGTTTCTGTTACTAAATCAATGGTAAACCCGCTTGTTCTATATGATTTTTTCTTCTTCATTATAACGTTCCTCCTTGTTATTATCTGGCCGTCGGGGTATTTATTACCTGCACGTCTGACAAAACTTTAATTTCACCCTGAATATATGATGATTTGCTCCCGTTTATGATAGGGGAATCAGCCACTTCCTTGTCAAAAATGGCAGGTGTTTTAATCTTAGCTTGCAGGGTATCAGAAAAGTGCATAATAGGGCGGTAGAGTTCAATAGAGTGCATCTACAAGCACAGCTTTGACTGAAAGCCTTGTCTGAAAGCAGATTGATAGGCAGAAGGCCTTCTGGTAGCCCCTTCTCTGAATATATTTAGTTTACCGAGTCTGTCTTGAATAAATCCAACTGTCTTAGGTCACTTAGTTTACCTGGTTTATGCAGTTTATCTTAAATGGAGGGTATCAGTGTAGTTAGTTTACTTGGTTTACCCCCTCTATAGAGGGTAAAACAATAAACTAACACCATAAGTTAAACTAGTGAACGCTGGCCGGTATCGTTTCCCGTTTATTTATCTTGTAGATCCCCCTGCTGATACTGGATAAATAGCCATCCTCCTGTAATTTTTGCAGTGCGTCATATATCGTGTTATCCTTGAAATTCTTATCTGACAACAGTCTGAAGAATAACTTATCTGAGCTCGTATCAACAGTATCCTCATTTATTTTTTTAAGTATTTCAATTGCTTCCTCGTAGCACTGGTAGACCTTGGTATTTTTTATTTTCTCCTCGCTTTCAACTATCTCACTTAAATTCATTTGCAACATGCCTTCTCCCCAACTGAGTTTTATACCGAGAGGCGGGTTAGGCATCCCGCGTCTGAGCTTCAGATGCAGGAGTGAAAGGTTATCTAAACCCTTACCCACTCTTTTAAGGAACATTACGCAGTCGGATTCGTAAACTATATCGGAGCTGCCGCGAACTGCTTCCATACTTTCGAGCAAGTTTTTCTTGTCATACTGGCCCTTCTTGTGATGGTGAATAAAAAGCCAGTTAGCATTGTATTTTTTGGAGAGCGGTCTGATCTGGTCAGTAAAAAAGCTGCTAACAAGGCCTGCATTGTTCTCATCGCCACGGAAGACTCTTCTGAAAGTATCAACAATTACCGTACAAGGCTGGTGTTTGCTAAGGAATTCCCCTATGCCCTCTTTCCATTCATAACGATCAAGCTTGACATTCTCCATCGAGAGGTAGTAGAAGTCAGACATATCCGCTAATCGCATCCCCATGCCGTTACAGATTAGGTTTAAACGCCGTTGGAGTTCTGGTTCGCCATTTTCCTCGTCTATATAGAGAACTTTATTTTTTGTTACAGGAAATCTGCCCAAGAAATCGCGACCGAGGCTTGTGCATGCAGATATGTAGAGAGATAGCAAACTCTTACATCCCCCAGCATAACCACTTAGTACAGCAATACCTTTTGGTGGTATATATCTGTCTATGACTCCCCGTTCCTCTTCAAATTTTTTATCTGCCAGCTGGGTACCTGTGCTTACCCTTTTTTCAACATCTACAATTTCGGGATATACCATCATTCCATCTCCGTAACTTAAGCTATGTCATCATGCCTAATAGGTTCTGAACATTTGAGAATCACGAGTCTGCCGCGAATCTCTGCAAGTACGACAACCTTTCCACTTTTTGAACGCACGCCCAGTGCCTTAAGAGCCTCCTTCTTTAACCTAAGTTTACCCGATTTATACGTAGGATCCATGTATAATGTACAGATCTCAAACACTCATTTCACCTCGACATTGTCAAAATTTATGGGATCGAGACCCACTTTTTTTCTGCATTCGTTGTAAACTCTCTGAACGAGAGGTGAACTATGCCTAACAATTTCGACGTTATAGGATGCTATCCTCCTACACAACTCATCTGTCTGCATGGTTTCACATCACCTCACAAGAGTATTTTTAAATATTCTTGGTTATAAAGTCAATATGACTAGAGTAATACCCATAAATGAGAGGTGGGAAATTGTAAGAAAAGGAAATGTTTATAAGAAGGCATTTAATGCATTCTTTTTAGATTATAAGACCCTATCGACGGTAGCAGATGAGATCTACCAGGAGAAGCGTGAGAGAAATATAAAACTCATAATAGAGAAAGGCTATATCCGTCATACAAATACGGGTTACGTATCACATCCTTTTAATCGTTTTAAGGAATTCGGCTATCTGGATGAACCAAAAACGGTACATATTGAAAAACCAAGACATAGCAAAAAAGGCAAAGAAAATATGTCTGGAGCTCGGGTCGATTACTACAGAGGTAATCTAAATCCTTTTTTTGAATGGCTTGATACGGAAATAGAAAAAAAGCTAAATTTAATGGATAACTATGAATCCGACTTAAAAATAACTCCTCAGGAAGCATTTGATTCAAGACGGCTATTGAAAAATTATCTGGAAGAATTTTTTGAAAGTTTAGATAATAATGGTGTAGGTAGAGATAGAATCATGAAAGATAAGGATGTTGACATTATAACAACTATACAAGACTTGGTTATTAAAATTCAGGATTATGTTACTGAGTATTTTACTTCTGGAGAAGGCCGGACAGGTAAGTATTTTTCTAGTATTAGACGTATGGTTGAAACAAATGGACGTAATTCTAAAATCAGTTATCCAGAGGTACCTCTTCGAATTGAAAAAGAAGATCTTACAGTTGTAGGAGTGCCTGATCCATTTATATTTTTTTATACACCTGTATGTAAGTTTGTTAAAATTATTTTCCCCAAGAGGACTAGACTAAAAATAGAAAAAATTCGAAGAATGGATAAAAGAGGTCATACCTATCTCGCTACCATATGTTGAAAATACTATTAAAAAAATAAAATGCTATCTAGAAATAGTTTTTTGTTCTTCCATCTCCTTAAATTTCTGCTCAATGTATTCATAAATATCATTTGTAAATCTCTCCTGTTCTGCTATCACTTCCTTATCAAGTGCCATACCACACTTTGAGCAGAACTTGTTTGTCCACGAATTGAATTCACCGCATCTGAAGCATTTCTTTGAAAGAGTATGGTTTTCCTCTTTTTCTGTCGAAAAACCTCTACATTTTGCATCCCAGTTTCTCTGCGCTGTACTATTCAAGTGTGAGTATCTTGAGAACATCCGGCTTCCCTGCCGCCAACCGTACTTAAGCTCAGCCAATGGTTCTGAGATTCCATTTGATGCATCTATAGAACACCTCGAATGCCTGAATAGATGAGGATGAATATTCTTTTTTATTCCTGCTTTTTTGGCTAACCATTTGAGAACACATACCATCGCATGATAATTCCATACCTTATCTCCCCTGTCTGCTAAAAACAGAGGTGCATTAGGATTATCTCGTAATGGGTGCTGGTTTAGCAGTACTTTCAGATCTTCTATGCTATCGAAGATGTATATCTTCCTTGCAAGAGTCTTGCTTTGCCAGATGTTGATATAGGTGCTATCTTTTGCGAAGTGCACGTCCTGTATTCTCAAGCTAAGAGCTTCACCTATCCTCATCCCGCATTCGTAGAGAAGTTGCAGTAGTGCTCTATCACGAGGTTTTCTACAAGTGTTTAATAGTTTAAGGAACTCTTCAGGCTGTATCATATCTTCTGGTTGAATATCTGGTATCTCTCGTCTTGCTAGAACAATCCAGTCAACAATGGGCGGGTAGCCATCCTTTATACTTGCCCTGGTTGTCTTCCCTGTCAGAAGCCAGCTATAGAAGCTCCTTATGACTATCTTTATAGAATTCATAGTTACTGGCTTCCTCTGCTGTGTACCGATATAATCAATTATATCCTGCTTCTGTGCCTGCTTATAACTTGTATACCCTCTTTTAACTAAAAACCTACCCAGATGGCATATGTGACCCAACAGCAAGCCACTCGTCGAAATCCTTAAGCCCCTATTCAAGATGAACTCAGAGTTAAAGCAGTGGAGCTCGTCCCTCATCTCCTTGGTCAGTTGGGGATCTTCGAGGTGTTTCCTGACACTCTTTTCGTAGTTCCTCATACCATACCATATCTCCCAGCCCTTATATATACCGTATGGAATTGGGAAATTTTGTTAATGAACTATCCAAAATGTATAAAATTTAGTGCACACTTTGCTAAACTCTAGTCAGCTTGGTAGTTTTACGGTACTATTGCCGCAAGCTCCAGTTAAAAAGCTCATAAGTAAGTTGCAGAATGAAAGACGAATTTAGGTAAGATTTGGGTAGAAATTCGGAAATCGCTTATATATCCCTTTAGTTTATTTACTAGTCCGTTCTTGGCATACGGATGCCAGCAGGATGATAATGTTTAGCGGTTACCGCGTGTCCACCACCCACTGCTGCTGTTCGGCCAAAAAAATGTCTGCATGCGCTGAGATGAGTGGATTGGTAGAGACTGATGAGAATAAGAGAAGGTTCTACGAGTACAGTTTCATGATTGTGGAAACCATGCTTAGAGGTGATACGAGAAGGATGAAATGCATGTGAGAGGAGGGAATTTGGCCAGGAGAGCAATCTTAATATATGGTAAAAGATAATAAATTCAAATACTGCAGGGATGTGAACACATGGAACCGACAAAGAGGTTGCTCTTCTGGCTTTTGGAGGGCAGTAAGGGAGGCCCTACCAGAATTCAGCTTCTTTCACTACTCGCCAAAAAGCCGATGAACATGAGGCAGCTAGCGCTTGCGGCAAATCTCGACTACAAGACAGTTGAGCACCATGTGCGACTCCTGGAAAAAAATCTCATCATAGAGCCCATGGGTTCTGGATATGGGAAGATGTATTTCGTAAGCGACCTGCTTCTTGGGGAGAAGGATGCGATGAGTAAAATAAGAGGTGAGGGGTATGAAAGAAAAAACGCAGGAAAAAAACAAAGGCGCAGGAGATGATAGTCGTGCTGCGCTTTATACCACAGTTCTTATCATCGCGGCATTTGCAGTGATGATCATCTCCTCATTTTTGCTTCCCAGTGTCCAGTTCGTTGGGATGAGGGAGGCAGAAGGCAGGCCCAACATGGGACCTGGCGGTGCGGTTGGGGGTGGCCAGACCTCCATAGATTTGAACAGCTATTCCACTCTTCGTTTCATACTTTCCATTCTAAACACTCTGCTTGTGATATACCTGCTGTTCGTGTACGTGAGGAACTATCTGGTGCTCAAATCCAACTTCACTTTAGGTCTCATTGCATTCCTCTTCTCATTCCTCCTCTATGCATTGTCCTCCATACCTCTTGTGCACACGCTGTTTGGCCCGTTCGGGATTGGCGGGGTTTTTTCGTTTATACCGATGCTGTTCAGCGCAATAGGGCTGGTCATATTCGCGAAGCTGAGCAATGAGTAGGCAGCGGCGCCAGTTTCGCTTGATTTCCGATAGATTTGGGTATAATTTTGGAATTCGTTTATAAGCCCCTCCTGCTCGATTACTAAGACATGCCGACTCGCGGAGAGCCAGTGCTCAGGATGCAGGGTGTTTCAAAGGAGTATGTGGGAGAAAGCCCTTGCCTAGCATTGAATAAGGTCAGCCTTGAGATATTCCCAGGCGAGCTGGTTTCGATAATCGGACCATCAGGAAGTGGCAAGAGCACAATGCTTCATCTGCTCGGCTGCCTCGACAAGCCGAGTGGCGGGGAGGTATTTCTGGATGGTAGGCCAGTTTCGAAGATGAGCGACAACCAACTTGCCGAGGCAAGGCTCTACGAGATAGGCTTCGTTGCCCAAACCTTCAACCTCGCGCCTACGCTTGATGTTTTCAAGAATGTTGAGCTGCCGTTGATAGTAAGGGAAGTCGAAGCAAAAGAGCGCAAGAGAATAGTTGAAAGGGATCTTTCGGTAGTTGGGCTTTCCGAGAAGGCTAGGAGCATGCCCTCCCAGCTGAGCGGCGGGCAGAAGCAGAGAGTTGCGATAGCCCGGGCGCTCGTCAATGACCCAAAGATAATCCTTGCAGATGAGCCGACCGGCAACCTCGACTCCAAATCCGGGCAGGAGATAATTCATTTCATAATTAGCCTGCATAAGAACCGCGGGATAACTGTAATCTTCGTAAGTCACGATCCGAAAATCGCGGCCCAGACCGACCGCATTATAAGCATTATAGACGGCAGGATAGAAAGCGATGTTCGGAATAAGAGAAAGGAAGGGGGTAATTGAATGCAGGGTGAACCTAAAAAATGCACAAAATTTAATGAATTGTGTGATGCCCTTTACGAGTTCTTTTCAGACTGCAGAGCGGATATGGTAGAATTTTATACGGTAACTATCGAGGACAGCAACTTCGTGATAAAACCGTATCAGAGGAGGGATTAAAATGAGTAAAGACTTGATTTGTCTGCTGGTGTTAGTTGCCATGTGCAGCATTGCTTTTTCAGAAGCTACGCTTCAGGTAACCAACTATTCCATCATGCCTAGTCTCGTTTACCCGGGCACTTTTGGTTATATCCAAATCACCCTTAAGAACACCGGGGATGCGAAGGCGCAGTCCCCTACCGCTTACTACGAGCTTGCGGGGGTCGCGAGCTCTCTTGCCATAGGTGACATAAATGCGGGCGGTAGCACGCAGATATCCATTCCGTTTAGGATTCCTCAGGGGTCGGGAGGGACGATACAGATAGACAGGATAAATATCTACTACAGCTACTCGGCACAGTCTGGAACATCCCAAGTTGAAGTGACATCAGTCTCAGTACCAATGCAGGTTTCACAAGAGGGAGTGCTCCAAGTCCGCACGCTTTCTTTGGACAAAACTTCAATTGCGCCTGGGGAGAAGTTGAGTCTCAATCTGGAACTCATAAATGGCGGAGGGGTGGTAAACGACCTTGTCGTGACTACCGAGGATAATTCGTCTTTTTCCATCTACGGCGCAACCCAGCAGGTAATCGGTAGCATACCATCTAATTCGAGCGTGAATGTTTCCATCGATCTTTTATCATCATCGTTGACCACATCTGGGACGTATAACGTGCCGCTTGTCTTCACCTATCAGGATGCAATAAACAACAGAGTGGAGGATACTCTCTACATAGGTCCGGTGAGCGTTCTCGAAGAATCCTCGCAATACCGTCTTTACCTCGAACCGCTGACGCCTGTTGAAATCGGCTCGAAAGCAGTTTTCAATCTTACCCTAAAGAATATGGGGTCGAACATGATTTCCGCGTTAGTGGACATGAATTCCACTGAGGTATTTACGCCGATAGGAATCCAGAAAATCTACTTCGATTCCATAGCGCCAGGTAGCAGCAGGTCAACCAATATAACCTTGGGGGTAGCATCCTCGAAAAGCGCCGGCTATTACACCTTCCAGCTTACGCTGACCCCGAGTGCGGGCAAGTCAATCACGTACGACGCAGGGGTTATAGTTGATGCGACTCCGGAACTGACGCTCAGCCTTAAAACGCAGTCGAGCGGCTCCATGGAACTGCAGATTGCAAACACGGGCAACACTGCGGTTAGGAGCGTATATGTGAGGATGAAACCTCATGGTTCCTCTACTGGTGCGACTGAAAGCTTTCTAGGCACCCTCAATGTAGATGACATTGAGACGGTGGATTTGTCATCAAGCATTAGTGGCACAATCGATGTTGAGATAACCTTCAGGGACAGCAACAACATCCGGCAAACCATAACAAGGGAACTCGGCACCACTTCGAATTTCAACTCCACTGTGGAAGGAACGCAGGGTGGGCTGAATAACTCGCGAAGTTTTGGTTCTGGCAGGCCTCAGGGTGGCATAGCTGGCTTGACAACGGGAAGTATTGATTGGGGGCAGATTGCACTCACCATTGGGACACTGGTGCTGCTTATCGTAGGTGCCTGGTTCGCCTACAAGAGATTCGGGAAGAAGAAGAGGCAGGAGAAATGAAAAACCGCGAACTGCTCGCGCTCGCATTCAACTCCCTCCGCCACAGGAGCATTAGGAGCTGGCTGGCGATACTCGGCATAGTCATCGGGGTTGCCTCCATAATATCCTTCATGTCAATAAGCTATGGAATGAGCGACCAGATAAAAAGCCAGCTCAGCGGGCTTGGGGCGAATATCATAACTATTACTTCGGGGGGGATGAGCAGCCAGCGGATGGGGATGGGACCGCCGATGATGGAGGGGTTTGGTGGCAGCAGCTCAACAACGAAGGAAGCAAAGATAACTTTCAGCGAGGCGGATTCACTGAGGAGTGTCACAGGGGTGGATAAACTCGATGCACGCGTTCAGAGCAGGGCGACAGTCTCATACAACAATAGGAATTCCTCCCTCAGTGTGATAGGCACAGAGGCTTCCGCCTTCCCAGATAGCACAGGTATCAAAATAATGCTGGGGAGAGGACTTGAGGCAAGCGACAGGTATTCCGCAGTGCTGGGTTTCACAGTGGCTAACACCACATTCAGCAAGGGTGCAGTGGAGGATATCCTGAGCAAGCAGATAAGGATAAACGGCGTTTCCTTCAGGGTGGTCGGCATACTCAACCAGTCAGGCGCAACATTCAGCGGACCGGATAATTTAATATTCATACCTCAGAGAACTGCGAAGTCCCTTTTCGACCAAGAGGAATCAGTCAGTTCGATCGTGGTCGTCGCTTTGCAGGGGAGCAACCCTGATACTGTCGCAGCTGCACTCGCCAAGAAGCTACGCGAGCTGCATGGGGTTTCCGAAACCAATCAGGATTTTCAGGTGACCACGGCAACGACCATGCAGTCGGCGATTTCCAGCATGAGCAGCACCCTGGGAATTTTCCTTGGTGCAATAGCCTCAATTTCGCTTCTCGTGGGGGGCATAGGGGTTGCGAATGCGATGTTCACGAGCGTACTCGAGCAGACGAAATACATCGGGATTTTGAAGTCCATTGGGACTAAGAGCAATGATGTGATGAAGCTCTTCCTCTTCGAGGCGAGCCTTGTCGGGCTTGTCGGCGGAGTCCTTGGAGTGATTTTGAGCTTCTTCGGCTCAAGCCTGCTGGGGGGGTTCGGCTTACCCTCAAAAATAACTCCCGATTTGATTCTCCTTGGCATGGGATTTTCGATTCTCATAGGTGCAGTTTCAGGTGTTGTACCTGCGAGGAATGCCGCGTCAGTGGCTCCAGTTGAGGCACTGAGATATGAATAGATAGCTCATTGCTGTAGCCTATGCGCCCCCTTATAGATTTTAATGAAGGAAGCCCAGGCAGCCCTCTCCAGTTTGTCCCCTTCATCACCAAAGCAGAGCAGTAGCATATCCCCTTCTTGGAAGTTGAACCTTGAGCATATCTCGGAAAGAGCGGGGAGGTAGTCTCTCTGCAGCTCATCACCTGAGTCAACGAAGTAAAATCTTCCCTTTTTGAAGGAGAGCAGGGTTATCCCGCTTGCGCCCATCCTGACAGCCTCGTCTCTCACATCAAGAACGCGAGCAGGCTTCTTGCCTCGCACAAGAATACCGACGCTTTTCTTATCCAATGTGAGGGGGGTTGGGTGGAAAGCACTCATGTCCGCCGCATACTCTCTGAGCTCTTCCAGAAGCCCGAAACCTTTCTTGGTCAGTTTATATCCCATGGGAGTTGCATCGACAACCTCCTCTTTCTTAAGGAATTTCAGTATGCTCCTTGTGCTCCATTCCCCTATACCGAGCTCTCTGCTGAGCCTACCTCTCCCTTTTCTGCGCTCAAGCTCCCATGTACTTCTAACTATATCAATAGGCGAGAAGGAAGGGTATGGACCGAACTTCTTCTTTTTCACTCCTTCAATCAATTTTAGAATTTTCATATTTACCTCGGCGTATTTAAAAGGTTGGATGGATTCGCCAACTTATATATAGCTGGATGAATTAAAGCTTTTGCTTTGGGGGTGAGTTTGTGAGAAAGTTAATTCTGATGCTTCTGTTGCTCTCAAGCACAGCTATCGCGGACAAAGCGGGTTTGGTAATTCAGTTCGATAACTCGACTGCCATAAAGAAATGCGTTGAATTCCAAAGCGGTGCTAGCGCATTTGGTGTTCTTATGAATTCCGGGTTGCAGATAGTTACCAAGGATTACGGACCAGGGCTTGGGGTGGCACTATGCAAAATAGGGGAAGTTGGATGCAGCGCGGATAACTGCTTCTGCCAGTCGCAGTATTGGGGGTTTTACTATATAACTGGGGGTAGTTGGGAGTACGCCCCTGTTGGGATAAGTGGATATGCAGTTAGCAATGGCGAAGTGCTTGGTTTCAGGTGGGGGGCATACGGGGACATGCCTCAGCTGTATTCCTTCACCGAGATATGCTCTTCTTCAACCAGTCAGGGTGGAGGAGGGAGACAGATTAGGTACTTCGCGGTAGCTATGGATGGAAACTGCAGCAAGAAGTCGTTTACGATTAATGCGGAGGAAAAGATGAGGGGGGCTATCTGGGAGCCTACAGCCTTTGTCTTATCGGGTAATCTAGGGGACATAAGATTTGAAAATGGGGTGGGAGTCAAGGTTCTTCTGCACCAGACCTATTTTGGCAAGGATGCAGGTTTTGAAAAAATAGCAATGCTCTTCACAGACAAGAAAGGAAACACAAATTTCATTCCTGAAAAACCCGGCAGGTATAGATTGGAGTTTTGGAAGGAGGGCTTTCTGGGAGAGGAGAGGGAGATTGAGATTAATGAATGCACTGAGACTGCGGTAGTCAACAAATCAATTGAGGAATTTAAGTCCGAGAATAGAGAGGTGGAACTGAATATCACAAGAGTTGACATAATATCCCCGCCAACTGCAATGGTTAACAGCACGGTTGTTTTGAGATTGATATCCGAGACAGGGAAGCCGCTTGCCTATGAGAGCATAGTTGTGGAGTTCTTAGGGGGCAGGAAAGAACTGGTAACGAACGAGAGCGGAGAGGCAACATTCTCTGCGGGGAGAGAAGGAGTTTACAGCTACAGCTCACCAAATCACACCCTGAGCGCATATAGAGTTACCAATGTTATAGAACCAACCAAAATTGAATTTAAAAATGAGGTAATGCCACCAGTTCTCCAGAGTGAGGAGACAGCTTCATCTGTGGGAATGGCAGTTGCGAATCCTTTGCAGAACACCCTACTCGCTCTGGTTGGTGGAGTGATTGCTTTAGTTTTGCTGTTTACACTAAGAAAAGTGAGAAAGTGAAAAAATTAGAGTAAGCAGTTAATGTGCTCTGAGAAACTATAAAATTAGTAAAAAGAAAACGATAACGTATAAAAATTAGTAAGTCTAATAAAGAAGGGAGAGGTGAAGAGATGAAAATTTCAGAGCTCAAACCAGGAACGGGTAACGCTACTATCGAAGTTGCGGAAGTCACTGCAATAGAGGAGCCCAGAGATGTGCTCACGAGGTTTGGGAAAAGGACCAGAGTGGCGAATGCTACAATAAAGGATGAGACTGGTGAGATAACTCTTTCTCTGTGGGGAGATGACATAAACAAAATAGCAATTGGAGATAAGGTAAAGGTAGAGAACGGCTGGGTTTCTGAGTTCAGGGGGAATTCACAACTCTCTGCAGGCAAATTCGGCAAGATAATAAAGATAGAGTAGACGGCGAAGTATTAAATATTAAGTTAAATTAACTAGTTAGTACCATAAGTCTCTAGGTGAAGAAAGGATGGTAAACAGGAAACTGTTATCAGGCGACTTAATGACCGCGTATGCATGGGTTATATGGCTAGTTATCATGGTACTTGCAGTTCTCTACTACTTCGGATTTTTTGCGGGTTTAATAGAAAAATACCAACCTTGCTTCCCAGAAACTGATGGGTGGGACGTGGATTACCAAACGGTATGCACGAACAGAACGGTATTGATGAACGGCAATATAAACATAAAAAATGGAGGCTCGCTCACGCTCAAGAACACCACGCTCATAATGAACGGAAGCAAAGATGGCGATTTGGTTATAGAAGTCTTTGATGGAGGGGAGATGAGAGTGCTTGATGTAGATGATAGCTATGCTACACCTGATGATAGGAGCATAATAAAGAACGGCGATAATAAGTCGGCAAACTTCATCTTCTTAGTCCATAAGAATGCCAAGTTCGAGATGAGGAACTCCCAGATTTCTAATGTAGGCTCGACTAGGTATAACTCCGCGGGAGGATTGCGCGTAGAAGCACGGGGTGCACATATAGAGGGCAATGTAATCAGCGGAAACCTCTTTGGGCTGCTTTTGGAGGGGGAGGGGATTACGGTTGTTAACAACACCATAACAAACAACCTCAATGGGGTATATATCGGAGACCTTGCGTTCGGTGACATGGTTGAGAGGAATATTATAACTGGCAACACAAACGGAGTATACCTCGCAAAGGGCTCCTTTAGGAACATACTTTCTGGGAACTTTGTATACAGGAACTATGAGACTGGGATTGTAGTGTCAAATTCCTCAGGCAACTCGATAACAAAAAATCTGGATTCTGGAAATTACAGGGGGGTGTACCTCAACTATTCGGAATCAAACACAATAGAGGGGAATACAATCTCCGATAATGATGAGGGAATAGTTGTGCGGTCATCTTCCGGCAATACTATAAAGAACAACAACCTGAGCTCTAATTTAATCGACACTATATCCCTCACCTTTTCAGACAATAACAGTGTATCTTCAAACTACTTAACTGACTGCTATCAGTGCATATTGCTGCAGGGGTCTAACAATAGCACAATTTACGGAAATGACGTGATAGGCGGCAAGAATGCTTTGAGCGTTTTCTACTCCAACTCGAGTAACATACTCCTGAATAACATCAGAAACAATCTGCAGGGCATGTTGCTGCAGGATTCGGAGAACAGTACAGTGTCAGGTAACACCTTGACGGGAAATAGCAATGGGATAAGCTTGATTAACTCAAATTCAAGCTACTTGGTATTCAACAGTGTCTCTGACAGCAGCTATGGGATATGGCTCTACTTATCAAACTTAAACTCCATTCGGTCGAACGAGTTGAGCAACAATTCGCAGGGGATATGGCTCCATTTCTCGTATAAAAACAGCGCAAGTGATAACAGGGTGAGCAAGAACAACGCAAGCATTTCGCTCAGTTCATCCATCGAAAACACCATTGCAAACAACACCATAACTGAAAATGGTAATGGAATGGATGTATACAACTCCACCTCCAACACCATTTCAGGCAATGACATAGAATCAAATAGCGGTGGTGGTTTGAAGATAAGCAACTCCGGTTCCAATGAGTTCATAAATAACGTGATTAAAAATAATGGGATAAACGGCGTATATATTGAATCCTCAGATGGAAACACGATCAGCGGGAACAATATAAATGGCCATGCGCAGTTTGGGGTTTACTGCTATAATTCCAACCCCATATTCAGCGGGAACGATATTAGCGAGAATGGGAATAACTGCGATGGCTGCAGCGGATGCAACTGATGTTCACCATGGACCTTTTTTTAGACCAAGTCTATTTGCAACTATATTGCTGAGAACGTGAAGTAGATAGGTTAGCACGACTAGGAAAACTATGGAATCCACTGCTAGAAGGCCATCAGGCAGGTAAGGAATGGATAGCAGCATTGCAAAGAGGAAGAATGAGAGCTGGTCAAGAACGAGTGAAGGATGCCCTCTTTTAATTCCCATTCTTCTCTTAATAAAACTCCCAGCCAAGTCTCCAAGCATTGTTCC
>JAPLWV010000042.1 GCA_026396385.1 Microcaldota archaeon | reverse complement strand
TTTATTCGGAGGTTAGCACGGGGGAGCAGCATATAATTCCCCTTACCACAAGCAAATTTAATATGCATGCTCTCAAATGTAGAATAGAGGAAGAGGTGGCTGCATGTCAAAATTCAACGCATAGGAGTTTGCCAAAGCTGCCGATAGAATCAGGAGAACGGCTAAAGAGGAAAAGAGGCTGCTGGATAACCCCTCTGATGAAGAGCTGATGACACTTATGAAAAAGGAGCCTGGGGTTAGGAAAACTATATATGCGAATCTCGTTGCTGAAAGCGAACCAACTTCGAGAGCAGCCGTGTTTACCAAGAACAGCATTGACAATCCCTTCGGTGAGGAAGAGCTGGAGCTTCTGGCCCAGTGCGAAAAAGCTCTAGCCAGGGAAAGGTTGATCTGTGTTGATAGGGTTGTGGGCAATGCAAAGAGTGAAACCGTAGTCAGATTGATTGTCCCTGAGCGCTTTGCCCATATTGCCTATGGCGGAAGGAACCTCTTCCTGCCAGTAAAGGGGGAGGTCAAGGAGCCAACGTACCAGATAGTGTTTTTCGCTGATGGAGCTTTCGAAGCCAACAAGCCAAAGCCGCTTCCTGAGAAGGATATCACTATAAGGCTGGCAATGCTGGAGGACGGCAGGGTTATTAAGATAATCAGAAACAGCAGCTACACGGGTGAGTATAAGAAGGGGGTTTTTGCCTCGGAGGATTGGGTGGCCAAAACTAAGAGGGGCGGAATTTTCCTTCATACTGGCTGCCGGGAGGACTACCTCCAGTCAGTCCACGGGGACTACATGACTACCCGAAGCCTGTTTCTGGCTTTGTCTGCCAATGGGAAGACGACGCTTACCTGCAAGATTCTGGCGAGGAAGGAGAGGGAGAGATCCTGGCTTATCCAGGACGATGGCGGATTCCTCATGCCGGATGGCTCTTTCCATGGGTTCGAGGGAGGAGGAGTGTATGTCAAAACCGAGAGGGTGAATCCTGGGGAGCAGGCCGAGGTGTACTATGGATTGCTGAAGCCCGAGTCCGTGGGTGAGAACATCTGCATGATCAAGGATGGCGACATGGACTTCTACAATTTTGAGAGAACATCGAATGGCAGGGCGGTTATCAGGAGAAGGGATTTTATGCATGCTTCCTCGTATATAGATGTCCCGCGAATTGACAACTTGGTTCTCATCACAAGAGGGCCCATCATCCCAGCGATATCAAAGTTGACTCTGCAAGAGGCGGTAGCTTTGATGATTGATGGGCGGGCAATGGAGTCCTCGGCTGGCGACCCGACACAGGCAGGGAAGATCAGGAGCCAGTTCTTCTACGACCCTTTTATAGCCGGCGGCAGGGCGGAACATGCAAATAGGTTTTACGAGATATTGAAGGGTCTGCCCCACATGAACTACTACTTGATGAATACTAGGGGAATAGGGGAAGGGGCGCATTACAAGGAGATAAGCGTTGGACGCACTCTGGCAATTCTGGATTTCCTGTTCCGCGGAGGTCTTGATGACCCTAAAGATTGGGTGGATTCCCCAACAGGCTTCAAGGTGCCGAGGGCAATAGAGATGGTGGACGAAATTTATGTGCATCCTGAGAGGCTCTACTCAAAGGCTGAATTCGAGATTAAGCAAAAAGAACTCAACAAAAATCGACAGGAATCCATAGAAAAAATTGGCAGCAGCCTGCATCCAGATATAAGGAGGCTTTTGGGTGTGGATTAACTGTTTGCCATATCGTTAGTGATTGAATGAAAGTTGCATTGATAGGTTGCGGGTCTATCGGCAAGGTTATTGCTAGACATGTAACTGAAAAAAGAATAAAGGCTGAGCTGGAGTGTGTTTACGACATAGACACCAAGAAAGCTCTAGAATTTGCCAAAAAATTCCATACGGAATACAAGGAGTTTGATGAAATCCTGAAACAGGATATAGACTTGGTACTGGAAGCAGCCTCGCAGCAGGCGGTCAGAACCTTGATACCGAAAGCTTTGAAGGCAAAAAAGAACGTCATGATAATGAGCACTGGTGCTTTGGTGGATGAGCATTTGCTCAAGGAGATCAGGGAGCTCGCAGAAAAAAACAACTTAAAGGTATACCTGCCATCGGGCGCCATTGCCGGCCTGGATGGCATAAAATCCGCAGGCAGTGAGGTGGAGAGGGTGACGATAAAGACGACAAAGTCTCCTGAATCATTGGAAGGTGCTCCGTTCTTCGAAAAGCATCATGTGAATTTGCATGAAATCAAGAAACCAACAATGATATACGAAGGTCCTGCCGAAGAGGCTGTCAGACTGTTCCCTTCCAACGTCAATGTTGCAGCATCCCTGAGCTTGGCAGGCATAGGCCCTAAAAGGACAAAAGTGCAGATAATCGCCGACCCGGATATAAAGTGCAACATACATGAAATCATAGCTGAAGGAAAATTCGGTGTGCTGAGGCTGAGGGCTGAAAACGTTCCGAGCCCGGACAACCCCAAGACAAGCTACCTGGCTGCCTTGTCCGCAGTCGCCACATTGAGAAAGATTACCGAACCGATACAGGTGGGGACATGACTGGGATGAACTCAACATTAATCAACAAAATCAACAGGCTGAAAAAAGAGAAGAATGCAGTTATCCTTGTCCACAACTACCAGCGGCCGGAGATATATAGGGTAGCGGATTTCATTGGCGACTCACTGGAACTGAGCAAAGAGGCTGCCAGGACTGATTCGGATATCATAGTCTTCTGCGGAGTGGATTTCATGGCTGAGTCCGCAAAGATACTCAACCCAGACAAGGAAGTGCTGATTCCTGTAAAAGAGGCGCAATGCCCCATGGCTGGAATGGTTACGAGGCAGGAATTGCTGAACTTGAAAAAACAGCACCTTGGCGCTGCAGTTGTATCCTATGTCAATACGTCAGCTGAAACAAAGGCCGAGTCGGACATCTGCTGCACCTCCTCGAATTGCATTGATGTTGTTAACTCCCTGCCGGAAAAAGAGGTAATTTTTGTCCCTGATGAGAACCTGGCGAAGTACGTGCAGACAAAGAGCGACAAAAAAATAATTCCGTGGAAGGGGTTCTGCTATGTCCATTCAAAGATTACTGCCAGCCAGGTGAAGGAGGCAAAGAGGCTGCACCCTGACGCAAAAGTCCTGGTCCATCCTGAATGCCCTTTGGATGTGATTGAACTGGCTGATTACGTGTGCAGCACGAGCCAGATGCTTTACTATGCAAAGAAGGATGAGGCGCGGGAGTTCATCATCATCACTGAACATGGAATGGTTGAAAGGCTGAAACTGGAAATACCGGACAAGAAATTCTATGCAATTGTTGCCACCTGCATACAGCAGAAGAAGATTACTTTGCCTGCAGTCCTAAGGGCTGTTCAGGAAGAGATATACCCGGTCAGCATAGACAAAGAGGTAATGAGAAAGGCCAGGAGAGCTTTGGATAAGATGCTGGAAGTCCCTAGGAAATCCGGTTGATTTTCCCAAAAAGTTTAGAGGGAACTCTCTCGGTGTCGTTGTAATTTAAATATAAAGAATGGCATAATCTAGAGTATGGCCCTTGCGACAACTGAAAAACCCGAAACTTTTAAGGAAGTGATAGGGAAAATGGGAGGAGCTGAGAAGACGACAGAGGTAGTTTTCTTCTTTGGTGCCTACTCATCACAGAACATAGAAAAATTAAGAGAGTTGACCAAAGGCAAGGTGCCGAATGTCATTGTAGTAGAAGGAGAGAAAAACCCTTATTTTCAGAAGATGATTAAGGGAGATATCACGGTGGATGAATACTTACGAATCTGGCCATATAAATTTTATAACCCTGAATCTGGTAAGAGAATGCTTGAATTTTATAAAGAGCTCTATGAAAAGGGAGCTAAGGTAGAACAGCTGAATTCAGGGCTGCACATTGGCGGATTGATTCAAAGAATGGAAGCTGATAAGGTACGAATTAGTAGTATCGTGAATGGGGATTTTGAAAAGGAAGTTGATGCAACAGTTAAAGTTGCGAAGATAGAAGCAGATTTTTTTAAAGTTGAGAAGAGGATGAGAGCCGAAGAGATAGCTGAAAAAATAAAAACTGGAGAGTGGAATGGGTACATACTTGTTGAGGCAGGAGCACTTCATACGCGTGTGAAGAATATTCTTAGGGGAGAGCTCAGAGAGATGGAGAATGTCAGTATAAACTCATCATATGTACATGCGGAAGATGCAGGGAAGGTATTTGGGAGAGGTGTGAGTGAGGTTTATGACCCTATGAACGAGTTAATTAGGATGTATGTATACGAGAAAGAACCAGCGGGTAAGAAGCTTAAAGAGAGGGAAAAGCTTCTCGGCGCCCGTTCTGCGATTTTCTGTGAAGTATCCAAGACTTCAAAAGCTAGGGACATGTTCGAAGCAACAAAACTTGTGAACCAACTGAGCTATGAGGAGTGCAAGAAGCTATTCGATAAGATGCATTCCAACAAAATGAATGAAGAAACAGCATTCAGGTATGTTGAGAACTTTTTGAAAAAGAAAGCCGAATTATATTCTTTGTAGAATGATTTAAGGAAAAACCCGAGCGAGATCTTTCTGTTGTCCTGTATGGTCAAACATGCCTCTGGAATTGGTTCGTATTGAATGTTTATAAAGAGTTCATTCTAATATTTATTCCAGGTGGGACAATGGGATGGAGAGAGATAATTCTTGATATAATGAGGGAGGATATAGGCTGCAGGGATATTACTACTGCTGCAGTTCTCCCGAAGAACCTGGAGCTGAGGGCGGAGATAGTCGCAGGGGAGGATGGCATATGCGCGGGGGTTGAGGAAGCCGCGCATATATTGAAGAGCAACACCCTGCAGGTCAGGGAGATGATGAAGGAGGGCACCAGGATGAAGGAAGGGGATGTCATTCTTGAGGTCAGTGGCAACAGCAGGAGATTGTTTGAGGCTGAAAGGACAGCCCTGAACATCGTGCAGAGGATGAGCGGCATAGCAACCATGACGGACAGGGCAGCCAAGCTTGCCAGGGAAGTCAACCCGAAGGTCAGGATAACGTGCACAAGGAAAACAGTTCTTGGGTATCTTGACAAGAAGTCGGTGGAGATAGGAGGGGGAGACCCTGAGAGATGGAGGCTGGATGACCAGATAATAATAAAGAGGAACCACCTCAGAGTCGTGGGCAGCGTTGAGGAATGCCTCGTGAGGGCAAGGGCGCATGTGAGCTTCACCAAGAAGATATGCATAGAGGTGAACAATGCGGATGATGCACTTGAGGCTGCCAGGAACGGCGCTGACATAATAATGTTCGACAACATGAAGCCCGAGGATATCGACAAATCGATAGGGCTGCTGAAGGACAAAGGCTTGAGGGACAAGGTGCTGGTTGAGGTATCCGGAGGCATAACTCTTGAGAAAGTGAAGGATTACGCCAAATGCGATGCGGACTACATCTCCATGGGTTGCCTGACGCATTCTGTCAAGGCAGTTGATGTGAGCCTTAGGCTTCTGCTGAGGGAGTAGCAAGTTTGATTGGGCGAGGAACTGTAATCGGAGAGTAATGTAATTATAGTTACAATCGCACGTCGGACTGAGACGGCAGGTAACCTGGAAAGTTACCCCCCTTCCGCCTGTTTAAATACTCGGCAAAACCACCTCTTTAGCGTAAGAGGTGGTTAAGATGAAAATGGATATAGCACAAATGAAGCTTGAAGAGGTCGAGGCTCTCGTTGAGAGGCTCAGGATGAATTATGTTTCCACCGTCATAGAGAGGGTAGGGGACAGGCTGGTGCTGAATGTAAGCTAGACAGGATTAGCGGTGGAAAGGAGGAGTGGCCGGACTGGGGTTCTGATCGCCCCTTGTGGAGCTGCCGGCTAAGGAAACTCGCCGGCACCTCCTAACCCTTACAAAAAGATCTAACCAAAGAGGGCTGAGAGTCCTGCCGCGGCTTCCTCTGGTGTTGCTTTCTTTTCCTCTTTCTTCTCCTCTTTCTTTGCTTCTGGAGCTGCTGCCTGGGCTGGAGCTGCAACTGGCATTGCTGCCTGCTTTATCGCCTCATCTATGTTGACTCCCTGCAGGGAGGATACCAGAGCCTTCACTTTGGACTGGTCAACCTGCATGCCAGATGCGCCAAGTATCTTAGCAACATTCTCCTCGTTTACGGGCTGTTTTGCTGCGTTCAGCAACAGGGCTGCATACACGTATTCCATAGAATTACCTCCTGGTTTAAACACTAACTCTTGATTTCAAGGCATTTGCCTGGGCATTTGCCTTGGCTAGCATCAAATCAATAACCTCCTTCTCATAAATATTCGCACTCATCGCAAGGTTCTTCGAATTCATGTGCGCCTTCTGCAGCAGCATTGCTATGTTCTGCTTTGTCGGGTAGGCAACAGCGCATGAGAGGTTGAATGCCTCGGAAGCGCCCCTTCTCAGATCGCCCATCAGTTTCTCCTCATCAACATCCAGCACGTCCTTACTGTACACCAGCTTGTTCTCCCAGATTGAGCGTATGTTCAACATGACATCGAAGGGCTCAATACCGAGCTTCTGCAGCGCTTTTGCAGATGCATCTGTTATCTTCTGCCCGGCTTTTGCAACTATTGAGTCGGTTGCAATGACAACTTTCCCGGCCTTTATCTGGGCGTTCACCCCTCCCTGCTTGAGCTCTGAGAGCACGGGCCCTGGAGGCAGGGATGTCTCACCTGCAGGCACCATTATCTCGTAGGGTGCAACCTGGCCTGGCTTTGCAGCAGCCTTTCCCTTGCTCTGCTTCACAAACTTGTAGAGCTGGAATGGGTTCATGTCTGTCAGTATGAGCGCACTAGGACCTGTCATCATGTTTGAGAGCTCAGACCCCTTGCCCGCCTTCTCAAGCGCTCTGGATATTAGCGAGTTCTTTGCGACAATCATATCGGCTTTCCCGCGGAGTTTCTTCCTCACGGCCTGCAAGTGCCTGTCCGGGTAGTTGCGTATATCAGCCAGCGCAATGACATTGAATTTTTTTACCCTCTCAGCTAGTTCTGAGACGAATTCCTGCTTGCGCTTAATGCTTTTCTCGCTCATCCTCACTCACCAATCTTCTGGGGTTTGCCCATAGTAAGCTTCAAATAAATTGATTTTATCCTCTGCTCGCCTGCCTTGGCCTTCACGGCATCAAGCACAGCCTCTATGTTTTCAGCGAGTTCTTCCAGGCCCATGTTCTCGGTTCCAACAAGACAGTGCGCAACTGGGAGGTACTTGCCCTTGCTCTTTATCTTGACAACCTTCTTGGCTCTCTCAATAGCTTCGCCCAGCTTTGTTCCGAGAAGCGGCTTTGGCAGTTTTCCCCTTGTGCCGAGAACCTGCCCCAAGTGCTTTGCCACCACTGCCATGAGGTTTGGCTGCGCCAGAAATTCGAAATCAAGCATGCTTCCAAGCTTTGCCTTATCAGCGGCAAGCTTTGGCAGCTCATCGCTGCCTATGACATCAACACCAAGCTTCTTTGCGTCCATAGCGAGCTGCCCATCTGCAAAAACGGCAACCTTCTGTTCCCTGCCCTTGCCCCTTGGTAGGACTATCTCTAGGTTGAGCCTGTTCTCCTGCTTGTTGAAGTCTATATCCCTAAAGTTGATTGCAAGCTCAACGCTCTGCGTAAACTTTCTCTTGCCCTTGTCTTCTAGAGCTTTTTTCAATGCGTCAAGTATTTTTTCTCTATCCACTTTACCCCTCCTGCTTCAAGCAGTAAACGGGAAAATGAGCAGAATAATTATGTCAGCTAAGGAATATAAAGCTTTCTGGTTAGTGGCTAGTGAGAGATGTTGGTGTTTTTGCCTGTAGGAAGACGGTTACGGCTGAGGATGTAAGGCTTGACAGATGATGGCTTGGTTTACGGGTGCTGATTTTAAATATTCGAAATGAGCAGTTTTAGCATGGGTGGCGCATACAAAAAAGTAGCAGATGACCTAAAGAGAGGAGAAGGGAATCCATGGGTAAATTTGGAAGTTTATAAATCTGATAAAGGGTCTCATGCTGCTGAAAGGCGTTTTAATGCCGAGGAGTATGCCGGGGCAAGGAGGCTTAGGATAGAGCTGGAATTTGAGTCACCCAGTAAGCGTCAAAAATACGTAGAGAACTACACGAATCTGGTTGGTTTGGTTGCAGGAACTCTTAGGGATGAAGGGATTACGGGCTATGACAAGATGGGGAAGAACACCTACGAGGGGCTTTCAAAAGAAGAAAAGAAGGAACTGCAGGAGGATTTCATAACAGGAATTTGGGGAATAATGTACAGCAACCTGAATGTAGAGTACGGAATTAATAAGTTTGGCTTTATGTCTGAGTCGCTTGATAAGAATTTTTGGGACTGCGATAACAGCTCCACGCTTGTCTTTGATGTCGGAAGGGAATTGGGCGTGCCAGTTGAGGTTGTTATGGTTCATAAACACGCACTTATCAAGACTGAGGATTTCTTCTTTGAGACAACTGCAAACTTAGAGCCTGTGTATCGCCCTGTTGATAAGCTGAAGGAGAGATACCACGTGCATACCATAACTTCAGAGCTTGAGGTTATTGATTCACTTGCTTATCTTAGCAGAGGCAGTGCTCATTACAATAAGGAAGAGTATGTCAAGGCTATTGAGAATTTCAGCAAGATAATAGAGCTGAATCCAAAGTATGCCGATGCATACTACAACAGGGGCAATGCTCATTTCAAAATTGGGGAGTATGATAAGGCTATTGAGAATTTCAGCAAAGCAATTGAGCTGGATCCGAAGGATGCTGAGATGTATAGCAATAGAGGCCTTGTTTATGATAGTAAGGGAGAGTATGATAAGGCTATTGAGAACTATGATAAGGCAATTGGGCTGAATCCGAAGTTAGCTGCGGCGTATAACAACAGAGGCAGTACTTATTTCAAGATGGGCGAGTACTATAAGGCTATTAAGAACTACGATGAGGCAATTAGGCTGGATTCTAAGGATGCTAATGCATACTACAACAGGGGCAATGCTCATTTCAAAATTGGGAATGTTGATAAGGCTATTGAGGACCTTACTATTGCAATCGAATTGAATCCAGAGTACGCTGATTCGTATAAAGGCATAGGCGTTTTTTGTGCTATTAAGGGAGATCGAGATAATGCAATTAAATATTTCAGAAAAGCAATTGAGCTGGATCCGAATGATGCTCAGACATATAGCAATATGGGCCTTACTTATGATAGTAAAGGAGATCGGGATAAGGCCGTTGAGAATTTCAGAAAGGCTCTCGAACTTGACCCCAGCAATGTTAATGCTTGGAGTTACCTAGAGATGGTTCGTAAGTTGAAATCTCAGTAGCATCAAGTCAAGATGGGTTGGCTTAAATAGTGAGGATGAGATGGACTACTTATGGAGAAAAAGGCAGAAAGGCATTATTTCAAAGAAGGGTGGAAAAGGTCATTAGCCAAAGCATTAACCTACAGAATTCTGATTATTATACTGGACTTCACTGTCATATACCTGTTCACTGGAAGGGTTGAAATTGCATTCTGGTTCATGGTCGTAAGCAATGTTTACACAACCATAGGGTACTACGCCCATGAAAGGGTTTGGAATAAGATTAAGTGGGGCAAGGACCGGAAATGAATATATCTCAACTTTCCCTTGAGATTTGGGATATAACCCTATTGCCTCCTGCCCCTCAATTTTTTCAGAATGAAGTAAGCCAGGGGCACCAATACTATGAGAGGCACTATGAGGCTTGCCGCCATGTAGGGTACCATGTCAACCATATTCAGCACTTTTATCTTAAGCCCGTTTTTCGGTGACTCATAACCTTCTCGGTATACGGTAAAGTTGAACTCGCCATCCCTGTCGAATTTTATCGGGTTGCCCTGCTCATCCTTCTCCACAACTCCTTTCTCATCCCCGGTGTAGGTTTTTCCAAGAATGGTAATCTGGGGGTTTGGCACAGGATTGCCATCTGAGTCCTTCACTTCAAACCTCACTCCGATCCCAACCATTACGACATCGGGGAATGACACCACAAGCTCCTTCATGGCAATCTTCTTTTTGAAGTTGACAACCGCGCCTGCATAGGGCGGCAATTCGTAGTTGCCATTGGCATCAATGCTCCTAGCCTCAAGGAAGTACTGCCCATCCTCCAGCGAGGAGGTGCCCCAGGAGTAGCTCCAGTCTCCGGTTCCCTGAGCCTTGACCCAGGGGCTGTTATTCACCCTCACTTCCACAGATTTCAGTCCGCTATCAGCAGAGGACTGCCCTCCGATGACGACCGGCGAACTGTCCACATCAAGATGAGAGGCTGAGAATGCGGTGTATATGGTTGATATGGCGTATAAATTGCCATCATAGGAGCCAACATAGAGCATGCCATTCCTGGTGCTGGGAGTCGATATGACCCAGTTGCCGGTTGGGTATTTCCAGGCTATGTGTCCTTCTTTGTCTGCAGCATACACATTGTAGTCAGTTGTGCCGAAATAGACTATCGCTGTCTCCTCGCTGTAGTGAACTGAGGATTGCGCTTCTGTGCCTGTCACTATGTTCCAGAGCTTGCTCCCATCCCCTGCGTATACCGCATATATATTGCCATCCTTGCAGGGGAAGTAGAGCACATTCTCTGGTGAGATGGAGAAGCTCGACTGGATTTTGCCGGGGAAGTTCTGGCTCCAGAGCACAGTTCCGTTGAAGGCATTGAAAGCATAAAGAGTGTTTTCATCAGACCCCGTGTAGACCGTCCAGTTTGAGGCGATGGGCGAGGATGAGAAAGCAGAGAAGCCGGAGTAGTTCCACAACATCTTTCCTGTAGCGGCATTAAATGCGTAGAAGTTTCCGTCAGTTGAGCCAATGTATACGACGTCATACGCAAATGCCGGCGAGGAAAGTATTCTGTCATGCGTCTTGTAGCTCCATGCAAGGGTGCCGTTCATCCAGAGTGCATAGAGGGTGCCGTCATTTGAGCCAAAGAATACCCTGTTGTCTGAAAGTGAAGCTGAGGATTCTATCCTACCCACTTTCCCGTACTTCCATATCTGGGTTCCGGTTGTTGAGTTTATTGCGTACAGATTGCCGCTTGCAGAGCCTATGAATACCACATCATCGTGGATTGCGGGAGATCCCACTATGTAATCGCCAGTTCTAAATAGCCATTTGGCACTCCTTTCACTGCTCTGAGCTGCTGCCAATGAAACAAACATGAGAAGCAAGAGAAGCTTCCTCATTCATTCACCAAGTAGTAGTTAGTAATGGGGGTATTTAAGATTGCTTTTGGCTTTGAGAATGCGTTTATATGAAAAGATGATGGAAAAGCTAGAGGTTCAGGAGAGCAGCTTGTCGTGTTTCCCTTCCTTCACTTCTTTCATCACTTCCTTTGCGCTCTTTCCCTCGCATGTAACTCCCATGCTGACGCAGGTTCCGAGCACCTCGCTGGCTGTGGCTTTCATTCCCTTGGCAAGGCTTACGCCACCCTTCATCTTCGCAACCTTGACGACCTGCTCCATGGTGAGGTTTCCGACAACTTCTCCCTTGGCTTTCGCACCTGTTTCTATGCCCAGCTCCTTCTTTATCAGAGCGCTTGCGGGAGGAGTCCCTACTTCCACCTCAAATGTCTTGCTCCCCTTGTCCACAATCACTTTCACCGGTATCTTCAGCCCCTCAAAGTTCTTGGTTTTCTCGTTTATGGTGGCGATTATCTGCACTATGTTCACACCAAGAGGTCCCAGAGCTGGACCCAGAGGCGCGCCTGGGGTGGCCTTTCCGCCCTCAATAAGTGCTTGAACAGTGATTTTCAATTCTAACACCTCACTCGGCTTTCCGGTATATTTTCACGATATTGATCTTTATCGTGACTGGAATCGGAACTGCAACTTCAAGCAACTCGACTGTTACCTCATCCTTCGATTCGTCTATCTTGATTATCTTTGCCTTCTCTCCCTTGAATGGACCGCTGATGAGCTCAACCACATCCCCCTTCGCTATCTGGAGCTTTGCAGTCCTCATCTCAATGAGCGGAGCTATCTCGCTTACATCCATGCTCCTATCGAGGACACCCTTTATATGGGGTATCTTCATGGCTGCCTGGCGTGCAACAACCTCGTCCTCTGCCTCCAGGATGAGGTAACCACGCATGTCCACAAGGAGCGCTATGGAGTATATCGGCAGTTTGTCCTTGGCGACCTTATGCCTTAGGACGTCAACTACAACTTTCTCCTGCCCTGCAGTCACTCTATATACAAATATCAAAATTTCACCCTTCCTTCGACAGAATGCTGAATATGAAGTTTATTATGAAACCCACAAGGCCTACCAGCACCATTCCCAGACCCGTGACTTTTATGGTTTCGTAGAACTCATCCTGAGTAGGCCTGTAGGAGACTCTCAGCACCCTGAGAGCTTTCTGTATGAATTCACCAATATTGGGTAATACGACCATGAAAGCATACCTCATATTATCGAGTCTAGATCTATCTCCGGAGGCTCCTGTTTGAACTCGACTTTCTCATAGTTGGGGAGCTTTGCGCCCGCAATTACCACAAGCACCTTCATGACTGATTTGCCCAGATCTGGCTCTATCCTGGCACCCCATATGATATGAGAGTTTGGATTTATCCTCTTGGAAATCTCCTCAATGACGAGCTCAGCCTCCCTCAGAGTCATGTCCCCTCCTCCTGTGACATTGACCAGCGCCTTGTCCGCCTCGGATATGTCGCTGTCAAGCAGAGGGCTGTTCAAAGCGTTCTCAACTGCAGTGATGGCCATCTCGTCAGGTTTGACGTTGGCGTTGGATTCGCCAAATCCAATCACGGCGCATCCGGCATCCTTCAATATGGTTCTGAGGTCTGCGAAATCCAGGTTCACAAGACCGACCTTTGTCACCAGCTCGGTTATTCCTTTTACAGAGCTTGCAAGAACCTCGTCCGCAACCTTGAAGGCAGTATTGAGCGGC
>JAPLWV010000031.1 GCA_026396385.1 Microcaldota archaeon | reverse complement strand
TATCACAGTGTCGCATCCCATAGGATCCTCGATGTAACCCCACAGGAAAAGCTTCAGATAACCAATATAGGGGATTCTGAGCAGCACCTTACCCCTCAACCTGTCGCTTGAAACAGGCTTGTTTTCCCTGCTTGGTTCTGTGTAAAACAAACATCTGCTCTGCCCAGCTGCTGTGCCATCCCCAGGAACCTGCACATCAAGTATCTCGTTGTTGTCCCCCTTTATCAGGTAATACTCCCTCCCATCAGCAGAGACTTTGGCAAGCGCCCGATGTATTATGGAACCCTGGAATACGCTGTTCTGCTCAGGGTCGTAAACAACGACATCATTGCCGAAGTTCTCATAAAAAGTGCTGCCCTTTATTGTTACTGATTTCACGCACAGGGAGTTCACTATATCCCCGCTTGCGCTCCTGAGCTTGCAGCTTCCATAGTTATACCCGAAAAGTGTGTCATTTGACATCTGCCTAACAGGCTTTCCATTTATTGCTATGAGACAGCCATTTCCGCAGTTTACCCTGCACAGGGAGAAATTGTAAGGAACATAATCTCCATCGCTCTTGCATGGGCCACATGTGAAGTTTGTTTTCATCTTCTCCTTAATCTGCTCCCACTCCTGAGAGGTAACTTCCACTTCCGGTGCGTTTATGCTTGTCCCTCTCAGCAGAACCATATCCCCTCTCTCAAGGTGCGGCAGCATGCTGCAGGATACCACTGCATCAAGCGGGGCAGGCGTGTTGAGCAGGAAGCCCCCAACATACCAGACAAGGACTCCAGCTACAATTGCGGTAACAATTTCCATAAGCTCTTTCTTCCAGCCGTTCTCCTTTACCCCTCGGTATGTCTCATAGAAGAAAAGCGCCACTATTGAGAATGCCACAAGCAGAGCCACAAGAGGCTGTTTGCTAAGGATATACAGCAACAGCAGCACAAGTATCATGATATAACCGTAATTTTCCTTCAGCAACTTCTCATACTTTTCCATGCGATTCCCCTCTTATAATCCCAGAACCTATCAGGTGTGCGAGCCTCACCGGCTCGGGAACGCTTTCGAAGGATGAAAGGAAGCTCCTCGCATCCCTTTCACTGATGCCAGAGAGTTGAGCGTAAACCCTTCCAACCTTCATTGCCTTCCCAGCCGACTCTACGAGTTCCCATCTCCTCTCGCAATCAGTAAACTTCTTCAACGCATCCTTGACTTCCTTCCTGTGCGGCCTCTTCTTAGTCACAGCAATTACCGGCAGTGATAGTCTTCTGTTGAGCCCATTTATATCCACGATGTTGAAACCAGCGAGCATCAAGCCATGAATGACAATAAGCTTTATCTGGGGGCGGAATTTCGATTTTTCCACCATCCTATCAATCTTTTCAGTGCTGTCCAGGCCATCCCTCCTCACATAGGTGCTCAGTACCCCCTCCACAATACCGCTCCTCCACACCACGCCAACAACAAGCACTCTGTCATCTTTTTGCGTGAAGGGCGAATCATCAATGCCAAGCACTCTTGCTCCTGCCTTCATTGTATCATTTCTTTTTTAGAAGCGCCTCGAAATCAGAAGCCTTCTTCTCAATTTTCTTAAGAGCGCTCTTTATTGCAGCCTCGGGTGTTTTGCTTTTTGTCCTCACAATCAATTTTGGATTGCCCAGCTGCGGATGCTCCATCACGTAGGAAGCGAATTCAACATCATCATCCTCAATCAGAGTCTCCCTCAGCAGGTTCGGGAAGCTGTGCTCCTCGCCTTCAAGCACTACCTCAAGAAAATTCTTATCTTTTTTGATTACATGGAGTTTCAAAACATCACCTCTCAATAGCAGAATATTCCTTGCAGAGCTTCCTGTTCTCTCTGTTACCGCAGTTTTTGCACACCAGCACCCTGTCCCGTAGATAGAGAGGGTTTCTGCATCTGCTGCAGTACGCCTTTACAACTCCTAAGTCAGCACCTCTTATGTCAAGATATACCTCCCCCCTTCTTATCTCAGAAACAACCGCCTTTATCACGTCCCCAACTCTCACTTCGCCCCTCAAGCTCTCCACATAATCCCTTCTTATGTTTGAGACGTGCAACACGCTTAGGTAGTCGCCCTGCGTCTGCCTCGCGCCCTGTACTTCGAGCGGCTCCAGCTTGACGAGTGCTATTGGCTCGAATATGTCCTCAACCCTTCCGTAAACCACCATGCCAGGCCCAACCATCTTCGGGACCGCATTGGAAGGTTTTACAGAAACTACCTTCTGCTTGTCAACAGAAACCTCACCGGTGCAGAGTGCATGGAGTTTCCCCTCATCGCCGTATACGCATTCTCCGCAAATGAACTCCTCCTCTGTACCAAGCAGTTTTCCTGGTGTGGTGAATTCTCCCATAGTTACCCTCTAAAAATGAGTAGATCCTTTTCTCATTAAATCTTTAAATAGCTTGTGCTAAGAGTTGTAAAAATTAAAAAAGAAAATAAAAAATCAAAAGACTCTACTGGCAGGTTCCAACCAACGGCTTCTCCCCAGTGAATGTGTATGCCACACCATAGGTTGCATCCTTATAAAGTATCACGGCATTCTTAGAGAAGGACTGCGTGCTCGAGCATGGTGCTCCAGGAGTAAAGTTTAGAACCACCAGCACAGCTGAACCCGGCGATATAAGAAATCCGCTAGCTATTGAGGTGCCATTCACTAAATTGGCCCCTGCGTCAAATGTTATGCTTGTCAAGTTTATTGTGAATAGCCTGTTGTTCCTAATAACCAGTTGAGAGCTCACAGCATCACCAGTTCCTTTTACATAATACCTCGTTATGCCGACATCTGCGCCAGCCCAGTATGCAGCAGAATCCCTCTCACTCACTCCCCTTGTCATGCCTGGGAATCCTCCAATAACACCAATGACAATGAGGGCTATTATAACAACCACTGCAAGTATAATCAGATACTCAATGGCCGCCTGACC
>JAPLWV010000030.1 GCA_026396385.1 Microcaldota archaeon | reverse complement strand
CCGCTAACGTTTATCTTGAATGTATAGTTTCCAAAGGGAAGCACAGCGGGGGAGGTATAATTGAACGCGCCATTGGAGTCCGTCGTTGTCAAGAAGGGGGTGTCCAGCAAATCCTTGGTTGGGGAGTTGTTCAGGTTTATTAACACCACCCTCCCGGTAACTGGCTCAGTTGGGCGGTCAGGGGCTGACGATATCGGGTCCTGCGGCAGAGTTGCTGAGAAGAAGAATAATGGGTTCTCTGCATCCCATATAGCAAGACCAAGATTGATATCCACTGGCGGAACACTAAGGAATGATTGGGCGTAGACGTAGTGGTCATCATCCTCTGCCCTCAGCGTGTAGTTCCCTGGCTCAAAACTAACAGTGAATATGGTTGAACGCGTGTATTCTTTCTGGATATTTATAGTCTGGACAAACTCTTTCCTGACGAACTTGTTGTCCTTGTATGCATACACGCTAAGGTTGGCTTCCTTGGGTCTTGTAAAGTCCTCATTGAGCTTGAAATCTATTATGAGATCCCTTTCACCGCTGACTGCCTTTGACCTATGGTACATATTACCATTGACCGTGTTGGTTACCCTCTTGCTTAATAAATTGTAGTAGATTTGAGTATTGTTGGAGGAGTTGGTCTTGAGATACACATTCGCCCAGCCGGTTTGATAGGGTGAAGGCTGTAGGTATATCATTGACGGAGTGGAGCTCGTCTCATTAATATTGTGTGCGGAAATTCTCAGGCTGCCAACAGTGAGGGGTTGCTGCCACACCACGTCGTATATGGCACGGCTTACGTCAGCTGCAGCATCGTTGCCATTATAGCCCCAACCTATATCAATGCTCCTTGGGAAGACTACGAAGTAACCATCATTGCTCTTCGTGAATGAAATGGCACAGTAAATGTTGCTGGAGATGGAGAAAGCAGGATTTTTGAATTTATAGACATCGGGGCATGCGAGTAGGTCGAACCTCTTCTGGTAGCTTATGTTGTACTGAATGAACTGAGAGCGAGGTATCGGCGAAACCGACCCGTTGCTGTTGAGGGCCTCGTCCAGCTCGCTACCTATGAATACTATGACGAATCCCCTGTTCATCAGCCTTTCCAAGTCAGCGCCGCTTTCAAGCCCCACAAGCTGGCTGGGTATCTTGCCGGTTGGGACAATTATTATCGAGCGTCGGGTCAAACTGTCGAGCTGGTATAATTTTTTCTGGTTTAACGTTGAGTTTTCATCTATCAGCCCATAGTCTTTCAAATCTCTTTCCAGCGATTTCTTGAAGTCACCCAGGCCCTCGCATTCAGTGCAACCTGGTGAGCTGGAGCTGGAGTAATCCAGCAGGTATATGTCTTTAGGAACCTCGTCCTGAAACAGCTTTACATCCACTGTTGTGTCTCTTATGTCCTTTCCATTCAGCTGGGAGAGTATGTATATGATATTCTGGTGTCCAGATTCTGGCGGACCGTGGGCGTTTAACATGGGATTCCCGTAATCCAGCACACCTGAATCAACAATCGTGAATTCAATACTTGGGGTTACATTCATGGGTGGAGGCGGTTTTGGATTAATATTGAAGACGAAGAATATGATGATGAGGACTAGGAGATATGCCATTATAGTTATGAGTATATTCCTCCTCCTCATCTCTCGCCCTCTTTGAGTAACCCAAATCTTTTGAGAATCGCAACTACTCTCCTGTTGAGCTCATTCTCCTCTTCTTTATACCTCTTTTTCATTATGAAGTGCTTTGTGTTGTTGAACCTCCTTCTAGAGCGCAGAAGGTACGTCTCCTTCTTAACTTTAGATTCCAGTATGCTTTCCTTGTCCTGGAGTTGCTCCATTAGTTCACCCTATGGACTCTAGATAACCTTGAGTTACCATCGAATTAAGTAGATGCTCAACGCGAGACTCTAGTACATTATATATTTTTGCGAACTCAGTAATGTTTATCTCGTTGTGGTGAAGCTCAAGCCACTCCTGTATCTTCACTCTGAGAGTATCATCCGAAGGGGACTCAAGTTCCTTGAGTCTTAGGACCAGCTCATCATTCTTTGCTTTTAGTTCGAAGGTTTCATTTGTGAGTTTTGAGAGAGAGGCACTAAGAGTCTCAATCTTCCTCTGCAGGTATAGGGATTCACTGTTCAGTATATCATACTTGGAGTATATCTCGTCATAGGTGGATGAGGCGAATTCCGTTATATCCGTCAAGGCGCTTCTTATGACCTGGTAGAACTGCTTGTGGTCTATCTCATAGGTATTCCCCACAAGAGTTAGAATGTCCAGGAAGTGCTTGAAGACCTCTATTTTCCTCTTTCTCTGGCTGATGCCTGGGACTAGAGTATAGTCCATCTCGATCTCATTGGGCTTGAAGTAAACTATCGAGAATAAGTACGGGTTCTTCTTTATATCCCTGCTCTCCACGTTGAGGGCCACTATATAATCCCCTTCAACTGAAAGCTGCAGCGAGCTGAGGGCGGAGAGCATATTTGTTATCTCGCTAAGGTCCTTTATTCTTCTGGCAGGAAGCTTGAAGCCTTTCACCTGCGGCGCAGGGACCTCGTCCTTCAGATCCTTCTTCTGCTGCTCCTTCTTCTCAGGTGCGGGCTTCTGCTCCTTCTTTTCGGCTACCAACTCTTCCTTTTTTTCCACCATGTTTCTCAACCTTTGGGAAGTATGAAGACAGGAAAGCAATCGACATGAAAACCAGCGCGACTATGATTGACACTATGATTGCCAGGAATAAGGACATCAGGCTATGCGAGATAAGAATGAGCATCACGAAAATCAAAGTCGCAAGAATTCCCCAAGTCATCAGTGTTCTTTCAAACCTGCGCCTCTTCTCCTCAGCTTTCTGCATGCAATCATTGCATACCACTAGAGTGTTATTCGCTGCGATATGAAGCCTGTTCTTTATCTTCCTCATTGTTTCAATATAGATGTCATCCTCTACCCTCTCCCCCTTCTTCTCCCCTTTGCATACGATACAAATTGATTTTTTCATTCAATCATCCTTTAAGAATAACTTCCTGGACTTTCTTGTCATCAACGCCAGCCTTCTTGAAATCCACCTTTGAGGATATGGTCATGAGAACTGTCTCCTCTATTCCAATCTCTTTAAGGAAATTGGAGGCCTGCGTCCTGCTGGCTCCGAGTTTTTCCAAGGTTAGCACAAATGTAACAACATCCATGCGCCTGTTCTTCCTATCGAAGAGGGTCATAACCTCCTCAAGATGCGCATCGCTCAGGCCGAACTGCTTGAGCTTCTTTCTAAGCTCGGTTTTGTCAAAGGGATACGATTTTGCCAATATTCCACCTATTCTCCACCCTTCGCATATATCTTGTTGAGTATATCAATTATCATGGTGTCTTCCATACCAACTCCTTTTAGGAAGGAAGTTATATTAGACCTTGCAAGGTCATTTTTCTCAAGGAACTCCACGAAAGTGAGGATGTCCATGTGCTTGTTGCTCCTGTTGAAAGTGTTTATCAGTTCTGATGCACGTATGTCGTCCATTCCGAACTCAGTGAGCTTATTCTTGAGTTCATTCTTCTCAAATGAGTAGTTCTTGGGAATATCCTCATCTGAGAGCTGAGCCTGGGTGAGCAATGATACAACATCCAGGAAGTATTCCTCGAGGGGCTCCTCTCCATGCACCCTTTCCAGTAGGAATGTCTCCGGGAATCTTGTGGTCGTTTGGAATGCCATGTTCACAGCGCACTGCCCCACACCGAACTTGGTTATCTCTGCCCTTATGAAATCGCTGAAGTTCAATGAACCCTGGATGTAATCCAAGAAGCTCTGGAATTTCACTCTCAATATGAAGGAGGTTCCAACGTTTGAGAAAATCGCCTCATGTATGTCCGTCGGGTTCTGGGATGCAACTATGAGCCCGAAGTTATACTTTCTTCCCTCTCTTACAATCATTATGGCATCCGACCTCTCATCCTTTGCTATTTTCCACGCTTCATCAAGCACAACGAGCACTTTCAAACCTTTTGTAGCGGTCCAGCCAGTTGCTCTCATCTTCTCCTTCAAGAATTGGAGTACGAACAGGCCTGCAAGACCCCTCATGACCTCATCGGGTAAGCCACTCAGGTCAACATCGACCAGTCCGACTTCGGTCAGCTCCTCAAGCTTCACTGTGCTCTGCTGCGCGAAGTAGTCCTCACCTGGCCTGCAGAAGTTCCTCAGCCGGTATACTGCATTTTCAAGCTCTGCGGGAAATGCATAGGAACCTGATTTGAGTCTGTCCTCAAGTATCCTCACGACTTCCTTAAGAGTAGGCGGATTGATGGGGTTGCCCGCCGAATCCTTATGCTCAGTTTCAGTGAGCTTGAAGCCTGCCTCTTCGTATGTCTTCTCAAGCGCTTCCTCAGTAAGCCTCTTTTGCTCCGGGTACTGGCTGATATCCGTGAGTATCTCCAGGGTTCTGATTATCTGCTTCACCCTGTCAAGCGGCTTCATCCCCCCCAAGTCAAGCAGGTTGATGAAGTCCCCTTTCCCAAGGGAGATTATTCTGCCACCGGCCTGCTTCACCCATGCTCTGTACTCGCCTGCCCAGTCGATTATTATTGCGTTGGTTCCCCACACAAAGGCAGCTCTTGAGAGGAACGTTTTGACGAAGTATGACTTTCCAGCGCCGGTTATCCCAACTACGCACATATGCGGGTTGGTGAGATACTCATATGACCAGTTGAAAGGCATGTGGAATATTTTTGTCTTTCCAACATAGATGGAGTTTGATGGGTCAAGGGCAATGAACTCTGCAGGTGGCTCGGGAGGCCTAACAAAGAGTGGCCTTCTTGCCAATTCTCTACTCATGATTGGTTGGACCCTCAGTACTCCCATGAATAACACCTTTATATTGAAGCCTTTAAATCTTTAGGTGATGGCGGAATTGCGACCTCCCACTCGAAACATTTCTTCAAATCTTCTCCGATAAGGGTCACTATCTCAATGTTGAGCGCATTGGAGAAAGTTGCCTTTAACTCGTTTGCCTGCGATTTCGCTGCCGCCATTGCTGCCTCTGCACTCACCCCAACCGCGGTTGTCATAGCATACATTATTGTTCCCAAAGGTTTCTCACCTGCAGACAACCTTGCGAGCATCTCATTCTGCTTTGCGACCTCCCTCTCCCATTTGTCCACTGACAGTGCATCAGGCCTCGGCATTTCCCTCAACTTTCCAAGCTTCAGCTGGGCTGCCGCCCTGTTCGTCTCAACATCCTCCCTGAATTTCACCAAGTCCTCGAT
>JAPLWV010000041.1 GCA_026396385.1 Microcaldota archaeon | reverse complement strand
CTACTCGCCTGGGAAAGTTGAGAGGGACATGATTTTTGTTGGACTCATAGGAATGATGGACCCGCCAAGAGAGGAGGTTTTTGATGCGGTGAAGAGATGCGAGAGGGCGGGCATAAGGGTCGTGATGATAACTGGAGATCACAAGATAACTGCGGTTGCAGTTGCAAGAGAGCTAGGCATGATCAAGAAGGATTCAAAAGTGCTTACAGGAGAGGAGCTGGACAAGCTCGGCGAGAAGGGGCTTGAAAAAGTAGTCGAGCAGGTCGCAGTTTACGCAAGAGTATCCCCGCAGCACAAGATAATGATTGTGAAAGCGCTGAAAGCCAAGGGGCATATAGTTGCCATGACTGGGGACGGGGTCAATGATGCACCTGCCCTGAAAATGGCTGATATTGGGGTTGCCATGGGCATTACGGGGACAGATGTTTCGAAGGAAGCCAGTGACATGATCCTTGTCGATGATAATTTTGCATCGATAGTTGCTGCTGTTGAGGAGGGGAGGGGGATTTTTGATAATATAAAGAAGTTTATAAGGTACCTGCTCTCGTGCAACGCCGGTGAGGTTCTCACAATATTCTTGGCTCCTCTGCTCAACCTCCCAATTCCTCTCAACCCGCCTCAGATTCTAATGATGAACCTTGTGACAGATGGGCTGCCTGCGCTTGCGCTTGGGGTTGACCCAACTTCTTTGAACATAATGGAAAGACCTCCACGGAATCCCAAGGAGGATATAGTGAATCCGATGCTCCCCAGCATAGCGATGGTTGGACTGCTCATCTGCATAGGAACGCTCATGGTTTTCGGAATTTACTACAACAAGACAGGGAACCTCAACCTCGCCATGACAGTTGCCTTCACCACCATTGTCATGTTTGAGTTGTTTGTTGCATTCGCATACAGGGATGAGAGGGCAACCCTGCTTGAAGCTGGGGTATTCTCCAACCCTTCGCTCATAGTGGCAGCTGCCTCGTCATTCATACTGCAACTTGCGGTAATCTACCTGCCTCCCCTACAGCCGTTTTTCAAAACAGTGCCGCTCTCCGTCAATGACTGGGTGGTAATCCTCATCGTTTCAAGCACGGCATTCTTCGCAATGGAGATTGTTAAAATATTGCAGAGGAGAATTCATTCTTCGTAATTACGGAAGTAATTTGTAGGATATAAAGCAGGAATCACATGCGTGACTAACCAGCTGAAGACAACTGGAAAGCTTTACCTGACAATAGGCCAAGGCACAGGCAAGACTATAATGATAACGGGTGTAATCTGCACACAGAACTCAAGTATAGCTTTCCCAACCAGCGGGAAAATCCTGTACGGTGGCAGTAATAACCTAACAGTATCTTCCGGAAGTCAGGTAACAGTGGGGAACCCTACTGCTAACTCATTCATAAACATGACAAACTGCAGTAATGCAAATGGTGGAGCTCTGACTGGAACAGTTGGTGCGGTGTACAACGGAAAGATATACATAAACTACACAGAGACGGACACTACTTTAGTTAGAATAATTACGGGAACATACACTGCTAAGTACGAAGCTTAGTTACTTCATTCCCAGCAGCTTCTTCACTTCATCAGGAGTGTCAAAGAAAGATTGCAGAGTCATACCGCTGCTTGCATCTGAGAGTTCCAGCTCAACATCCTTGAACCTCGGATTCTTGGGGTATTCGTATTTGTTGTCCTTAAGGAACACGCTGTAGGGCATGCCCCTTCCTTTCACAACATTGTAATCATGCCCAGCCTCCTTTGGGACAAGCCCAGCGACAACCGCGCCATTCCGCCCGCAGTGGAGCCTGTGGATTGAGCTTGGCGAGATGAGCACCTCATCTCCCTTTTCCATATGCATCACTGTCACCTTCTGCCTGCTCTCCTCGTAGGAGACTAGGAAAACTTCCCCCGCAAGAAGGGTGTAGACCTCGGAGTATTCTTTTTCGTGTCTGTGTCCATAGGTGAAGAACAGCTCCCCGGAATCAGAGGGGGAGATGACTCCGTAGTTTAAAACAGTTATATCGCAGTTTATGCCTGTCTTCTCAGACATCTCCCTAACTTTTGGGATAGTCTTCCAGAGGTTGAAGACTTCGTAAACAACAGCATCGCCCTTCTGCTTTAGAAGCTCTCGCGCATCCTTCAGGCTGAATACAACCTCATCTTCAATGAGCCTGCTCAGGCTTCTCATCCAGCCGGATGCGTTCTCATAGTTAACAAGATAGTTCTTTCCCTGCTCCTTTATCTCCACACCCAAGTCCATGGAAGTAGATTGGAGCGCTTGGAATATAAAGATTATCTGCTATCGACCTTATTCAATTATCCTCTTGAAGTTCCACGATGCCAGCAGGAAGAGCAATGCATCGAAAATTAGTATTGCGACAACATCAACAGCCAACTGCGACGTGTCCCCGGTAATCAGCAGACCCCTTGTTGCATCCACTATGTACGTCATTGGGTTTATGCTGGCAAATAGCTGAAGCAATGGCGGCATGGATTTTATTGGGTAGAGGGCATTGCTCCCGAAGAACATGGGCAGTATTATGACCTGACCAAGCCCCATGAACCTCTCCCTAGTTTTTAGTATGGATGCAATGAGGATGGAGAGGGCTGCGAATCCGCTGGATGCCACAAAGACTATTACGAGTGCGAGAATAATGTAGAGAAAATTCGGGAGCAGTCTCACACCTATAAGTACTGCAAAAGGTATGATGAGCAGCGCCTGGAACAGCGCTCTTGTTCCTGCCGCCATAGACCTACCGACAACAATGGCGAAGCCAGGTGAAGGTGATGAGACCAGCTTCTTTAGTATGCCAGATTCTCGCTCCCATATCATCACCAGACCGAAAAATATGGCAACGGTAGTTGTTGACTGGACAAGAACCCCCGGCATTATATAATCGGTATATGGGACTCCGCCGGTTGGTATGACCTTGAGAGACCCCATCACAGGTCCGAAGATGATCAGCCATAACATAGGCTGGACTGCCCTTAGGTAAAGCTCAGTCCTGTCATGCATAATCCTTCTGATTTCCAATTCAATCATTGAAAGCATGATTCGTATGTAATCCCTCAACTCATCCCCTCCTTATCCTGTCCCGGAATCTCTTCACGTCAGCAAGTTGCACAGGAGCTTTCTTGGATTCCTTCGCTCCTGCATATTTCAGGAAAACATCGTCAATGGTGGGCTGGCGGGCTGAGATTTTTTTGACATGCACCTTGTTCGCTAGAAGGCATTCTATGATTACGTCAAGCAATGCAGCGCTGTCCTTTGCTGATATCATCACCTCATTTCCTTCTAGCTCAACCTTCTTTACACCATTCAGCTTCTTCAAATCAGCTAGGGCATGCTTGCTCAACTCCGAGTCAGTTTCAATTTCTATGCGATCATAACCTACCGAACGCTTCAACTCATCCGGTGAGGCGACCTTGATGAGCTTGCCACGGTTTATTATCCCAATCTCATCGGCATAGTTGTCAGCTTCGTCCATGTAGTGGGTGCTGAAGAACACGTCCATACCGCTTTCCCTGTTCAATGCCTTCAGCTTTTCCCAGATTGTTTTCCTGGTAGCAGGGTCCAGCCCGATAGTTGGCTCATCCAGGAATAGTATTTTTGGTTTAATCATTATGGCACATGCCAGCTCCAGCTTCCTTATCATTCCTCCGGAGTATGTGCTCACCAAGTTATTTGCAACATCTGTAAGGTCCATCAGCTCCAGAGAATCCTTTATGGAATCTTTTCTTGTTGCAGTAGGCAGCCCGTATATTTTTGAGTATATCAGGAGGTTCTCATATCCACTGATATCTGTCCAGACACTCATCTCTTGGGGTACATAGCTGATGAGTTTCCGCAGTCCTTCGCTTTGATTCACCACATTTTTTCCCAGCACGAAAGCCTCTCCTGCTGTGGGCTCAAACTGGGTGGTTAGAATGCGCAGCAGTGTTGTCTTCCCAGCCCCGTTAGGCCCCAGGATGGCGAAGAGCTTGCCTTCTTCTATATCAAGGTTTATGTTATCGAGGGCGAGGAAATCTCCGTATTTTTTTGACAGCTTCCTGATACTAACAGCAAGTTCCATATGCTGGCTATTAATGTAGCAGAATTATTTAAAGCTAATGAGACTGCAGAAAAATAGAAATGGGCCCGGTGCGATTTGAACGCACGACCCCCCGGTTATCAGCCGAGTGCTCCGACCAAACTAAGCTACGGGTTATAGTGCAAAAGCAGCTGCTTTTGCATCCCTATCCGCCGGACCCATGAGCGACAAGCTCTTTCCTATATTCTATATCCATATATTTAAATGCCTTAACTTACCATACCTACTTGGTGGTATCTATGGCAGGGAAAACTACTTTCAGCTTGATAAAAGCCGATATTGGGAGCTATGCAGGTCACTCATTAGTGCATGAGGACACTCTCAAAGTAGCGGAGAGGAGAATGGAGAAGGCGCAGAAGGCAGGTCTTCTCATAGACTTCAGGGTGACGCACTGCGGTGATGATACTGAGCTGATAATGACGCATAAGCACGGAGTTGACAATCCGAAGGTACACAAGCTTGCGTGGGATACATTTGTCGAATGCGCAAACCTTGCCAAGAAGATGCACCTCTACGGAGCAGGGCAGGATTTGCTGAAGGATGCATTCTGCGGAAATGTAAAGGGCATGGGTCCGGGCAGCGCTGAGATGGAGTTCACAGAGAGGAAGGCAGAGCCTATACTTGCATTCATGATGGACAAGACAGAGCCCGGGGCGTTCAACCTCCCAATCTACAAGATTTTTGCAGACCCTTTCAATACGGCTGGACTGGTGATAGACGCTTCACTTCATGGAGGGTTTGTGTTTGAGATATGGGATATACTGGAACACAAGAAAGTTGTGATGAGCGCACCTGAGGAAATGTATGATATTCTTGCATTGATTGGCGCGAAGAGCAGGTACGTGATAAAGAGAATATTCCCCAAACCGGGAGGGAAGTTGCCGAAAGACGAGCCGGTTGCGTGCATAAGCACCGATAAGCTATTCCAGATTGCCGGTGAATACGTGGGCAAGGATGACCCCTGCGGAATTGTGAGGGCGCAGTCGGGCCTTCCTGCAGTTGGAGAAGTCCTGGAGGGATTCAGCTTCCCGCATCTGGTTTCTGGCTGGATGAGAGGCTCCCACAATGGTCCTTTAATGCCGGTGGGAGTGAAGGATGCCAAATGCACCAGATTTGATGGCCCGCCAAGGCTTATTGGGCTAGGCTTCCAGGTTGCGGATGGACAGCTCGTAGGGCCGAATGATATGTTTGATGACCCCGTATACGACTACAACAGGTGGAAGGCTGCAGAAATTGCGGACTATATGAGAAGGCATGGCCCGTTCGAGCCGCACAGGCTTCCGCTTGAGGATATGGAGTACACAACACTGCCACATGTGCTGAAGAAGCTTGAGGGAAGGTTCAGCAAGTTGTTGTAGACTCAAACGAACAATAAAGTTCTGATGCATCAACCTAGGGTGAAAGATTAATCTAGCAATTCGGATCTCTAGAGATATCACAGCGGAAATTTAAGGGAGAAATACCTGAAGGATAGTAGAGAGGCTACCAGCGTCAAATCGAAAATTATGTTCCCGCCTAGTGCATGGAATACCTGCAGAGCTGCGGAGACTCCTGAGTAATACCAGATGAGAAGCACCAGTAATATCCTGAGCGAATTAAGCACCCATCCACCGGCGATCCATACCACGAGCCATAGCAACCTGTTTTTGATATCTCCTACTGCAACATATGCAAATGGAATCAGGAAACAGAACAGCGCAATCATGGCGCTCAGCGGAACACACTCCGGGGCCACATCAAGAGACACCTTTGAGCCTGAGCTGAAGATGTTTCCATGGCGCTCTATTGGGAAGTTTAGCACACTGAAAGGAAGACCGACAAAGTCAGTTGTTAAGTTTGTCAGGGTTTGCTGCATTGATACAAGTGGTTGGAAAAGCGGAGCCCAGAGCAGGAAGAGGTAGAAAAGCATGAAGAGCATTTTTTTGAGAGTGGAGATGCTGAAGAACAGCAGAATGCTACCTGCGACAAAGAAGGGCAGAGAGAGCGTATCCAGCACGTAAAGGGGCCAATAATCCGCGGAGTAGAGAAGAGCTGCTGCAATTGCAAAGAGTGGAAGGGCAAGCAAAAGCTTGTTGGGATCCTTATCAACCTGCAAGTCATTCCTGTAGAAGAATATGAGCATTATGATGAACATCGGTGGTATGACTGCCCTGTATGAATATGCGTCAGCGTCATCAATGTATAGTTTAAAGCCAGAAAAAGTTTGGTAATAGACGAGCATAACGAAGAGTACCAGAAGCAGAAGCGATAGCAGGGAAAGTTTCCAACTGCTGCTTTCTTTTCTTTCCTGAGTTTTCTTTCTCACTGTTCTTTTATCCCTCATTGTTCACCTATTTGCATGAAGATATATAAATTATTCGCACTTATTCTTTCTTGAAACCTGGAGCAGCATGGCGATTGCTATGAGCAGCACCCCAATTGCTAGCAGGACCCAGCTGTAGCGTGATAGGAGTATGGAGAGCACTCCAAGGAAAGCGAAGAACAATCCTATTGACGGGTATGCTGCCATTATGCAGGGTATACACATCACGCTGAAAATTGCGAACATTCCCGAGATAAGGCCTATGATGATTAAACGAAGGTCGAATTCGCTCTGCTTGCCTTTCTTCTTGGCCATAGGTAGAAGATTGTTTGAAGGTATATTAATATTTAAATGTTGGAAGTGCCAGAATAGTAGTTGAGAGATATCATCATGAAGGAGATAACCATATTCGCAAGGGATAGGGTGGGCCTGCTGGCGGATATAACTGAGATGATGGGCGAGAATGGCATAAACATAGAGTTTCTTTCAGGGGAGGCTGTTGCTGGCATTGCCGTTCTTCACATGACCTTCTCCAATGAGCTTGCTGCAGTTTCACTGCTTGAGAAGGCGGGCTTCACGGTGATAAGCTCGGAGATACTTGTGCTGAGAATTCCGAACAAGCCTGACGAGATAGGGAAGATAAGCAGGATGCTGTCGGAAGAGGGGATAAGCATACAGAACATATACTTTATGGGTGAAAAAGCAAAGCACGGGTTCTTTGCAGTGAAGGTTGACAAGCATGAATACGCCAAGGAGATTCTGAAAAAATATGTTTCAAACCGAAAAATAGGGAGTGGATAGAGGTGTTTCGATGGAGACATGGATATTATATGGAGTGATAGCAGCATTGCTTTTTGGGACTTATGTAGTGGTATCCAAGGTTGTCACCAGCGAAAAATATTTTGGATTGAACATCCATGCGGCAGTCTTTTTAATGCTGATCGGCATTGCGATAGTATTCCTGCTTTACTCCTTCTCCGGCGGAGTGCCAAAACTAGCAAACAACCCAACCACCTTGGCACTAGCAATACTGGCTGGTGTGCTATGGGCTGCCGGGATGATAATAACATACATCGCTTTGAACAGCGGGGCAGACGTCACTCGTTTGACTCCAGTGTATAACACTAACACGTTAGTGGCAGTAACTCTGGGTATAATCCTCCTCGGGGAACTACCTGGAAGCACAGAAAAAATAAAAGTTATCGTTGGAGCTATCTTGATAGTTATTGGTGGAATACTCGTCAGTGTGTGATTAAATGAAAGCCATTGGCGTCTTCAGGGAGCGATTGTCGTGAACAAGCCTGGCGGGATAGGGAAGTAACAGCGGTAAGCTAAGGTTAATAAGGAGTTTTGCTAAAGGTAATTGCATGGGAAAAAATGAGAAACAGCGAAGAGCCAGGTATCATATGAGAGCAGTTCCAAAACGCGAATATGAAGTTGAAGGCGAGAGAGTACCATCAGGAGTAGAGGGCTTGGACGATCTTATAGAGGGCGGGTTTGAGAGGAACAGTGTAGTACTCGTGTGCGGCGATGCGGGGAGTGGTAAAACAACCATGTTGCTCCAGTTTCTTTATAACGGAGCAGTGCAGTACAAAGAGCCTGGAATTTTCATAACTTTTGAGGAGGGTAAGAAATCGGCATACAAGCATGCCATGCAGTATGGATGGGATTTGAAGGAGCTTGAGGAGAAGAATCTTTTCCGGTTTGTCGAGTACAAGCCGCAGCAGATTGCTGAGATAATAAAAGGCGGCGGCATCATTAAGGATGCCATTGATTCTATGGGGGCAAAGAGGATAGGCATAGACTCGCTGACATCATACTCCATGCTATTCAAAACCCCATTTGAAGGTAGGGAGGCTGTGCTATCGCTTTTCAACAGGCTGAGGGATTGGAGCTGCACCAGCATGATAGTTTCTGAGATAATACTACAATTCGGCAGCAGGAGGGATGAGGCAGGGGTTGAATTCCTCTCCGATGGAGTTCTGCTGCTTTACTACGCTAGGCAACAGGATATGAAAGTCAGAGCTTTGGAGATACTGAAGATGAGAGGAACGAAGCATTCCGACAAGATATGTCCATTCAAATTCTGTGAGAAAGGCATAGTAGTATTCCCCAAAGATTCTGTTTTTGGAAGGTTGTAGGGTCTATGAGGGGACAAGCTGCAGTTGAATTGGTGATTATACCTGCAGTTTTTCTCTTAGTCCTCATTGCTGAGGGAATCCTTTCAGCATTAGCATGAAAAGATATTTAAATTAAGTAAACTTAAGGTATAAACGATGGAACAAAACTCTAGGAAGGAGATTGAGGAGAAACTCGATAAACTTCCGATGGAATTCATAGCGCTTATATTGTCAACAGCTGACGTGTATAGCATTGCACAGGAGATTGCACTGAAAGTCCTCGTAACAAACAAGAATATGTGTGGCACCTATATTACTTTCAACAGACCTTACAGCACCCTGAAGAAAACTATTGAGGATCAGGGACTGGACTTATCGAGACTATTTTTCATAGATTTGATAACTGAGAGCGCCGGGGGTAAAGCAGAGAGGTGCAACAATTACAGGTGCTTCTACGTGAGCTCCCCGAAGAATCTTACTGAGCTTTCAATACTCATTGAGCAGGCAATGCTGCGCCTATCCGGGGAGAAGAGGTTTGTCTTCATAGATTCAATAAGCACCATGCTCGTCTACAATGATGCGGATACTGTGCTGAGGTTCATGCATTCTCTTACCGGAAAGATGAGACTGCTTGGAATAACAGGTATAGTATTCCTGCTTGAGAAGGAGAGTGATGAGAAATTCCTTGCGCAGGTCTCCCAGTTCTGCGATACGGTAGTCACAATCTAAACTCCTAGATACGCTTTTATCATTTCCTTTCTATAATATTGCCGCTATGATTATAACTACTAAGGACCTTACTAAAAAATTTGGAAACCTGACGGCTGTGAACAAACTCAATCTGGAGATTGAGGAAGGCGAGATATTCGGTCTCCTTGGCCCGAATGGTGCGGGGAAAACCACAACAATATCGATGCTGTGCACACTCCTCAAGCCGACCTCAGGTGCCGCAAAGGTGAATGGATTTGATATCGCAACGCAGCCCTCCAAGGTGAGGTCTTCAATTGGCATAGTTTTCCAGGAGCCCAGCGTTGATGACCTGCTGACAGGCAGGGAGAACCTGGAGATGCATGCCATGCTTTACAAGATACCAAGAGAGATAAGGAAAAAGAGGATAGATGAGGTCATAAGCCTTGTAGGTTTAGAGGATAGGGCTGATGATATAACCCGCGTTTATTCGGGTGGGATGAGGAGAAGGCTGGAACTTGCCAGGGGGCTGATGCACCACCCAAAGGTGCTTTTCCTTGACGAGCCCACCCTTGGTTTGGACCCGCAGACAAGAGAGCACATCTGGAGTTATATCAAAAAGCTGTCCGAGGAGAATGAGACGACAATGGTCCTCACAACGCATTACATGGAAGAGGCAGATATGCTCTGTGATAGGATTGCAATAATGGATGCTGGCGAAATTGTCGTTCTGGATAATTCGGCAAACCTGAAGAAAAAGGTTGGCGGCGATATAGTTTTGCTCAAGATGGATGAGCCTAATTTGGAGAGAATAAGGAAACTCAGCTTCGTTACAGAAGCTGAGATGAAGGACGGCACGGTGCAGATAAAAATCAAGGATGTGAGCAAGAACCTCCAGAAACTGCTCTGCAAGGTTGGGGAGATACACTCAGTTGAGGTAAGGCAGGTGAGTCTGAATGACGTTTTCATACATTATACCGGAAAGGAAATAAGGAGCGGCGAAGAGGAAGGTGGATTTTGGGAGAGGGTGGCGCATGCAGAGGTGAACAGATGATAGACGGGGATGCGATATATGCAGTCTGGCTGAGGGAAGTGAAGGTTTACCTCAGGGAAAGGGAGAGGGTCATCTCCTCATTTGTGTCACCAATACTGTGGCTGCTTGTCTTTGGTTCAGGCCTTGGGGCAAGTGTTTCGTTGCAGGGGGTCAGCTACCAGACTTTCATTTATCCAGGAGTTCTGGTGATGTCGCTACTTTTCACATCCATCTTTTATGGGATATACATAATATGGGACAGGAAGCTTGATTTCCTCAAGGAAGTGCTGGTTGCACCTGTCTCCAGAACAAGCATATTCGTTGGGAAGATGCTGGGAGGATGCACTGATGTTATGATGCAATCCCTCATTCTGCTCATACTGGGATTATTTATAGGGATTCCTATAACACCTCTGGTATTCGTATACTCGCTGCTCATCCTGCTTTTAACATCCTTCGCAATGGTCAGCCTCGGCCTGGTGATAGGCTCCAACCTCAAGAATCAGGAAGCATTCAACCTTGTAATAAACTTTCTTATATGGCCGCTCTTCTTTTTCAGCGGGGCACTGTTCCCAGTTTCCAACCTCCCGAGCTGGCTGTCAGCACTAACCTACATAGACCCTGTCACCTATGGGGTTGACGCCCTCAGGGGTGCTATACTTGGTGCTCAGAGTCAGGCATTCCCAGTGTATGTTGACCTCTCCGTGCTCATCATTTTCTCACTCGTCATGATGTGGCTGGGAACCATAAGCTTTGGCAATATGCAGCAGTCTAAGTGAGTATTATGCTTGAAATAAGCGATGAGGATGGGTTGAATAAGTTTTTAGCAGGCAACAAAAAAGCGCTTGTGCTTTTCTTTGCAAGCTGGTGCCCTTACTCCAGGGCTTTCAGGCCAATTTTCGAAAGCGGAGTTACAAAAATTAAGGATTGTGCTGCTGCAATTGCTGTTGTTGACGAGGATGATAACCCGCTGTGGGATAGGTGCGAAGTTGAGTATGTCCCAACAGTTGTTTATTTCAAAAATGGAAAGATTTCGAGGTATCTTGCTGAAACAGCAGGGCAGGGGCTCAGCAGAAAGGAGCTGCTGGATTTTCTGAAATTGCTTGGATAGTTCATCTGAGCTTAAGCGCTGTGTCCTCTTTTATTTCGTCTATTGAGACCATCGTCATTGTTTTCTCTATTCCTGGTATGGTCCTTATACTCTCGTTAACGAATTTTCCCAGTTCATGGACATCCTTGAATTTTACTTTGACTATAAGATCCCATTCTCCGCTGAGTGTATGAGTCTCAAGAACATGTGGCAACGATGAGACTGTCTCTCCGATGTTTCTCTGGAATGTTTTTTCCCCTCCACTGCATCTTGTAGCCACCATTATGAACGCGGTAACGTCAAAACCGAGCTTTTTCTCATCAAGCACTGCTCTGTAGCTTTTTATAAGCCCCATCTTCTCGAACTTCTTGATTTTCTCGTGAACCGTGGACATGGGCATGCCCAGCTCCCTTGCGATTTCCTTGAGACTTTTTTTGCAGTCATTCTGGAGTATTTCAAGAAGCAGCAAATTCTCCTCGTCTGCTAGGATTTTTTCCAAAGTAACCACCTCCTTCCGTAAATTTTACATAATTATCTGAGTATAGTTCATTATAAGCGTAATATTTCCGTATTTTTTTGATTAAGTTATAAGTATTACTTGTATATATAACTAATCCTGGAGGGTGGAACATGAAAATAAAGCCTGAAAAGAATGAATTTGTAAAAGGTCTGCTGGATAGGCTCAGCGCAAGCGATGACACCAGCGACTTCCACAGCTCGGTTTTTAGAGATGCCTTCAAGGGGGTAAGGGCTAGATTCAAGGGCTTGAAGTAAACTTGAGCGATAGCAGAATGATGCAGAAGGGATGGAAGGAATAGAAAAAAACTAGTCTTGTTTTATACACCATCCTTTCTCTCCGAGTTCCGCAGCTCTCCCTTGATCCTGACGATTCTCCTTGGCAATCTTCTCTATTCTCTCATTCACGCCAGGCTGCTTGAGGAACTCCGCCATCATTTTGACTTTGGAGTTTATATCTACGGTCTCTTCAACAAGCACCTTAGGTTCTCCTTCTGAAGCCCCCTCGCGTATCATCACTGGGATTCCAGCCTCAACCAAAGCAGCTCTCGAAACACTATTTATGGTCGCACTAACAGGTATTTTAGAGCCTCGCGGATGGATCCTTAACTTTCCATCTTCTTCCACTTTGTATGTGAATGTAACTTTCGTCTGAGAAAAGTCATAGGAAACTTCTGCTGTAATCAGTCTATCATGCCCCTCTCTTAACACGTCAGTCCTTGTAGAATGAGGCACGAGTTTTTCTTCACTAACCTTGACTTGCTCTCCGAGCAGCTCAACAGTCATTCCGGTTTTTTCTGATGATAATTCACCTCTGAATTCTGAGGGAGGCTGGTCAAAAATATCTCTAAAGTTGCGGTATCTGTCTTCCTCAATGCGTATCTCCCCAGGTTCCTCTTCGTAAGGGGATTTCACAACGACCTTGTATACGCTTAAGCCCTCTCTGCCAGGCTTCTCAGAGAAAATATCACGGAAATGCAGTGTTATATCCACTTTATTGCTTTTCTTCTCGGTAAGTTGAATTTCTGGTTTCCCGTGAATATTATTCCAACGGACTCGTATTTCTATAGCAGTGTCCTTGCCATGCACCAGCCAGCCGATATTTGTTTCCTCGGCAGTCTTTCCATCCAATTTCAGCTGCTCTTCCCTTGTTTTCCAAACTGGCATAAACATTAACCTCTACTTAAATTATGCCGTTTCCCATATTTAAATCATACATATTTTGTCATTATTATGTCGATCAGATCGGTAACATTCTTGCCCCTCGCTTTTCCAGAATTTATATCGGAGCTGCGTAACCAAAGCAAGCTTAATATACTGAAGAACCTAACTATTACCGACAGGTGGTATATTGTTGAAAACAAAAAAAAGCAGGACGAGAACGAAATGCAGGACACAAGCAAGAAGGAAAAGGGCTCATGAAAGGCATGGAAGCGGGATGGATGGTAGAAGAATTAGGTGATCTGATTCTCAAGCCAAGAGCAAGCTTAATTTACCGATTTCTTAGGGTTTTAAATACCTAAAATGCACAATTTTAGGCATGGTGCATAAGCTAATGCAAGCTTGAATTAAATTAAAAAATAGGAAAAGATAGCAGTTTTTTAAACTGCCTTAACTCTTATTACCTTGTTTAGGAGTAGTTGAGCTTTTCCTTCTGACAAGGAAGAATAAAACAACAGCAATAATTATCACAACCACCATAATTCCAATCCCTAGTACTCCTAATATGCCTGTTAGAACAAGTCCTACTTGGCCTACATCCATTGGCTTTTGTACTTCCCCTGCTTGAATTGCGCGTTCACACTCAGTAGCGTAATCCTGCGCATATGGATGACCTGGGTATATCGCAATAACATTTCTCATCTTGTCTACCGTAGTGTAGCAATCTCTGTTCCAGAATGCATTTAATCCCTCGGCGTAATTGGTGTCTAGAGTGCTATGCTTATTCTCAACATTTATTTCATTCATGAATTCTTTCGCAAGGTTTATCGGCATCATGAATTTTATTGCTTCCACTCCTGTTTCTGGTCCTGCCCCGAATGTAGCGATTCCTATTACTTCGCCTTTGTCATTGTATACTGGTCCTCCGCTGTTTCCGTGGTTAATTGCAGCGTCTGTCTGGATTGCCTCAATACCAGTTGCCAGTGTTCTCTTTGCGCTTACCACTCCTTGCGTGACCGTCGCTTCAAGAGTTGATGATGGCTTGAAAAGTTCACTTACCCCAATTCCAGGATAGCCAATAATGAATACGCTATCGCCAACCTGAACCTTGTCAGAATCCCCAAGGGTCACTGTTGGGAGTTGTGTTGGAGCACTAACTTTAATGATAGCAATATCTCTCCCCCAGGTGTATACCCCTGCGATTTTTTCATAAACCGTGCCTTCTTTCTTCACAACAGCTGACCAGCTCTTTATCGTCAAGTCTTCTCCTGGGGCTGCTACTCCGTTAAGCACGTAATGGTTTAATGTAACATCTGTCATCTGTCCATTTTCTAAAAAGTAAGTCATGAATTTTTCGAGTAATATTTGCACAACCTGGTCTCTGTCTGCTGGCTGTATGTTATAATACTGTGAGGCCTCCGTGTATAGTTCATTTGTAAGACTATTTGCAAGTTCATTTAAGAGCATTTGTGTTGTGTTCTGTCCGGCAAGCACTACATGCGCATTTGTGACGATGTAACCATCAGATGAAACTATGAAACCCGTCCCGCTCACCCCAGTCATAAGGTCCTGCTGTAGGAGCCTTGCGCCTGTTCCTGTATCCTCAACAATCTGCATGTTTTCTGCAGCTGTAACAACATCAGTACTTGCTGTTGAACTGCCTCCAACCCTAGTGTATGTATAGGTGCCTATCTGTGGATTGGAGAGCACAAGCGTATCGCTTGAGACACTGAATGTGAATTGAACAGTCGTGCGCCTTGGGGTGAAATAGTTAAGTGTTAGGATATTTCCTTGGGTTGTGTATGTGCCACTGTACTGGGACTGCGAAGTGTAACCAGAAAAACTCCCATCTGCGGTGAATGTATCGGTTTCGACACCAGAAATTTGCCATGTACCGACAATGGTTCCAGTCCCACCTGTCGTACCTTCAACCATGGTATATGAAGGTATTACAGCTGTTGCAGTTACAATTGAAGCTATATAAACGACTGCGGCTTTGTCTTTTTGTGCTGTTTGCCCAATAATGCTTGGTGGTTTGTCTGGCAATGAGATTGCAAAAAGACACGTAGAGAATAGTAGCAATGTTAATATCAACAATAATGTTTTTTTCATCAGCATCCCTCCGATAATTTATGGATACTTCCAATATTTTGAACGCCGCTTTATATATCTATGGGTATTAAGGCTTTGCACCTAAATGCCCTCGAGATTTGGACTTTGGGTTCAAAGGTGAGACTTTAGGTGCAAAGTCCGGACTACCGAAATGTTTATATTTCTTATTCCTGAAATACAATTGGGGAAACCGATCTTCTGGGAGTCTAAAGCATAAGCTCTTGTTAGAATCTCCAAGCGTTTTGCTCTGATATACGCCTGTTGGAAAAAGGTGTAGTTATGCCTGAAAACAAGGGTCTTGTCGGGCTTAGGCCCGTGGACGAGGCTGCTGCCGAAATTTTCACGGCACCGCCATATGACGTGATAACCTACGGTACGCCGCTACAGAAGGTGCTTTCTGGAAGGGAGAATCTAATCCATGTCCACCTCAGGCCATCAGAGGAGGGGGAAGCGAGGTACCTGAACGCCAAGAAGGCTCTGGATGGATTCATCGCGAAGGGCTTGCTCATCCGCGACGACGAGCCCTCATACTATGTTTACAGGCAATCCAAAAAGAGCGTAGGATTGGATAGGATAGGGGTTCTGCTCGCCTGCCGCGTTTACGATTATAAGGAGGGGAAAGTCATCAGGCACGAGAAGACCTTTGATGATAAGGTAGTCGACAGAAGGAAGCTTTGTGAGGCGACCGGCTACCAGCTGGAAGTGGTCTTCAGCGTTGTCGAGGACAGGGAGCGGAAGCTCATGGAGGCGCTGAGGGAGGTTTCGGAATCCAAGCCGCTCTATTCGTTCATGAGCAGTTTTGGCGGGGCTTCGGACATGGAGGGGGTCAGGAACGATGTCTGGAAAGTCCCGGAGAGCAGCGGGATGGGAAAAAGGATAAAGCGGCTCATTGAAGGCGAGAATGCTTACATAGCCGACGGACACCACAGGTACCACTGCGCCCTCTGTATGGGGTGCAACTACGTTCAGATGTACATATCGCCTTCTGGGAGCGCCAGGATACAGCCCTATGACAGAGTTGTGGGTTCAATGAATGTGGAGGATTTGGAGGCGCTGCCTGCGAAAATGAAGGAGAAGTTCGAGGTTGCGGAGCACGATAAGCTCGAAGTTCCTGAAAAGCACCACATCATATTCTATTTCAAGGACAAGATACTCATGTTCAAAGCCAGGTCCGATTTCCTGAAGGGGCTTGGCGACGACCCTGTGGCCAAGCTGGACTGCAGCATATTCAAGAACCACATACTCCCCTCGCTCTCACAGGGTGGTAAGATAGGATATTTCCCGGGAAGTGAGACAGGTTTCGCCCATATGAAGAAGCTGGTGGACAGCGGCGAGTACCAATTCGCGGTTTCACTCGCCCCTGTGGAATTCAATGAGCTCAAGGCAGTTGCCGACAGGGGCATAGCGAATCCGGAGGTTGTGATGCCGCAGAAGTCGACATATTTCTGGCCCAAGATTCTTAGCGGGCTTTTCATGTACAAGTTTTGATGAGGTGAACCCATGGATAAAAAAGACCATAAATTGCTGTATGTTCCTGGACCGGTGGAGGTCAAGGAAGATGTTCGGGAAGCGTGCGCCAAGCCGATGATAGGGCACAGGACTGGCGACTTCAGGAAGCTGTACGCGTCCATAAAGCCCAAGCTCAAGAAACTGCTTTATACGGAAAACGCCGTCATGGTCTCTACCTCGAGCGGGAGCGGCTTCATGGAGGCTGCCGTGAAGAACCTCGTGGGGAAAAAGGTGCTGAACTGCGTGAACGGAGCCTTCTCGAAGAAGTGGTACGATATTGCCGTAGCCTGCGGCAAACCCGCCGAGAAGCTCGAGGTTGAGTGGGGGAAGGCAGTGAAGCCAGACATGATAGACGCGAAGCTCAAGACAGGTGGATTTGACGCAGTCTGCGTTACCCACAACGAAACCTCAACCGGTGTGATGAACAACCTTGGCGAGATTTCCGAAGTTGTGAAGAAATACCCGGATGTCATGTTCCTTGTGGATGCTGTGAGCTCCATGGGCGGGGTGAAGATAGAGGTTGACAAGCTGGGGATAGACATGTGCCTTGCCAGCTCGCAGAAGGCATTCGCGCTCCCGCCAGGCATCGCATTCGCGTCAGTGTCCGAAAGGGCCTTCAAGAAGGCTGGAACTATTCCTGGCAGGGGCTATTACTTCGACCTTGTGGAGCTCAGGAAGGCCTACGACAAGGATGAGACTCCCTACACTCCGGCAGTTTCCCTCATGTACGGGCTGGACCACCAGCTAGACAAGTTCTTCAAGGAGGGGCTGGATGCTAGGTGGGAGAGGCACAAGCGGCTTGCCAAGACCACGAGGGATTGGGCAGGGAGGATGGGCTTCCAGATATTCCCCGAGCCTGGCTATGAATCGATTACGATCACATGCATCGTTGACACAAAAGGCATGGACCTGAAGAAGATGCAGGAGATGATGGGCGAGAAGGGTTTCTCTGTGGACAAGGGATACAGGAAGCTGAACGAGGATCTGGCAGCCAAGGGAAAGAAGCTCACGTTCAGGATACCGCACATGGGCGACACAAGTGATGGGGACCTCTCGGATCTGCTAAAGGCGTTCGAGGAGGTCATTAAAGTATTGTGAGGTGGTTTGATGGATAGATTCAAGGTATTTGTCACCGACAAGCTGTCGGACGAGGCGCTTGCAGTCTTCAAGAAGCACCCGGAGTTCGAGGTTACTGTGAAGACCGGACTTACTGAAGAGCAGCTGGTCAAGGAGATACCTCTCTATGACGCACACATCATCAGGAGCGGGACTAAGGTCACGAAGCCGGTTATCGACGCAGCCAGCAGGTTGAAGGTCATCGGAAGGGCAGGGGTGGGGGTTGACAACGTCGACATCCCAGCGGCAAAGAGCAAGGGAATCGCTGTGATGAACACCCCCCTCGGGAACGTGAACAGCGCTGCCGAGATGAGCGCCGGGCTGATGATATGCCTTGCCAGGAATATACACAAGGGCCACGCCTCCATGGCAAGGGGCGAATGGGACAGGAAAAGCTTTGTCGGCAGGGAGCTGAAGGGGAAGACCCTCGGGATAATTGGCGTTGGGAATGTGGGGCAGATCCTTGCAAAAATCGCAGGCGGCTTCTCCATGAAAGTGATAGGCACGAGCCGCTCCAAGCCCGCAGAAGTTCTCAAGGGATGGGGAGTGGACAAGGTAGGGATGGACGAGCTGCTGCAGCGCTCGGATTTCATCAGCATCAACCTCACGCTTACGTCAGAGACAAGGTATACGCTCGACGCACCGCAGTTCGCGAAGATGAAGAAGGGGGTTTACATAATAAACGCAGGGAGGGGCGGGCTGATAAACGAGAAGGCGCTGGCTGAAGCGATAAAATCGGGAGTAGTGACGGGCGCTGCGATAGACACATGGGAATCGGAGCCGCCAGCGAAGGAGAATCCGCTCCTGAGCATGCCGCAAGTCCTGATGGTCCCGCACCTGGGTGCCTCGACGAAAGAGGCGCAGGAGAACGTCGGCATCGACATAGCAAATCAGGTAATAGACGCACTTGGGAAAGGCAAAATCGTGAACTGTGTGAACGGCATAACAGAGCTGAAAAAGTAGTGCCAGCAGCAGGTTCAAGCCAAAGCAATTCTCCGTTGTAAAATCAGCTATGCCTCTCAGGCGCTGTTCAGCAGAAGGCTGGCGGCGAGCAGGTTCCGCCGCAGCAAACCCAGTCATTTAGACAGCATCTCCACTGCCCGCCGCAATAAATCGAATAATGCCCAGGCTCGCATGTCGGTGTAGGAGGTGCAGGAGCGTAGCAGGAGCAGTCCGGCGGGGCTTTTTGCGACTGGCCTGCTGAGCAAGTTTTATTGCATGTTGGTTCAGGCTTCTCATTTACTATTATGGTGACATCCTTGCAGTCCTCCCATCCAACTAGATCTACTACACATGCTTCAAGCACATAGGTTCCTGCTGTGGAAGGTTTGCCTCTGAGTGTTCCGTCAAGCCACAGCGTAAGGTCAAGCGGGTATTCGCCATTGTCGGAAGAGTAACCCGCGTAATAGTAGGGTGGAGTGCCTCCTGTAACCTGTGATACTACGGATTGCCTGCAATCACTGCCTACCTCGCATGTCACTGTTCTAGTCTCTAGCTCCGGACCCTTCTCTATAATATTGATTCGCATCTCCATTTCGCATATTTTTGATGGCGAGGAAGAGTCGGAAACCCTCACCGTGAAAGGTGGGGATATGCTTCCAGTTGTTCCGGGGGATAATGCTCCTGCCCCGGATAGAGTGCCGTTACTGCTTAGATCGAACCCATCGGGGAGAGCCGAACCGCTCTTAAGCGACCATGCGTAAGGTGAATTCCCGCCAGAAACTGTCAGTGAAAATGATGCAGACTCGCCATCTATCCATGCAGGGAGGGTAGTTACGCTTATGTAAAAATTCGGGTCTGCGCACACAGGCTTCAGGGAGATGGAAAACTGCTGCAGGTGTGTGGCATCATTCGGGCTTGCAATGAATTTGTCTATGCCTTTCTGGAGGTTTTCCAAAACTGCTGGGGCTGAGGGAGGGAGCATAACTGGCTTGCCTGAAGTGTCGTTGAGCATTATGGGACTGCCGTCATCTGTGCCGTCCATGCTGCCGTCGGACCAGTCCTGAGCCAGCCCTTGGGTGAGGTCTATTGGCCGGACTTTCATGTCACGCGCCTCCTGCACAAGGCCTGCCAGAAGCAGGCCGTACTGCCTCTCCCTGTAGGTGTAAGTAACCACCTTATCAGAGTCGTAAGCAGCTACAGGCAAAAGCCCAACAATGCTCCTGATGCTGTACTGCTGACCTACTGCGTTGTTTGCAAATTGCACGGCCCTTTCCATAGGAACGTGCTTTTTCATCGAGTTCATTGCGAGAGCAGTGGCCATGTGGGTGAAAGGCGTAACCACTAAAGCAGTTACATTTGAAGGCACGACAGCCTGCAAAACATCGCTGCCAGAAAGATCTACAGAAATATTCTCAGCTTCACTGCCAACCCCTGCAACTTCCTGGTAAGAGCCTCCGGAAGATTCAATTAGTAAATAAGGGGGCGCTTTCGAAAGGTTAAAGTCAGCTTCCCCATCCTCATCGGAATAAGCAGGCCCTGCAAGCAACTCGCCCTTTGTTCCGTCATCATTAAGTGCATAAACTTTTACGGTTGCCCCTTTAACCGGGCCTTCCATGAAGACTCCGACATAGAGCTGTTTTTGGGGAGTGAACATGGGCAGGATGACATAGAACAGAATCCCGATAATGACTATAACAATCACCAAGAGGACTATGAATGAGAGGAGTTTCCCTATAAAACCACCGCCAGTTTTTAGTGGTGGGGCTCTTACAGGCTCTGGGGCGGGAACTTCCACCTTTGTAGTTGGAGGAGGTGCTTCAAACCTTGCAACTTCGGGCGCAGGGGCTTGCTTAGGCGCAGAAAGAGCAGCTCCGCATTCCGGGCAGAACTTTAAATTCGCTTTGAGAAGTTTTTTGCCGCATTCAGGACAATACTTCATGGGAGGTATTACTGTGTTTTTATTAAAAATACTTTCGGGTAGAACTGATTGATTGGTTTTGCTTCGGACGCTGTGGAAGAGAGGCAGTTGAGGAACTCATTCGATTAATTACTCTCTTGGTAATTGAGTTTACGGATTCTAAAATTATTACCTGGTAAATATTGGACTACTGGTGCTCCAAGCCTATTTCAGAGGGCTTCCGCACTGCGTGCAGAATTTTGTTCCGTATGGGAAGTCCTTTGTGCACTTCTCGCAGGTTGCGACAAGCTTTGTACCGCATTCTGGGCAGAACTTTAAATCAGGCTCTGGAAGGGGCTTATTGCATTTGGGGCACTTGTCCACCTTCTTCGGCTGCTGGTCACCCTTTGCCTTTCCCACTCCACCCTTTACGGCCTTCTCTATACCTCCGGAAATCTCGCTCCCAGCCCTATACGTCAAATCGCTCTTAACCTTACCAACAACACTGTCGAATATATCCATATCAATACCTCCTTTCAAGAGATTCGTTTCTACTTATTTAGGCAAGTATTTATTAAGCTATACATTATTTATAAACGAGGTTTTGATATGCAAGTCATAAGTCGAAATATGCTGGGTTACTCTGGTTATGTGGGTGATATCTCAGTGATACGTAAGGGAAAAACAACAAAATTCGAAAAGGCAAAAAACTATGATGAGTACTACAAGCTAACAGAAAAGCAGACAATAGAAGACGGGGACAGGATAGCGACTGGGAAGAAGTCAGTGATAATCCTCATGGGTCGTTCAAAGGACGACAAGCTTCAATCGATTAATATGTTCCCAGAGAGCGAGCTGATTATTCACTGCAAGGACTGGGAGCAAGTTAAGGGGGATGCAAAACGCATTGGGCAGGAGATAAGCAAGATAGAGCTGGTGAAGGGGATATGCAGTGTGTCCCCTGCTGGTGCCGAAGTCAC
>JAPLWV010000006.1 GCA_026396385.1 Microcaldota archaeon | reverse complement strand
CTTACTATCTGGTCATAGAGGGCAGAGTTTGCCAGCCTTACATTCATCAGCCTCTCATATGCCTGTGCATCTACGATGTATTTGAGCGCAAACTTCTTCTGCATCTCAAGCTCCCTTGCCTGCTGGTACTTCTGGAGCCTCCCCCTAAGCTCTTTATTCCTAATTCCCTCAAACTCGTCATCTTCCAAGTTAACCCACCTTAGATGCTTCCAACGCGGCTGAGTCAAGGAAGGATTTGCCCTTTCCCGTTATTGACCTGCCTTTCTTGTTATGATCGACAAAGCCTGCTTTCTCGAGCTGTTGCAAAGCCTCTCTGGCAACAGAGCCGCTTCCCTTCTTGAACCTCTCTGGCTTCACTCCCCTGTGCTTGCTACCCCCGTACTCCCTTCTCAGTCTGCTCACTCCAATTGGAGAGCTCATGTAAAGCTTTCTCAGTATTGAAGCGCAACGGATATACCAGAAATCCGGCTGCTCCGGAGGCCTCTCTCTATGGGCACCTGACTTCGCGTACTCCATCCATTCAGGTGCTTTCACTTCTGAAATCTCCTTGAGCTTCTCTACTGCTTTCTCTATTAGCCTGTCTGCCGGCACGTCATAAACACTTTTCATCGGGTTTCACCTCAGAAGGTATAGGATTAATCAGTTAAAATTTATTAACTTTCTTATCTTCCCTCGGGTTCAGCGGTAAATTCCTCACAGCGCCGCATTCGCATCTGTATTCCATCATCCTTTTCCTTGAGTTCAGCCTCACCTGCAGGTTGTAGCCAGGAATCCAAAGAATTCCGCACTTTTTGCAGAACCTCCTCTTCAGTTTTTTTGGAAACCTAACATTGTATTTCATGCCCAGCTTCCTTGCAAGTGAGATGTACCTCCTAGCCCTCTCGGGATGCGTCTTGAGCTCCTTCTCCGAGAGCTGGAAGAGTATGTTTATCCTCTCCCTCACGACCTGCAGGAGAAAACCAGGCTTGTTTCCTCTTCTCATCCAAAAACCATTTTGTGGGCCCGGAGAGATTTGAACTCTCGACCTACAGCTTTCCTAGACATGTGTAAGAGCGTGTCGTATAAGACTGCCGCTCTGACCAACTGAGCTACGGGCCCTTGAAGAGTATATTTCTCCTATTAACATTTAAAACGTTGATGCCTCAATTCCGTACTTGCCTGTTATGGTGAGATATCGCTCTCGGACTCAAACTTCTTGGCGAGATTCCCGGTAACGAATTAAATAAGCTATGTTGAGTATATTCTAGGAGAGTTATTGCTATGGATTTGGGAGCTGGCTTAAGGAAAGCCCTTGCAAAAATAACTGGCGCAGCCATAGTTGACGAGAAAGCAGTAGCTGAGCTAGTTAAGGAGTTGCAGAGGGTGCTGATAAGCAACGATGTGAATGTTAAGCTAGTTTTCGAGCTTTCAAAGAAGATTCAAGAAAGAGCTTTGAAGGAGAAGCCTGCAGGAGGCATTGGAGCAAGGGAGCATGTTGTGAAAGTCGTTTATGATGAACTTGTTGCACTGATGGGAGAGAAGCACGAGCCAAAGCTGAACAAGCAGAAAATCCTGCTCCTGGGTCTTTTCGGGAGTGGAAAGACCACTACCACTGCGAAGCTTGCAAAATTCTACAGGGACAGGGGATTGAGTGTGGGTTTGATCTGCTGCGATACTTACAGGCCCGCTGCCTATGAGCAGGTGGAGCAGCTCGCAGCAAAAACCGGAGTGCCTTTCTATGGAATCAGGGGAGAAAGCGATGTGAAGAAGATAGTGAAAGGCGGGCTGGAGCACTTCAAGGAGAAAGATGTTGTGATTGTTGACTCTTCAGGAAGGGATGCTTTTGATGGGGAGCTCTCTAAGGAGCTGAAGGATATAACTGATACGCTAAGGCCTGATGAGAAATTCTTGATTGTCAGTGCAGACATAGGGCAGATTGCAAAGAAAGAGGCAGAGGAGTTCAACAAGGTAGTTGACGTAACAGGAGTGGTTGTAACGAAGATGGATGGCAGTGGAAAAGGCGGAGGTGCCCTAAGCTCAGTTGCTGCATCTGGGGCTAAAGTGGCATTCATAGGAACAGGGGAGAAGCTTGATGATTTTGAGGTGTTTGATGCAAAGAAGTTCGTTGGCAGGCTTCTGGGCTTCCCGGATTTGGAGGCATTGCTTGAGAAAGTGAAGAACGCTGGAATTGAGGAGGAAGTGAAGGCTGAGAAGATCCTTGAGGAGGAGCTGACTATAGAGAGCTTCTACGAGCAGCTCAAGGCAACCAAGAAGCTAGGTCCCCTCAAGAGTATCTTCCAGATGATGGGTATGGTGGATGTTCCCAAAGAGCTGATGGAGCAGAGTGAGGAGAAGCTGAAGAGGTATGAGGTGATTATAAGCTCAATGACAAAGAATGAGAGGAAGGATGTTGATCTTGTTAGGAAGAACAGGGGGAGGATGGAAAGGATAGCAAAAGGTTCCGGCACATCTGTTGAGGATGTCAGAGACCTGATCGCCCAGTTTGAGAAGATGAAGAAATTCTTGGATGCTTTCAAGAAGAATAGGGGGCTGAGGAGACAGGTAGAGAGGTTCATGAAAGGCGGGGCTGGAAAGCTCGGATAACGCTTTTATACCTTGCATTCATTTACATAGTAACTACATCGATGAAGGTGCGAGAATGAATGTGATATCTTTCCTCATCTACATTGCAGTTATTTTCATTATTGCATACTCTCTTCCGCTATTTGAGATTTGGATGGGCATTCCGCAGGACCTGATTGAGGTTGTTGGTAAGATTATCAGGGCATTGCTAGTTGTATTTGTCGTATTTGGTTTGATGAAGTTTAGCGAATGGTGGATGACGAGCCACTTTAAGCTGTCTGAGGACGAGAAAAGGTACTTCATGGGTGTTGTGAGGTATCTTGGGACTGCGCTCGCTCTGCTACTCATAGGTTTTATGTATATAGGCGATGCTTCATCACTAACTCTCTTCTCAGGGCTTATTGGCGCGGGGCTTGCCTTAAGTCTCCAGCCTACAATGCTCAATATTGTCGGATGGGTTTCCATAGTTGCCTCAAGGTTGTACAGGATAGGCGACAGGGTTTACATCGGAGACAACGTGTGGGGCACCCTGGGTGACGTCTCTGACATAAACCTCTTCTTCACAAGGATAAACGAGCTGGACAGGGCAAGCTGGCAGGAGACCGGGGGATTTGTAAGCGTGCCGAATAAGCTCGTGCTGGACAAGGGCGTTGTGAATTATACCGCCGAAAGCCCGTTCATGTGGGATGAAATGTCTTTCAATATAGCATATGGGAGTGACTACCAGCTTGCTAAGAAACTTGCAGAGGATGCAGTCAAGAAAGTGGTGGGAGAGAAAATGAAGGATGCGGCAAAATTTCTTAGCCTCAGGAAATACAAGCTCAAGATAAGGGATATAAAAGAGGAGCCGGTAGCATACGTTTCTATGAAAAGCGGGGCGATAAGAGTTGCCGTGCGCTATCTTGTTGCCGCAAGGAAGAAAAGACAGACCGAAGCACAGATAACCGAGAACCTTCTTAAAGACCTCAGGAAGAATAAGGATAGGATAAAGATTGTGGGGTGAAGAGATGGACGCAATGATGTTGAGGTACGTCATATGCTTGGTTGGCTGCGCTGCAGCAACGTATTATGACCTCTTCAACAGGAGAAATGTCCCCGCGCATATCACATACGGACTAGTCGCTCTTGGAATTCTTTTCACCTTGGCAAGCTTCAATGCATCTGTCATAGCGCAGAGTTTTGCCATAGCCATTGCAATTTTTGCAGTGGGGTATCTACTCTACAGGGCCGGCCAGATAGGCGGGGCGGATGTGCTAGTGTTCGTTTCCATAGCACTTCTGCTTCCAGAAGGTCCGCAGCCTCTTCTCACTTCAGTCAAGCTTCCCTTTAACTATCCGTTTGTGCTCTCCATATTCCTTCTTTCAGGAGTGCTGGGGATGTTTGGGATATTCCTCAAATACGTGCCGAGAACTCTTTATGATGCGATGAAAGGAGAGGATATCAAGCTGAATACTTGGCAGGTTTTGCAATCCATTCTGCTGCTTTTTGTGTATGCAATCTTTCTGTGCTACATAAACGCCCTTACACCTTTGCCGCAGTTACTTCTTTTCATTTTCGTGGGGGTAGTTATATGCGCAACAATCCTCTTCTCGCTCAAGAACCATATAAGCGATAGATACCTGATACAGATGGTGGGTGTCAAGGAGATAGACGAGGAGGATATACTGGCGATTGAGAAGATGGACCCGGAAGTTGTGAGGAAATATGGGCTTGATAAGCTGCTCACAGTGGAACAGATAGGCAAGCTCAAGAGGATGGGCAAGGGAAAGAAGTTTCCAGTGTATACCAACATGCCGGTTTTCATGCCATACGTGCTCATATCACTGGTGGCAGCACTGTTGTTTGGGGATCCGTTGGCATACCTCTATCCGCTGGGCGTCATGTAATGGAGCAGAGTGGCTCTCTCCAGACCAATTCCTTTCACGGCGATTCTTGCGGTGCGGTTTTCCAGCTCCTCTATTCTGAACTTCTCCCTTATGAACTGTTCGATGACCCATATGTTTGTCTTTATGTGCGTGGTGAGTTCGCTAACCGTGACAGAGGATTCGCCCTTCGCCAGAGCCATGTAGACGAGCAACTGGTCTCCCATATGCTTGTCAAGTGCAGCACCGCTTTTTATTTCTGCTAGGAGTTCTTTTGCTGCTTCCTCGCCAACCTTCTCTGATTTTTTGCCAAGAGCTCCAAGAGATGATGCACCCATTACGCTGTTCTCGTACACCGCCCACAGTGCGATGGCAGAGCCTTTTGAGAGTGACGGAAGCACCAGTTTTTGAATTTCTACATCGCCGTATCCATTTCGTGCGAGCAGCTGCCTTGCGGACTCGGCCTGTCTCTCAACAACGGTTTCCGGCAGGTTGGAGCAGAGCGAGATACCAGAGATGCTTATCAGCTTGCCGGGAGATTCCAGCCTCAGCGGCTGCAGGCTGTCCACCGGCTTGGAGGAGAATTTAACAGCACCTCCTCCCTTCGGGTACCAGCCGACTCTCTCAAGCTCAAAGGAAGATGGAGAGTAGCCCATCTTCCCCAAAAGCGGGAAGAACACCTCCTTTACGAAATGGAAATTGGGCGACCAGGCTACATGAGTCCCACCGTTTATCCTAAATTGGACTTCGGAAGGCGAGAATGCCACAATAGGAAGAAGTGTCTGCATCACAAGCATTGAGGAGCCGGCAGTTCCTATGTTGAATTTGAAGTCCCCGCCTTTGATGGTGTTTGGTGAATATGACAGTTCTGTAGAACCTTTAGCCAAGCCATCTACTTTTGCATCAGTCAACCGCGCAGCTGCTTCCACTCCCGTGAGATGCTGTGCCTGCATCCCGGGTTTGTTCCTCTTGGCCCTTATGTTGAATAGTTTCACTGGAGCTCTCAGCACTGAAGAAAGCGAAACTGACGAGCGCAGTATCTGGCCGCCTCCCTCCATCTCATCAGCTTTTATCTCAATCATGCTATCAGTATTTGAGCAAAGGAATAAATATAAGCAAGAGAAGAGAAAATGTGGTGGAGCAATAAGCCGGCAGTGCGAGGGCTTCGGATCATCGGAGTTCTAATTGATTCACGCACTCACGTTCATAATTATATGCGGATATGCAGAAGTGAAGGAACTGGCACTAAGAATAAAAAGTGTTAAAAAGAGGCCAGCGCGTTATGCGCTGGCAAGGCGACCAGTTTTGCTGCCTTTCGGCAGTATTAGAGAAGACGCAAAAAAAAACGATGTGATTTATTATACTTGTACCCTAATATAAAGCTTTCGCTTGAGGGAATGGCATGGAGGAGGAAAAGGTTGAAGGGGGCGTAGAAGCGCTTGAGAAGGAGAAAGCAACCCTACTTGAGAGGCTGAAGGAAGCTGACAGAAGGTATAGATACAAGGTTTATGAAGCTAAGGCTCTCAGTGAGATGCTGGATAAAAAGAAAAAAGAGGGAACACTTCCACTGACGAGGGAACTTAGAAAAAGGATCCAAAGGCTTGAGTTCATAATTTCCACGGAAGCCAGAACCCTGCAGCAGGAAAGAGAACTAGTCAAGGAAGTCAGAGACTTGGAGAAGAAGCTTAAGGCATCAATCGAACTTGAAAGGATGGAGAGAAGACTGCACCTGATAAATGACGATATAAAGGCTGCTGAGAAGCAGGTCATAGAGTTTGAGAAAAAGATGGATGACATGAGGAAGGAGCTCCAAGAGAAGCGAAATGCGAGCAGCAAGTCGAAGAAGGAGAAGAAGCTTCTTGACCTGAAGGAGAAAGTAAATGAGGAGAGGCAGAGGGAAAGGGAACCTTTCATGAAGAAGAGTGTGGATGGAAGAGTCGACTTGGGTGAAATCTGCGTAATCAAGAAGAAGGAGAAGTAGCTATTGTGTGTTTTTTTGAGATCGAAGCAAGCTTGATATAATATCTTTCTACTTCATGCATGCTTTCAGGAAGCCCACAAAAAGTGGATTGGGTCTCTCCAACCTTGATGTGAATTCTGGATGGAACTGGGTTCCCAGGAAGAATCTATGCTGAGTCAGCTCAGCAATCTGCATAATATTCTCCCCGCTCGCCTTGCCTGAGAAAACAAGTCCCTTCTCCTCAAGAGTTTTAACATAATTCTCGTTTATCTCCCACCTATGCCTGAAGCGCTCCCTTGCAGTTGTGCTTCCGTATAATTTATGAGCAAGAGTTCCCTCCTTTATCTGAACATCATGTCCGCCAAGTCGCATTGTGGCTCCCTTGTAGACTATCCTCTTCTGTTCTGGTAGTAAATCCACAACCGGATGCTTTGTGTTCTGGTCGCTCTCAGTTGTGTTCGCTCTTTCCAAGCCGCATACGTTTCTTGCATACTCAACAACTGCCAGCTGCATGCCCAAGCACAAACCAAGGAATGGAATGTTGTTCTCCCTAACATATTTTATGCACTGAATCTTTCCCTCCATTCCCCTCTCCCCAAACCCCCCAGGCACTATTATGCCGTCGCATTCCTTCAGAACATCAACTTTCTGCTTCCCGTCCTCTATCTCAGTTGTCTCAATCCATTTGATATTCGCCCTGCAGTTATTATGGGCACCTGCATGGACAAGAGCCTCCTTTATGCTCACATATGCATCTTTCAGCGCGGTGTATTTGCCAGTTATTCCAACCGTAACGTTTTTCTTCGGGTTTGTTATCTTTTCCACAAGCCCTTCCCAGCTCTTCAAGTCCTTCTTGGCAGATTTCATGCAGAGCTTCTGCATTATTAATTCAGAGAGCATCTGGCTCTCGAAGAGAAGCGGCACCTTGTAGATTGTCTCACAGTCTGGATCGGTTATCACAGCTTCCTCGGGAACATTGCAGAAAAGCGCTATTTTCTTCCTCGCATTTGCAGAGAGCTTGCCAACCCCCCTGCATACTATGATGTCAGGCTGCACTCCCATGCTCTGCAGCAGCCTTGTTGCATGCTGAGTCGGCTTTGTCTTCTGCTCCCCAACAGACTCAAGAGTTGGCACATAAGTAACCTGTATGAACATTGTAGTGTTTTTATTCTCAAGCGCAAGCTGCCTCATCGCCTCAATGAAGTACGAGTTCTCCAAATCCCCAACCGTACCTCCGACTTCAACCAAAACGACATCTGCATCGAAATCGCCGCCGACCTTCTTCACCCATTTTTTTATCTCGTCAGTTAGATGGGGGACAATCTGCACATCATAGCCCAGATAACCGCCTTTCCTCTCCTTTTCAATAAGGAGTCTGAATATCTTGCCTCCTGTTATGTTATTGTCCCACTTCAAATCGATGTTGAGGAAGCGCTCATAGGTTCCAAGGTCCATATCACATTCAGCACCATCATCAAGCACGAAAACCTCTCCATGCCGGTATGGGTTCATTGTGCCGCAGTCAACATTCAGATAACCATCGAATTTTACAGGGACTACGCGAAAACCCTTGGACTGCAGCTCCTTGCCAACAGAGGCTGTGACAATCCCCTTTCCCAAACCGCTCATCAGAGAGCCTAGGATGATGATATATTTCCTTTCCTTTTCCACAGGCGAAGTAGAAGTTTGCATACTATTTTTTATTGGTAAACATATTAATAGTTATTGTGGACCCAAAGGAAAAACTCTTCAAACTGTGGAGCGGAGAGAAGGAGAGCAGAGCTCTTGATAAGATGGGCAACAGCTTCTACAGGGATATGGAAGAGCATGTATCCTCCGAGATTCACGGAGTTGTCGAGGATGCAGAGGCGCTGCTCTTGAAAGGAGCCAGCATAGAACCGCACAATGCAGAGGACATGCTCAAGGAAAAGGTTGAGCCTGACTTGAAGAAGGTTAATGAGTTGTATAAGCTGCGTGACGAGAAGAACCTGGAGGCTCTCAGGCTCGACTCACTGGATTCTGACAGGCTTACGCTGGATGAGAGGGTGCTCTACGAGTCCTTCATAAAAGCCAGGGAGAGGTACAAGGAGCAGAGCCTTGGAAGGATAGACAAGGTGATTGAGAGAGGTTACAAGAGGGTGCTGAGGCTTGCGGCATGCTACTCATCTGGCAGGAGTAGGAGTGAGATACTGGAGCCGGAGAAGATAAAGAGCTGCATAATGGAGCTGCTTGGCTTTGCAGAGATGAGCGTTTATCTGGTATCCCCGTGGATATGGGGTGTTGATGTGATACTGGAGAGGCTGGAGGACCTTAAGAAAAAGAACCTCGACATAAGAATCGTCTGCAGGCCCGCGCTTGAGGGGGATGCCGCCCATGGAGCTATGGTGGAGAGGCTGCAGAAAGCTGGCATACCCCTGAGCATTAATTCAGTGGTGCACGCCAAGTTCTTCATTGTTGATGAGGTTGAGGTGCTTTTCACCTCTGCAAATCTGACAAAGACAAGCCTTGAGAGGAATATCGAATTTGGCATGAGGACATATGAACTTAAAGTAGTTGACAGATATATAGACGAGTTCAGGAAAATGTGGGAGCAGAGTGAGAAGGTTTAGGGGTGTAGAATGGCAGTTCTTGTTATATGTGAAAAACCACGCGTTGCGCAGAGAGTTGCAATGGCACTGGGAAAGGATGCGAAGAGAAAGATGTTCAACGGGGTTTCTTACTACGAGTTGAACAGAGGCGGAGAGCAGATATATGTGGCACCCACTGTCGGCCACATATATACCCTTAGAGAGAAGAACGGGGGCGGCTACCCTGTTTTTGATGTCGGCTGGGTTCCTTCTTACCAGGTTGACAAGGGAGCGTATTATACAAAGAAGTATCTGGACACCATAACGTTCCTGGCAGGCAGAGCGCAGGAGTTCGTGAATTCTTGCGATTTTGATACGGAGGGCAGCGTAATCGGCTTCAACATCATAAGGTTCGCTTGCGGCAAGACTTCTGGAAAGAGGATGAGGTTCTCAACGCTCACTGAGGATGAGCTTGCGGAAGCATACGACAACAGGCAGGAGCTGGATTACAACAATGCGTATGCAGGGGAGGCGAGGAGCATACTGGACTGGCTCTGGGGTATAAACCTCTCCAGAGGGCTTATGAGCGCTTTGAGGCAGAACGGGGAGTATAAGGTGATGAGTATAGGCAGGGTGCAGGGACCTACGCTGAAGATACTCAGCATCAGGGAGAGGGAGATAGTTGCGTTTATACCAGTTCCCTTCTGGCAGCTTTTCACTCATTGCAAAGGAATTAAATTCATCCACGAGAAGGGGAGATTCTTCAATAAAGAGGAGGCAGCTGAAGCGAAGAAAAGAACTGAGAAGAGCGGAGTTGTCGATAAGGTTGAGAGGAAGAAGTTTGAGCACCCACCCAACCCGCCGTTTGATTTGACCTCTCTTCAGATTGAGGCATACAGGTGGTTTGGTTTCTCCCCCTCGCAGACGCAGGATATTGCACAGTCTCTCTACGAGGCTGGCTTGATATCCTACCCGAGAACTGCCTCGCAGAAGCTGCCCTCAAGACTGAATCTTCCAAGGATAATCAACATGCTCTCAAAGAATCCTGCTTACGAGAAATTCGTAAAGGAGCTGCTTGACAGGAAGAGGTTCTACCCGAGGGAGGGCAGCAAGGATGACCCTGCGCATCCGGCGATACATCCGACTGGCCTGACCCCAAAGAGGGGTACCAATGAAGCGGAGATGAAAGTCTATGATTTAATTGCAAAAAGATTCCTCTCCTGCTTTGCTGAGAATGCCGTGAGGGAAAGGATGCATGTCGGGCTGCTGCTTGGGGACCAGAGATATGTTGCAGATGGAGCTCGGGTTATGAAGGAGGGCTGGATATGCTTCTACAAGCCTTATGTCAAGTTTGAAGAGGTAAACCTGTCAGACTTCAAGGAAGGAGAGCAGGTGGAAATTGACAAGCTGGAGATAAAGAAGGATAAAACAAAGCCACCGATGAGGTATACCCCTGCTTCAATAATACAGACGCTTGAGGACAAGGAGCTCGGCACTAAAGGAACGCGCTCCAGCATTGTTGATACGTTGTATAAGAGAGGGTACATCACAGACAGGAGCATAAAGGTTACAACTTTTGGACTTGCAGTTTGCGATGCACTTGGGCACCACTCGCCGGAAATTCTTGATGAGGAGATGACAAGAAAGCTGGAGAGGGAGATGGGGTGGATACAGGAAGGTAAGATGAGGGAGGAGAAGGTCATTGAAAGCGAAAAGGCTGTGCTCTCTGAGATTCTGCAGGATTTCAAGAAGAAGGAGAAGGAGATTGGAGGGGAGCTTGTAGAAGCTTTGAAGAGTATGAAGCTCGAGCAGAATTTTCTGGGAAAGTGCCCTGCATGCGGAGGGGACTTGAAGATAATTGTCTCAAAGACAAGCGGGAAGAGGTTCTGCGGGTGCTCAAATTATCCGAAATGCTCGCAGAGTTACCCAATACCGCAGTTCGGCAGCATAACTCCGTTGAAGAAGAGCTGCAAGGAGTGCAGTTTGCCCATGATATTCGTAAGAAATGGTAAGAAAGTCTTCCAGATGTGCATAAACCATAAATGCAAGAGCAAGGAGAACTGGGGTAAAAAATGAGACCTACAACGGTTGATGCAGTGATCATTGAGAAGGGAAGTATCCTCCTAGTCAAACGCAGAATTGATCCCTACAGAGGGCTCTGGGCAATTCCTGGCGGGTTCGTTGAGGAGGGAGAGACAGTTGAGCAAGCTGCTGCAAGGGAGGCGTTTGAGGAGACAGGAGTTAGAATCAAAATCAAAAAGCTTGTTGGTGTGTACTCAGATCCAAAGAGAGATCCTAGGGGTACAGTTTCGGTTGCGTTCATTGCAAAAGCACTTTCAAAGGAAGCGAATGGAGGGGATGATGCTGAAGAGGCGAAATGGTTCAAGCTCAGCGAAATTCCACCTCTTGCTTTCGACCACGCAAAGATAATTAATGATGTGAGGAGGATGCTGTGAGAGTTCCGCTTGATTTGAGAAGCACTGCGCAGGATACTGCTGCGGTGTATTATGATAGGGCGAAGAAGCTGAGGGAGAAGGCTGAGAAAGCGGAGAAAGCTGTAGAGGAGAGCAGGAAAGAGCTTGGAAAAGTTGTGGAGGTTGTTGAGAAGAAGCCCAGAATGAGGAGGAAGAAGCAGTGGTATGAGAAGTTCCACTGGTTTGTGAGCAGCAATGGCTTCCTTGTGATTGGAGGGAGGGATGCAGAGCAGAATGAGCTGATTTTCTCCAGATATTTCGAGGATGCTGACGTTTTCCTGCATGCGGACATACACGGAGCGCCGGCTGTCATTGTGAAGAATGGATGCAATGCACCTGAGAGAACTCTTGAGGAAGCTGCGCAGTTTGCAGGGAGCTATTCAAGCGCATGGAAGGAGGGATTGGGCGCTGTGGATGTCTACGCTGTGAACAAGGGGCAGGTTAGCAAACACTCCCACGGAGAGTACGTTCCAAAAGGGGGATTTGTGATAAAAGGAGACCGAAAATGGTTTAAAAACATCGAGTTAAAAATATATATTGGAGTGACAGAGAGCGGTATTGAGTGCATACCTGTAATATGCGGGCATGGGCGCTTCGTATCGTATGTTGAAGTAAAACCAGGAGGAGTTGGAAAAGGCGACCTTTCCAAGAAACTCTTTAAACTCTTATCCAATAAACTAGATGAGGACAAGAGTAACTGGGAGGAAGAGGATATAACTCGGGCTCTCCCGCCTGGCGGAGGGAGCTTGCAGGAAGGTGATATTGATGGTGAACGGCATTGAACTCAAGGTTGTGGAAGCTTACCAGAACGATGTGGGTAGGGGAATTGTTAGAATTGACTCCAACGCAAGGAAGGTTATAGAGGTCACAACCGGTGATATTGTAGAGATAAAGGGTAAGAAGAAAACTGCAGCGGTTGTTTGGCAGGCACATCCACAGGATGAGGGGCTGAATATAATAAGGATGGACGGTTACTTAAGGCAGAACGCCGGGGTAGGTGTGCAGGACAAAATTTTTGTGAGGAAAGCTGAGACAAAGGAGGCCAAGAAAGTTGTACTCTCGCCAAGCGAGCCCATAAGGTATTCGCCCGGCTTTGATGAGTTTGTAAAGAAGAGGTTGATTGGCAGAGCTGTTACAAAAGGAGATACAATATTTGTTGGGGTGTTTGGCACCTCCCTTCCGCTTGCAGTTGCTTTGGTTCAGCCCCAGGGAATAGCTGTGATAAACGAGACAACGGAACTTGTCTTGAAGGAGGAGCCTGTGAAGGATGCAGGCAGAATAGCCCAGATAACCTATGAGGATATAGGAGGCTTGAAGGAGGAAATCCAGAAGATAAGGGAGATGGTGGAGCTTCCTCTCAGGCATCCTGAACTGTTTGAGAGATTGGGTATAGAACCTCCAAAGGGAGTGCTTATACATGGCCCGCCAGGATGCGGCAAAACACTGCTTGCGAAAGCAGTTGCCAATGAGAGTGAGGCGCATTTCATATACATAGCAGGGCCTGAGCTTGTGAGCAAATTTGTGGGAGAGAGCGAGGAGAGGATGAGGCAGGTATTCAAGGAAGCTGAAGAGAATGCGCCAGCGATAATTTTCATGGATGAAATAGACGCAATTGCTCCAAAGAGGGAGGAAGTCAGTGGAGAAGTCGAGAAGAGGATGGTTTCGCAGCTGCTCGCATTAATGGATGGATTGAAGGCGAGGGGGCAGGTTATTGTCATAGGCGCAACAAACAGACCCAATGCAATCGACCCGGCACTGAGAAGGCCTGGAAGATTTGACAGGGAGATAGAGATAGGTGTGCCGGACAGGAACTCGAGAAAGGAGGTGCTTCAGATTCACACGAGAAACATGCCACTTGACAAGGATGTGAATCTTGATGAGCTGGCGAATATAACGCACGGCTTCACTGGAGCGGATATCTCGTCGCTCTCAAAGGAAGCAGCAATGAGGTCGCTGAGGAGGCTATTGCCAAAAATAAACTTGGAGGAGGAGTTCGTTCCGCAGCAGATTCTTGAGGAGCTTAAAGTCACCAGGGATGATTTCTTCGATGCAATGAGGGACATACAGCCTTCTGCTTTGAGAGAAGTGTTCGTTGAGATTCCCAATGTGAAGTGGGGTGACATTGGAGGGCTTGAGGATGTAAAGAGAGAGCTGAAAGAGGCAGTTGAGCTGCCCCTCAAGAGCCCTGAGAAATTCACCAAGATGGGCATAAGACCTGTGAGAGGCATACTGCTCGTAGGACTGCCCGGGACTGGGAAGACTCTACTCGCAAAGGCGGTTGCAACAGAGAGCGAGGCGAACTTCATCTCAGTGAAAGGGCCTGAGTTCCTCTCAAAATGGGTCGGGGAAAGCGAGAAGGCAGTAAGGGAGCTTTTCAGAAAAGCCAGAATGGCTGCTCCATGCATAGTTTTCATAGACGAGCTAGACGCAGTTGCAGGCTTCAGGGGGGGTTATGACGAAGGCACGCATGTCACCGAGAGGGTGGTCAACTCACTGCTGACAGAGCTTGATGGATTGCAGAACCTTAAGAATGTGGTGGTGCTTGCAGCAACAAACAGGCCGGACATGCTAGATTCTGCACTGCTGAGACCCGGAAGGTTTGACAAGATGATACAACTACCTGCACCTGATGAGGCGATGAGGCTCGAAATATTCAAGATACACACTAAGGGAATGCCTCTTGCAAAGGATGTCGATTTGAAAGCATTGGCAAAGAAGACTGAAGGTTACACGGGAGCAGACATAGAGGGATTGTGCAGGGAAGCGGGAATGTACGCTATAAGAAGCAACTCGGAGAATGTGGGGATGGGTAACTTCACAGACGCGCTGAGCCAGGTAAGACCCAGCATAACAAAGCACCAGGTTGAGAAGATGAAGAAATTCGTAGGCAAGGAAGACACAATGTACAGGTAGTTGCATGTTTAATCTGTTTATGTTCTTCAAGGCCTTTGTGCTCTTCACTGCAGCTGCCTTGATAATCTACTCGCTGACCCCAACCGGGACTGGAATAGACGTCCTGCTGAAACTGCTTGCTTTCGCTGTCGGATCTGCAATACTCACTCCGTTCGTATACCCCCATCTAAGAGGAGTGAGGAAGGGGGATGCTGTGAGAGTCGTGCTGTCAGAGCAGAAGCTTCCATTTAATCTATTTTACGGGCGCTCTGAGGCAGTTGCAATGGGCAATGGGAGGATGGGTAGTGTGATAAGAATTGCATTCGAGAATGGAAGCGAGGAGGACGGAGTAGTTGTCTCCTACGCGGGCATGTTAACACCCGCAGAGGTAAAGATTCTTCGGAAGGAGATAAGGGTGGTGTGAGTGCAATCCGGCGAGATGATTGATATCATTGTTTCTGTGCTAGCTCTGGCCTTTGCATTCTCAATCAGCAGGCTGGAGTTCTTTCCCATAATACTGCTCACTGTGGGGGTTGGCTTTGTAGCCCATGAGCTTGCCCACAGATTTGTTGCAAACCACTATGGTGCAAAAGCATTCTACAGAGCATGGCCCGAGGGGCTTTTGTTTATGTTTGCAACAGCAGCAATAACTGGCGGAAAATTTCTTTTTGCGGCTCCTGGCGCGGTGTATATTTACTCCACTTACCTTAGCAAAAGGGAGAACGGCATAATATCCATCTCTGGGGCAGTAATGAATTTCCTTCTTGCAATATTCTTCCTTTTCGTAGCAGTCGCAATTGGAGTTGGAGGGACTCCAAAGGCAGATATGCTGGCCGAATCATTCATCAGTTTTGGAACTTATATGAACCTATACTTAGCTTTCTTCAACATGATTCCAATACCTCCCTTGGATGGAAGCAAGGTAATTGCCTGGAGCTTTCCAGTATGGGCAGCATTCATGCTCATACTGGTGATTCTTGTATTTGGTATCTTCTGAGTGATTAAATGCGCTGGGGACCCGCGGGTATACCAATGGAGTTCAAGGGAAATACCGCTGAGGCTATTGGCTATACTGCAAGCGAGGGGCTGAATGCCTTTGAGTGCGAGTTTGTGAAAGGAGTGAAGATGCGGCATGAGATGGCAGTGGAGGCTAGAAAAATAGCTGAGAAGAATGGGGTTTCCCTTAGCGCTCATGCACCTTACTGGATAAACTGCGCGGCAATGGAGAGGGCTAAGATTGATGCAACAATAAGAAACATCATGGAAACAACCAGGATAGCCGAGGTGCTTGGTGCCCGTATCATAGTTTTTCACCCGGGCTTCTACATGGGGCGAAGCCCTGAGGAAACCGCGAAGCTTGTAAAGAAGACTCTTGAGGATGTGCTTGGAAGGATGAAGCAGGAGGGAATAAAGAATGTCTGGCTTGGTTTGGAAACTACTGGCAAGGGAGCGCAATTTGGAAGCCTCTCTGAGAACATCGAGCTCTCCCATTCGCTGGATAGAACAAGAACAGTTGTGGATTTTGCGCACATCCACGCAAGAGGAGGGGGGAAGCTGAAGAAGAAGGGGGATTATTTGGGAATATTCACTGAAATGGAGAACAAGCTCGGCAGGGAGGCAGTGATGAACTTCCACTCCCATTTCAGCGAGGTTGCATGGAATGAGAAGGGGGAGAGGTACCACATGATTCTTGGAGAGCAGTATTCCCCGCCCTTCAAGCCTCTGGCAGAAGTTATTGCTGAGAATGGATATGAGGGGACGATTATTTCCGAAAGTCCTCTGCTTGATGTGGACGCGCTGAAGATGAAGAGGATGTACGAGGAAGCTGCAAAAAATAATAGATAAAGCATTTATAACTTATTGTGTGTAAAAGTAATGCTTCGGGAGGTGTTTTAGGATGGAAAAAATAAAACTTGCTTTCCTTGTTTTGTTTACTATACTTTCACTGGCTGCTTACCAGCTGAAGTTCTCAACCATACTGGGAGTTCCATCGCAGAACTTCAACTTCTTCCAGTTCATAGGACCTATCGGAGCAGGTATATTCACTCCCATTCTTGGAGTGGTTTCGGTCCTGTTTGTTGAAGCCTTGAACTTCTTCATCTCCGGGAAGGCACTTGACCCGATAACACTCGTAAGGTTCACTCCAATGATGTTCGCAGCATACTACTTCGGCTCAAAGAGCAGGAACAGAGTGATAGTTCCTCTTGTCTGCATGGGCTTGTTCATGCTACACCCGATAGGCAGGCAGGCTTGGTATTACGCTCTGTACTGGCTTATACCAGTGGCAGCAGCTGTGTGGAAGGACAAACTTTTCCTCAGAAGCCTTGGAGCAACCTTCACAGCACATGCAATTGGCTCAGTGGCATTCCTATATGCATTCGGCATACCTGCGGATGTTTGGGCAACACTTGTGCCAATAACTGCCTACGAGAGGCTCTTCTTTGCAGTTGGGATAAGCATCTCCTACATTGCAGTGAACACTATACTGAACAGCATCTCAAGTAGGGTTGATGTCAGAGCGCTGAGGGTAGACCCGAGGTATGTTTTGTTCAGGGAGAACGAGTAGGAGTATAGGTAACCTTTCTCCCCTCTATTTTGTATTTTCCTTTTGAGAAAGAGTCCACTATCCTTGGGAGCCCCACATGCTCCCTTTCAAGTATTTTTGCTGCAACCTCATCCCCTGTCTTGCAGTCGCTTATGTCCACTGCCTCCTGGTAAATAACAGGCCCGCCATCCAAGCTGTCATCCACGAAATGAATTGTATAGCCGGATATTTTAGCACCGTAGTTGAAGGCATCCTTCTGCGCATGCACTCCTGGAAATGCCGGAAGAAGAGCTGGATGGATATTAATTATCCTGCCCTTGCAATCCTGGAGGAACTTCTTATCCTTTATTAGCCTCATGTAACCAGCAAGCACTACGAGGTCAATCTTGGATTCATCAAGCTTCTTCCTTATCGCTCTATCATGCTCCTCCCTTGAGGGATAGTCCTTGGGGTTTATGCAGCAGACAGGTATGTTGTGGTTCCTAGCCCTCTCAATAGCCTTGGCTTCCGGATTGTCTGATATGAGAAGAACTATCTCGGTATTTACCTGCCCGCTCTCAACTCCATCGATTATGGACTGGAAGTCACTTCCTCTTCCGCTTGCCAGCACACCCACTTTCATCTTTGCCATGAATAGATTATGCGCAACAGCTTAAAAATCTGTGACATACTCCCACCTATGAATAGGCGTGGGCTTCTTCTTTCATAGACGTTGCTATTGCAACATTTCCAGAAGCGTTACTTCCCCCTTGCCCAGGGGTAGCTCTTATGAGTATAACGCGTGCAGCATTCAAATCTCTGTCTATACTCAACCCGCAGAAAGGGCAGTTATGCATCCTCTCTGTCAAATCTTTCTGGACAATCTTATGGCAGTTGCTGCACTCCTGAGTCGTATCCTTTGGGTCTACAAACACAACCCTGCATCCAGCACCTTCCGCCTTGTATGCAAGCATTTTTGCAAACTTACTCCATCCTGCATCGTTGATGAACTTGCCATAATTTTCTTCTGACATTTCCTGTGAGGCAAGTTTCTCCAATGCAATGACGGAATAATCATCAACCAACTGAGTTGTGATTTTATGTAAGAAGTCTCTCCTTGTATCCGCTACTTTCTCATGGAGTTTTGCAACCCTTATTTTTGCTCTCTTCCTGTTGCTGCCTCCTTTCTTCCTTTTTGAAAATTCCCTTTGTATAAATGCAAGCCTCTCTTCATGTTTCTTGAAATGTCTTGGATTTTTTATTACCTCACCATCTGAGAGAGTTGCAAATGTCTTCAGTCCCAAATCAATTCCCACTGTCTTCCCTTTATTTTCTCTCGGAATTTCTTCAGGTGTTTCAACGCAGAAAACAGCAAACCATTTCCCAGAAGCTTCCCTTTTCAAAGTCAGCGTCTTTATTCTGCCTTTTATCTCCCTATGCTTCTTTATTGCAATCTCACCAAAGGGAGTGACTGTGAGTTTCTCATTCAACCAAAAACCAGTTCCATATTGTGGATAGCGCAAGCTCTTTATTCTATCAATTGATTTGAATCTAGGAAAACCGCATTTATTCCTTTCTTTTTCAGAATAAAAACTCTCATCACTGAATTATGAATTCGGTGAGCAATCTCCTGTTGCGTTTGAGAGTAGAGCCCGTAGTCCTTCACAATTAACTGAAGAGTATTCTTTGTTGGGAAGTAGCCAAAGTCTTCGTACATTTGCTTGGATACCTCAAGCATCTCATTCCAGACGTTCTTTGCTAGCCGGAGATGTTTATTCAGAAGCTCCTCCTGCTTCTTCGAGGGATATATCCTGAATTTATAAGTTCTCATAGACGTTATTTACGTCGGTTTTTCCCTTTATAAACCTCGGCAAGGAGGGTAACTTTCCAAGTGAAAATTTATAGGTTGGTATATGTTCTGTTATACATTCGCTCTCATCCCACTTCTAAAGAGTGTGGGATTTCCCGCTCACTCTGTTAATGATGCGCGAGGATGTCATAGGATATCTCATTGCGCAAGGCGCTCTCTTCTCTTTTTTGCCCTTGCTTCTGAGAGCATGTATATGGAACCGGTTATTAGAACAAGGTCGTCTTTCCCTGCGATTGACTTTGCGTATTTAACCGAACTCCTCACATCTTCAATTATTTTTATCGGCTTGCCGTATTTCTCAACTTCGCTCTTTATTGCTTCTGGCTGGGCTGCTCTCTCTAAATTGGGTTTATTTATTACCACAAAATCTGCAGCTGGAACTATCTCCTTTACTATTTTATCTATCTCCTTGTCTTTCATAACCCCGATGACAAGAATGAGCTTTTTGTATTTGAAAAGTTTTAGAGAATTTTTAAGTACTCTCATGGCGGGTGGGTTATGGGCGCAGTCCATAACGACAAGTGGTTTCTTCTGCAGTATTTCCAGCCTTCCTGGCAATTTTGTTTTCAAGATGCCGGAGCGTATGGAGCGCTCATCTACCCCTATCTGCTCTGCTGCAAGAACAACCAATGCTGCATTTTCTACTTGGTGCTCTCCAAGCAGTTTCACTCTCAGGCCAAGGTAATTTCTCAAATGAGTTTTCAAGTCAAACGTGCATCCACTCAAATCGCATTTCACATTACTACACGAGGCATATTCACTTAGCTTGATGAGCTTGGTATCCTTCTCTCTGCGTATCCTCTCAAACACTTCAAGAGCCTCTCTCTTTTTCTCGGCAGTCACTACAGGCACGCATTTTTTTATTATTCCTCCTTTTTCAGCTGCAATTGAACTTATTGTCTTGCCAAGAATATCGGTATGCTCCAAACCTATGTTTGTTATGATTGAAACTTCCGGAGTTATCACATTTGTTGCATCAAGTCTTCCCCCAAGCCCAACTTCAATAACGGCGTAATCCACCTTTCTCTCTGAAAAATACTTGAACGCAATTGCAGTTGTAACCTCAAAGAAGGTAGGCTGGGTGCTACTTCTCTCAACTTTAGGTACTAGCGGCCTGACTCTTTCAACAAGAGAGAGGAGGTAGTTCCTAGGAATTGGGGCTCCATTTACCGTTATCCTCTCTCTGAAATCATCCAGATGAGGGGATGCATACATTCCCACCCTGAAGCCGGATTCCTGCAGTACGCTGCTCATCATGGCGACAACAGAGCCTTTGCCATTCGTACCTGCTACGTGGATTGATTTGAAATCGTTCTGCGGGTTTCCCAGCAGCCTGAGCAGCTCAGAAGTTCTGGACAAACCTAGTTTTATGCCGAACCTGCCGAAGCTATTGAGGTATTTCACCATCTCTGTGTAATTCATGAAATCAGCCACTCTGTGCTAGAGCAAGAGAGAGAGTATTCTTCATGAGCGAAGCAACAGTCATTGGTCCAACTCCGCCAGGCACAGGTGTTATGACAGATGCTTTTTCCTTTACTTTTTCAAAATCAACATCTCCCACAACTGCTCCTCCAAGATTATTTATTCCAACATCTATGACAACCGCACCTTCCTTCACCATTTCGGCTGTTATGAACCGGGGCTTTCCGATTGCTGCTATGAGTATGTCCGCCTCCCTTGTCATCTTTGCAAGGTTTCTTGTTTTGCTGTGGCATACTGTGACTGTTGCATCCCTGTTGAGCAGCATGGCTGCAATAGGTTTCCCAACAGTATTGCTTCTTCCCACGACTACTACGTGCTTGCCAAAAATTTCAATATTACTCCTCCTCAGCAGCTCTATTATCCCCAGAGGTGTGCACGGTGCTATAGTTTCATCTCCAATCAGGAGCTTGCCCATGTTGATGGGATGAAAGCCGTCCACATCCTTTATGGGGTCTATTGTTTCTAGTGCAGCATCTTCGTCAATGCCTCGCGGAAGAGGCACCTGAAGCAGTATTGCATTCACATCAGTTTCATTAAGTTCTTTGATTAAGTTAAGCAACTCCTCTTGAGAAGTCGATTGCGGGAGCAGGTATTTCTCGTATCTTATCCCAACATGGGAGCATGCAGCCTCCTTGCTCTTCATATATATTTTTGAAGCTGGATCGTCGCCAACAAGTATGACTGCAAGTTTTGGCGAGAGTCCACTCTCTTCTACCTGAGTTTTCAACTCATCAAGCATCTGCTTTGCAATTGCAGTTCCATCGATTATTTTCGCCATCTATGCACCCATAGATTTGTAGAGCGGGAATCTTTCGCACAACTCCTTCACCTGAACCTTCGCTTTCTCAAGAGTTGCAGCATCCCCCTTGCTGTCCAGAACCTTTGCAATCATCCCGGCTACCTCCCTCATCTCCCCTTCCTTCATTCCTCTTGTTGTGAGGGGTGGAGTGCCAAGTCTCAATCCACTTGTTATGAAAGGCTTCCGTGTATCATAGGGAATAGTATTCTTGTTCGTTGTTATGCCCACCTTGTCAAGAAGCTCCTGAGCTTCCTTGCCAGTCATGCCCTTTGTTGTTAAGTCTATTAGTATGAGATGATTGTCAGTTCCTCCTGAGACAAGCTTGAAGCCGAGCTTCATCAACTCATCCGCAAGTGCCTTTGCATTTTTCACTATCTGCTTTGCATATTCTTTGAAGCTGGGTTGCATTGCCTCCTTGAAGCAGACTGCTTTTGCGGCTATCACATGGTCAAGAGGCCCTCCCTGAAGACCTGGGAAAACCGCCTTGTCTATACTGACCGCATATTTCTCCTTGCACAGTATCATGGCGCCTCTGGGTCCTCTGAGAGTTTTGTGAGTGGTGCTTGTAACAACATCTGCGTGCGGAACAGGTGAGGGGTGCGCTTCTCCTGCTATCAAGCCTGCTATGTGCGCCATGTCAACCATGAAGTAAGCACCAGTTTCATCTGCAATTTCCCTGAAAGCCTTGAAGTCTATAACTCTCGGGTAGGCGGTATAGCCGCACTGGATGAGCTTCGGCTTCTCCTGCACAGCTATCTTCTTGATGGCGTCATAATCCAGCATCTGGGTCTCCTTGTCAAGGTAATAGGGAATCACTTTATACCATTTTCCTGAGAAGTTGACTGGACTACCCTGGGAGAGGTGCCCTCCATGGGTTAGACTTAAGCCCATCATCTTGTCCCCAATCTCCATGAATGCAAAATACGCAGCCATGTTTGCCTGGCTTCCGGAATGCGGTTGAACATTTGCATGATCAGCTCCGAAAAGCTTCTTTGCTCGCCCTATTGCCAGGGTCTCCGCCATATCAATGAATTGGTTTCCTCCGTAATACCTCTTGCCCGGGTACCCCTCGGAGTATTTGTTGGTGAGAACACTTCCCTGCGCCTCAAGCACTGCCAGGCTTGCAAAGTTCTCAGATGGAATGAGCTCCAGCCCATACCTCTGCCTTCCAAGCTCATTTTTTATAGCTTCGTAGACCTCAGGGTCAGTTTCCTTCAAGATGCTCATTCAATCCCCCTCTGATTTATGAACAGTCACTCTATCCAAGCGGGTGGAAGTCTCTCAAGCTCTCCAACGAAGGTCTCTTTTTCCTCGCTCTTCTCTTCAAGTGTTAGTTTCTTCTTTGAAAGAAGCTCGAATACTTTGACAATCTTGTCGCTCTCCTCAGTGAGCTTCTCCAGCTCCTTCGTCCCAATATTTATCCTTGCCTGGAACTCCCTCTCCCTTGCCTTTATCTTCTCTGTTTCCTCAAGATGCGCCTCCCTCATCTTTCTGAGTTCTTTCTCGTATTTCT
>JAPLWV010000035.1 GCA_026396385.1 Microcaldota archaeon | reverse complement strand
CTCCTGGGGCTTTATACTAAATGTTTAAATCCCCAACTTGAGCATCATAATGCATGGAAGGCATCTACGAGGGCTCTATCAAGCTGCTTAAAAGCGACAGGTCCATACTGCCAGATGACAAGAGGCTCATAGTTGCTTATGCCAAGGAGAGGAAAGCAATAGCAAACCTTTGCGAGAGGAGAATGCAGAAAGTAATCAACACCATGAAGAACCTCAGTAGGATGAAGAGGAAATCATGGAACAAGTTCAGGTGTAGGAATGACATTATAAAACTCGTAGAGAATATCAACACTTCCAAGTACGCTGAAGATACGAAGAGCGATCACAAGAAGGAGTTCAAAAGATTCTACAAATGGCTTGTAAAAAACCCGCACCCGGTTGAGATCGAGGACATAAGGACTGCAGTCAGGGTTGCGAATAGGAAGCTCCCCGAGGAGATGTTCACGGAAGACGATATACTGCGGATGGTTGACTCTTCAAAGACAGTGAGGGACAAGGCGCTTGTCATGACGCTTTGGTCTCTCGGATGCAGGCCTCACGAGCTTCTCGGCATGCAGGTATGCGACATCCAGTTTGACGAATACGGTTGCAAGATATACCTGAGCGGGAAGACCGGGAGCAGGACATGCCGTTCGGTCGAGGCAGCGCCTTATCTCAAGGTATGGCTGGGGCAGCATCCTAATAGGAAAGATATCCACTCGGCAGTATGGATATACTCGGATGGAAAGAAGATGGAGCATGGGGGCCTCAAGGCGATGCTGGAAAGGTTGCAAGAAAAGATAAGGATGCAGAAGCCGATGAACCCCTACCAGTTCAGGCATTCCCGCGCCACATTCCTGCTTAAAATCTGGCCTGAAGCAGTTGTTAAGAAATATCTCGGCTGGGGTGCGGACTCCGATATGCCGGGAACTTACGGGCACCTCTCTGACAGGGATACCGATGACGCAATGCTGAAGATGCACAACCTCGGAAAAGATGCAGCCGCAGAAAAGAGCAAGCTCACCCCGCAGGTATGCCCAAGGTGCAGGCAGGAGAACGGGGCTGAGGAGGATCTCTGCTCGATATGCCAGTATCCATTAAGAGTTGATGTCGCGGTCGCATACGACGAGAAGATGAAGATATGGCTTGATTTGTATGCAGACCTAATCCAAGACCCGAGGGTGAAAACGGTGCTGGAGGAACAGATAAGGAAAAAGCAGCCACAGATCGTAAAGGTGGAGAAGCAAGGTTAAATAGTAGTTTGAGTACAAAATTACATATGGAAGAAAAGAAGCAAGGAGAAATTAAGTATTGGAATCCTGCTAATTCTTGGGTAGTCATATTCTGTGGTATTGGCAGTATGTTTCTATTACGTAACACTTTTGGTGGAGGGATATTGGGCGCTGCCATAGCTGGTGGGATAGGTGGTGCTATCGGAGTATTAGTGGATGAATTCATTCACATCCTCTATCACAAAATGAAGAAGAAGTAATAACCTGGAAAGTTACCCCCCTCCCAAAGCATTTAAAGCTATCAAAGAGCGTTAATCTGGGAGGTGGGCTATGATATGGTGAACAGAGAGCTCTCCAGGTTCATGTTGAGGATACGGGAGAAGTACAAGCGGAGCCTTCGGATGCGCAGAGTTATCTTCGAGCTCAATCGCCTTGCGGAAATAAGAAAGAAAAGAAAACTGACTCCAAAAGAACTCGAAGACAGGTTCTTATTGTGGGGAGATTTTCAAGACGAGCTTTCATAAATCCCATTTCGAGACGACAATCTTCTTCTCCTTCTTGAATAGTTCAATCTTTACTTTCTCCTTGTTCTCAAACGGCATATTCCGTACTATCTCGACTGGGAGATAAATCTGTGCTGCATCATCTTTTGCTCGGTGTACTCTTCCTCGTGCCGCTATTCTGTTTTCTTCCATACCTCAAATTGTGCTTTGCTTTCTTTATAAATTTTACTGTTCCTCAAGGAAGCTGGAGTATCCGAAAGGTTTAAATAGTAGTATCCTCAATATTCCTAAAGGAAGCTTTAACAAGCTTGAGAAATTGTGGGGTGTTGGAATGGGCAAGAATGAAAGCATGGTCGATGTCGGAACCTATTACGTTGATACCGACGGAGCAGGAAGGGTTTACATCCCGAAGGGAATCGCTGATGCTGCCTACCTTGACAATAAAACCAAGGTGAAGGTTACACTCGAAGCCGGGAAGCTTACCATTGAAAAGCTCGTATGAGGTCGGGATGATGCAACCCTCTCAACTGCAAAAACTGAAAGCTGAATGCAAACCTGACCAGGACGAGTTCTATAGGAATATGCCCCCCGCCATAACAGAACTGCGTTCTCTTGTTTCAAAGATACTTAGCGAAGGTGCTGAACATGACTGGCCAAGAGAGAGATGGAGGTCTGGAAGCGGGGCTGGGCTCTGTATACCGACGTTAACGGAGTCCTCTACGTTTACGGGGTGAAAAAACCATGACACCTTTGGAACTTTCAAAACTGGAAAAGGAGAACGTCTCGCTGTCCGTAGAACTGATAGGGATAGACTCGGACGCAAGGCTGAAGAACTGCGAAATATTCGTGAGGGTGAGATGACGGCAAGCGAAGAGGAGATGCAGGATGCGCTCAAGGACGTGCAGGATACGCTTGTCCTGCTCAGGGGAAAGATAGACAGGGTTCTTGTGCTGATGAGGAGGGGTTGATATGATGGATGAAATTGAAGTCAAGAACATAAAGGAAGCCGGGAACCCGAGGAAAGACCTCGGGAACATAGCCGAGCTCGCCGCGAGCATCAGGGAGATAGGCCTTGTCGAGCCGATGGTCGGCTACCTTGAGGGGAAAACAATATGCCTCACCGCGGGGAGCAGGAGGCTTGCCGCGATAAGGCTCAACAAGATGGAGAAGATTCCATCGGAATGGATGAAGATAAGGAGCAAGGACGATGCCTTCGAGGTCTCCATGACCGAGAACATCCAGAGGAAGGATCTCACGCCCCTGGAGGAAGCGGCTGCTTACATGACGCACATGACAAAGACGAAGATGACAGCCGAACAGCTGGCAAAGAAGCTCGGCAAGACCAAGGGATACGTGAACAGGAGGATAAGGCTGCTCTTCTTGGTTCCGGAGGCGCAGAAGGCCCTGGATGAAGGAAAGATCGAGCTTGGCCATGCGGTCGTCCTTTCCGCGATCGCGGACAAGAAGGCGCAGAAGGAGGAGCTCGAGGACCTGCTCAGTGACACGCCAAGGGTCAGCGACTTTGCGGACATGCTCAGGAACTACGGAAGAAGCGACAACATATTCCAGCTGTCCCACGCCTGCTTCAACAAGAAGGACTGCGACGGCTGCATCAACAACGGCGGACAGCAGGCCATACTCAACGAGACCGGGGCAAACCTGAAGGGGATCTGCCTGAGCTCTTCATGCTACGTGGCCAAGACAAACGAGTGGAAGGAGCAGCAGGCAAAGACGCTCAGGGCCAAGGGGATAACAGTGCTCGACTCACTGGAGGGGCAGCGCAGGCTTGAGAAGATACGCGAGTACGAACCTGATTACAAGGAGATAGTGACCAAGCGCCTGGAGAAGGAGCCCAAGAATTTCGCCGTATACTTCAACAATGAGTACGGAAAGATGGTAAGGGACGTATACTGCATCCAGCCCATGAACAGGGAAAAGCCGAAGGAGGGAGAGAAGCAGAAGGACCCGGAAGAAGTCCTAAACCTCAGCAGGGGGGAGAAGCTCGACCGCCGGGTATCGTACTACAAGAGGCAGCTGCTTGTCGACACGACCAGGAAGCTGATGAGAGAGGACCTCAAGGGCAAGGTCAGGGAAGCAAAGGCCTTCGCCGCGTTCAAGCTGCTTGACCTCGCGGGATATGACTGCGACACTGCGGAGGAGCTCGAAAGAATAGCAAAGCTGGAGGGGTTCAAGCTTCCGAAGACCGACCTGGCCCCGGGACTCCCGGAAATGCTCAAGCTGGACGAGAAGGCGCTGGACGCCATCATACTGAGGATACCCGCTGAATGGGTGGACGCGCTGGACCAGGATGACCTGGAGCTTGCCGCGGACGCTTTCGGGTTCGACATCCAGAAGCATTTCATCCTGACCAAGGAATACCTGGAGATGTACACGATCGACCAGCTGCAGGCCCTTGTCAAGGAACTCGGGCTCAAGGTGGAAGGGCAGAAGAAGGGCGAGCTGGTCCAGGCAATCCTAAAGGCGGACACCAAGGGGAAGGTCCCGAAGATCATGCAGAAGGCAAAGCCGGCGGATTCGATTGATTACTGAAAGGATGATCGGAGATGAAGGAATGAAACCCGTAACTCTCGCATTGCTGGCAAGCAGGCCTGCATCCGGGCAAAGTGGCAGGGAGGTTTCAGATGCAACCTTATCAAAACCACCCGGGCCTCCCCGCCAAGCTGGTCGCCTAAAGGGGGAGTGGGCCTGCACCAACTGCGGGGGGACGAATGTCTATGAGGAGGACGGGAAACTGAAGTGCATGGACTGCGAGGGAAGGTGACTGAAGATGGGCATGAAGCAATTTCACGCTGGAAAAGAGAGGCGCTTCTTAGAGGGTGGTTCGGCCATAAGTTCACCTCCAACGCGCGGGGTGTTGCCGTGCACGTTGCCGCTACCCTCAAATGAAAAAACCGCAGCACAGGATCGGGACACGAGGCACTGCTCGATATGCAAGCGCCTCAGTTCAGGAGTCCGGTACAGCAGGATCCCTTTCATATGCGATGACTGCTTCGGCAGGCTCGGAGCGGAGATTGTCGGGGAGATAAACAAAATATGGGGTTGACATGCCATTCGGAACTCCTCTCAAGGGGCATGAAAGAATACAAAGCTTCAGCCAGCATGTAGGCGAGCTTGAGCAGAGCCAGCAGTACAAGGTCGCCAAGCTGTTCGAGCACAACTGCATAGAGTACGTCCCTGTGCAGCATGATGCCGGCGGGGCGAAGGTTGCCGGAGGGTACTGGCTCATCCACCCGATACCGGGATACAACAAGCGGGAATACAGGGTCGAGGCTTGCGGGGACGGGTTCAGGTGCAACTGCCAATTCTACAGGACGTGGGCAAAGAACGCAGAGCCGAAGGACTGCACGCATATCGGGGCTGTCTACCAGTGGTGCAAGATGCGGAACATGGCGAAAGTCCCGCAGCGTGTGAGCATGGGTCTGCAGATGGTGCTTGAGGAGAGAACATGACCAAATCCGAATACCACAAAGGCATGACTTCTGTTCCGCAGGGCCAAGCTACTCTAAACCAGTGGAATAGCGGAAGTGATACCCCCATAGAATACCCCATAGAACACCCCCATAGAAACCAGCAGTCCGCTCAGGCGTGTTCTATGCCTACTTATATAGAACCCCATACTTCCGGTATTCAAACATCGCTCGTGAAGGGCAAGCCGCTGCACAAGGGCCATCGCTACCAGTTCTCGTTCGCGTACCGGGGAGCCCAGCCTATGCCACGGGATGCCAAGTTGGTCCCGCATGGCCGCTACAAGCAGCACAGGCAGGCAATATTTCCGTGGAACAGGGAGCTGGTGCAGACATACCCGGGTGGAAAGCTCGTGATAACCGTGTTCAACCCGGCAGGGCTGAGGACTCCCGCCGAGTCTTCCGATGCGTTCGACCGGGCTTGTTCCTGCATGCGCGAGTTGGTGAGGAAGTTCGGTCTCGGGAACTGGAAAATGGTGAAGAAGGCGCACTCTGAGCATATCATCAAGAGCAAGCCGATTGACCGCGCGCTGAGGCCGAAGGTCAAGGCTGAACCGCAGCTGTTCAGGCAGCGCGTTGGCCTGGTTCTCGACAATACCCACAAGGAATACCCCGCCCCTCCAGGCGAATTCAACCTGGAGTACAAGCAGGCCGAGAAGAGGCCCGAGATGAAGCCTGCCGATATGGTGGATGCGATGGAGACCGTGTGGGATAACAAGGAGAACATGAAGCGGCTGTTCCGCACTGACCTGCTCACGAAGTCCGACTTCGTGCAGTTCAAGGACGAGATGCTCGGCACGTTCAGGGAGCTCATTGCCGAGCTGAAGCCGAAAGCACCTGTAAAGAATTACGAAGGGAGGGATTACGGATGAAAACAATCAATGAACCTACAAAATTATTTAACGAGGTAGAATTCCCATCGGTTACATTAAAAACTAAGGATAAGTTAGACATTTCTCATATTCCAAAGAAAAGTCAAAGAAGAGGTATCGCCATGAAACAAAAACAAGATGAAAATAAGGGGACACCCCTTATGAACCCCGATAGGATAAAGCAGAAGAAGGAGAAATCAAACTTCTTTGAAAATTGGGATAAAGTAATACGAGCGACAAGTTTTACAAAGCCATCTACCCCATATGATTTTCCTAACGGGTCGCAGGACGACAGGATAAATCGCAATCTCCAAAACCCTCGCAACAAAGCAAGTACCCATAACCCCTGAAAAAGAAGAGATAGGTTGCTTCTTCCATACCGGAAAACCAGAGGAGGGATTTCACTTCTACGACAAATTCATAGGCAAAGTCAAGAGTGGAACTTACTTCTATTGTGAGTTCGGAAGGTTATATAAAATTGGAGAGCAAGGAAAATGAAAGTGGTCTCCAAAACCCGACAGGAAATGGGGGATGCACCCCCTATAACCCCCGCAACTGAAAAGTTATTAGTCGTATGTGCGGAATGCGGTTATGAAATGCAAGAATGTGAAGGAATAGACTTACATGAAGTAAAAGAGTTATGGGGAGTTCCAAAAGAAGTTTGCAGAACAGACCATTTCAGAGTATTTGTATGCCCCAATTCCAGTGATGGCAAAAAGCACTCTACAATCTATATAAGAGAGCAGGGTTTGAAGGGCGGGAAGGTAGAGGAAGAAATCAGGCAGGATGAACGGGAGAAAGTCTTTAAAGTAGCAACGGAAGCAGCAAAAGATACCTTAAAAAAAGCAGATAAGATAGGAAGAGAAGCAGGAGAAGAAATGGCAATAAAATTTAAGGAAAAATGGATGGAACAGGCAAGAGCCACCGCCTTTGAGGAAGTCTTTGCAGAGATAGACAAAGAAGATTGCGGGGATAAATCATACAAAGAACCTGCATTGTTAATCGGTTATCATGCGTATAGAAATCTCAAAAAGAGATTTGGAGTGAAACTATGAATAAAAATGTAGAAAACAGATTAATACTCGGAAATAACAAATCAAACCAACTATGTTTAGAATACGGCAGATTTGAAACAGGGGACACAATCCACATCAAATTTTTACAAGGGGCTACTGGGCAGTATTTCTACAAGGAGGAAATTGAGCAACTATTAGACTATCTTATGAATATCTACCAGAGTATGAAGTAAAGCAGAAGTTCAAGCAGGAGGTGAAGCCATGAAAATTCTCGATCTCGGCTGCGGAAAGAACAAGGGATATCTGTACCCGGAGGGCTGGGAAGGCGAGGTCATTGGGGTTGACATAGACCCGCACAGCCAGGCGGATGTAGTCTGGGACCTGGAGAAGTTCCCGTATCCATTTGAAGACAACGAATTTGACAGGATTTTCGCAAGGCATAGCATCGAGCACCTTGAAGACACTGTAAGTACGCTGAAGGAGATCCACAGGATAACCAGGCCTGGCGGGATCGTGCATATCGAGACTCCGTATGCCTGTTCTCCTAATGGGCTCGGAACAATCACGCATAAAAAGTTCTTCTCAATTTACTCCTTCGAGTTTCCAAAGGACATATACCCGGACAAGGACTTGCGGTTCAGGGTGCTAAGCAGGAGGCTGGAATACATCTTCCGCGGGGAGCCGAGAAGGCAGAGTTGGAAGGGCAGGTCCCTCAGGCTGATAAACATCCCGATGGACTTCATCATAAACCTGAGCCATAGGTTCTACGAGAAGATCCTGAGGCATTATGTCGGGGATGCTGACTGCATGACTATTGAGTTGCAGGTGATGAAATAAAACCCAGGATAATCCTTGCGATGCTGCTGGTGGCAGCGCCGCTCATCTTCGTGTGGAACGCGGAACTCGTCAGCTACGCCCCTTACCTGACGAACGGGTTCATGGACTTTGACAGGATGCAGGTTTACCATGTCTCGATGTACCTGATGTTCCTGGCCGATGCGTTCGCTGCATACTTCATACTGGCGGAAGATAACGGAGGCGGTAAGAAATGATGTGCAGGACATGCGATAGGAAGAAGGGCTGCCCTACCAGGAAGCTGGGGCGGGTCATTGGATGCCACGGCCCTCAGGAAGACAGGTTCGGGCTGCGCGAGGTGGACTGGATGCCGGCGAGGTTCCTGCCGGTTGCCGGAGCGGAGGATGGTTGTTATGGGAACAAGCCACAAGAACCGGGAGAACCATAAATACGGAGGCGGATTCTATTCGGGGCAAACTCAAAGAAATCCCTCTCAGATTGACGACAAGTACTCCGAGCAGGCATTCAAGGAAGCCCACAAGATAATGGAGAGCATCATGACCGGGAAGGGCTCAATCCGAAAGGCCTGATTGCCCCAATATCTTAATATATGGATAAGTAAATACTATTAGGCATGAGTGATAGCCCTCAAGCAATCATTCGCGCCTGGCAGAACAGCTCAACCAAGCAGCTCTTTCTCGGTATTCCCAAAAATCTCAATGCCAAGCCAGGGGACTATTTCAAGATCAAGAAGGTGAAGCTCTAATGCCAGGACAAGGCGGGTCATTTGGAGGGGGAGGTGGCGGTTCTACCGGATGGGGAGGTGGCGGAAGCTCTGGCGGAGGTTCAAGCGGAGGAGGTTCATCAGGCGGCCCGACTCTATTGACAGGGACAGGAACGCCACAGCAGCAGGGTTCAATAATTGGTTCGGCAATCGCTTCATTTATCGAAAGTGCAAGGAGATTCTCAAGACAATCCCAGGCAAATCAAGAGGAGGGACCGATCTATCGTGGAGTAAGCTCATCTATTGAAAATGCAAGGAGAAGCTTTGTCGGTCCTTCGAGTAAACCAGGAGGAAGCCAGCAGTTGACTCCAACCCAATCAGAGTACCTAAGGCAGAGGGAAAAGGTCACTAAAGAAAATCCCAATGACCCTATGGGATATTTCAAGGACGTCGCATACCAGCAGGGAAAGCCCGCCATGAACTTGGAAAGCATGAAAGGAACCGGCTACGCCAATATGACTTTCAAGGATGCTTCTGGAAAGCAGGTATCATGGAGAGACCAGACTATCGACTGGATAGCAGGGCAGTACATGACACCAGAGCAAATCATGAGGATAAGCCCCGGGGGACTTGTCCGTAATCCAATTACCCGAGATAGTGAATACCGTGGAGGTTCTGAATCTGTGTTTCCAACAAACAATCAAATCATTCCATCAAAAGAAACTCTGGAAATTATGGAAACCGCAATCGGAATCAGCCAAGGCATAGGACTTGATCTTCTCAGGATGAAGATAATGAGAGATGCAACTGGAATCAGCCAGGGCATCGGTCTTAATCTTATAAAATACGGGAACTGGATGAAGACTACAACAACAAAATCATCTTTAGATGTGATATCTGAAACAATCTCAGAAAGCGATATCATTCTCAACGCATGGGGATGGAACTATAAGAACATAAACACCTTGGGAGGAAAAACCGCAGTATTCGTAGCAATCGGATTGGAAGATATGATGAGCAGTATTAAGGGATTAATTGAAGTGACAACTCCTTTGGGTTCATTCTCAGAAGCAGTCAGGGAAACAAAAGGGTTCAGGGAGAATATGAATCTGCAGACATCTTTGAATGTTGGAGTTTATCCTGCATACTATACTTGGACTCACCCCGGGGAAGTCTCTACCGGAGTCTCCATGCTTCTGGGTACGACGATGCCAGTAAGAATGGCTTTGAAATCAATGGCAAGTTGGGGACTTACCATGACGGCGACAGGTGAGGGATTCAAGGTAATCACAGGGCAGCCGGCATTCTCGAACATGAAGGAGATGAGCGTGGAGTTTTGGGCTGGCGGTACTTCGGGACTTATGGCAACATTCGTAGGTTCCCAGATGGGTTCGGCATTCAAAATAGTTCCCAGAGGAGATATTATCGGGACAGTTGGCGAACTCGGAAAGAGGATGGGTGCGGGTGCAGTGACACTCGGTTCGGCAAGCGGAGTCTACACTTCATCAGAACAGATGCTGTTTAAAATGCAGCCGAATTACAGGGAAATAGGAGGATCAATGCTTATAGGAATGGGTCTTGGGGTAGCATTCGCAGGAGCATCATACGGATACGAAAGGGCATTCAAGTCTGGTCTTTTGCCTGTGGGAAGTTTGGAAAGAAATGAGATATGGCAAACCAGCTATGCAACAGGAGAACCTGTAACTACACAGCGCGTTTGGTCAGGATTATCGTTCCAATGGGGAAACAAAGTATCTGCAATAGGAATTGAAACAGGTTCGGCAGCAGGAGGAAGGATAACCAGGTTCTCTTTCTTCAAAGGAATTCCAAAAATAGAGACTGAGGGATTTGTCAATTTCAATCCTCTGGAAATGAAACCTGTTGACTATTCGCTCTATGAAACAAAGATGCTCAAGGGACCCATGGAAGAATATAGGATGAAGATAGACGTAAGGATGGGAGGGGAGATGTGGACCATGCCGAAGATAAGGCAGGCAGAAATACTCCATGCTGCTGGGAACGAGAAGATGCTCGGCTACATGTACGCCATGGAAGGTCACTGGACTGAGATGTATGAACTTGAAAGGGCGATAGGCGAGAAGTCATACACATTCGCGCAGACCAAGCCGGCAAGCACAGTAAAGGAAGTTCTCGGAAGCATAGAGCTGTTCCAAAAGGAAGGAGCCACTGATATAATATACAATACACTAAAGTCGGAGAGGTCAGGGCTTATCCTATTCGGAAGCGCGGAACAGAAGCTCATGATGGGAGGGAAGATGTGGGTCAGCCCCCATGACATTGACATAAAAGCTTTGAACCCTGAAGACCTGGCAAACAAGCTTGTGAAAAGCTTGAAACCAATCTATGGGAAGGACATAAGGATTTCCGCAGAAAGCACAAGCCTGGTCGAGATAAGGGCATCCTCGTCAGGGGAATTCGTGCATGCTTTTGATATCCACTCCATCTATGGTTATGGGGAAGAACTGAGACCTGGGCTTTATGTCGGCTGGGGCAAGTTCGAACAGGCCCCGCAACTGACAAGGGAAGGATTCTTTGTCGATACCTTGGAGAACCAGGCGATAAGGAAGGGAGTAAGTTCGTTAACACCCAGGGAAGCCGGGTTCCTGCCTGATGCGCACAGGCTGAAGGATATCGGGCATTTGCTTAACATCGGGGAGTTCAAAGGGAAAGGGGATTTGGTGGCTCAGTTCAAGCGGCTTGTGCCTGAGCCGATACTCAAGGAATGGGGAACAGGCAAGGGAACATTCGTGAAGATGGGAAACCTCTATGTCACGCCTTCAGTATCTCCTCTAAGCAGAATTGGAGCCATACTCTCAGAAATAGGCAGCTCTTCCTCAGGAAGGAGGAGCACCAATTCACTTCTAAGCTCGCTTTCTTCAGACATATTCAAATCATCGGATTCATCGATAGCTTCATCGGTATCAAAGTCGTTCTTTTCTTCAATCTCCAGAGACAGTGCTTCTACGTCAGGAAGCGCCAGTGCCTCGCTGTCGTATCTATTGAGCGGTTCCTCGGCGTCAAGCTCAATCTCAAGAAGCCTTTTGCGATCCTTGAGTTCAGCCTCATCTTCATATTCTCAAAGCCGTTCTTCCTTGAGCTCATCGGCAAGTTCCAGCCTCAGCTCATTATCATCATCAAGCAGCTCATCAAGCTCCTCATCGCTCTCATCACTTTTGGGATCAGGTAAAAGTCCACCAATAAAACTTGATTTTCCCGGAACATTCTTCACCAAGAACCTGTTCAAGGAGAAGATATTCTCAAGCAAGAAATTCAAATACACCCCGTCACTGGCGGCATCAATGGAAGGCATATTCTCATCGAAGATGCCCAAGAGCACAATTTCCGGCCTGAATCTAAGGCCGGTGGTGAAAAGGAGGAAGTCATAATGTCGAATGCAATAGACGTAGTGTATCTGCTGGTATTCATCTTTGCATTAGCCCTGGTTTTGACTATAGTGCTGCTGGTCTTGGATCAGTTCGCCACCAACCCTCTCGTCACTTCAACATTCACTTCTGAACAGCTGCAACCGATAGCGTATGCTCAGACGGCATTGATGTATCTTGACTACCTGATTGTCTTCGTAGTCGCGCTGTACTTCGTGGCTGCCCTGGTTACTGCATATTATGTCAAGACCCACCCGGTTTTCTACGTGGCAATGTTGATAACGCAGATTATAATCATAGCAATCTCGGCGTTCATTTCTAACCTATGGGCTTCGATTGCATCCAACCCGGTCCTGCTGCCGATAACAAACAGCTTCGTATTCCTTCCGCTTGTCCTTGGCTACCTGCCAATAATCACATTGATCCTCAGTTCAGCCATAGCCGTAATATCGTACGGCAACCCGAGCAATCCTTATGAAGCAAATCAATAGACTCTGCATTATCCTGCTGCTCATAGGCATAGTTAGTTCTACTTCCTATGTCTGCTCCCGCACAGAAACAACAGAGACGTGGTGCAATGACGACGGAAGTAGGACGGCAGTATTAGGCAATATGTATATCCAGAATGCAAGCGGGGAGTATGTTCCAATGACCGAAGCTGCGAAATTGGAGTATATAAACGACCAGTTCAAGTTTTCCTATTCCGACTGGTCTTTCTCAATCCAGCCGTTTGTCATTTACAACGGACAGTTCAAGAGCATCCAGGATATCAGGAACGCATTCCCTAACGTAAATATCAGCAAGTATATCTCGGTTGGGAAGAGTAACTATAAATTCGCCCTCAACTTCTCAGGTGTTCCACAATCCCTCTTGGACCATACGGATTATGTCGGCTTGAGGCTTGTGGATTCGGAGAACCTGACTTGGGATGATGTCACAAGGAACGGGAACTCGATAAGCATAAAAAACCAGTTCGTGATATCCTACCAGGATTTGCTCGATTCTAAGTTCACGCTGAACTTGGTCAATAAGACCTACCTCTTAATCGGGAACATATCAGCCAATGCAGACAACGGGATAATCTTCTTAGACCCTCTTGTCACCCTGAACGAAAGCAATTACGGCAACTTCGGGGATACCTACGTTTCCCAGCCTGCCCCAACCACCAATTACGGGACTTCAACCGTGATGACTATCGATGATAACTTGGCGAACTTCAAATGGGCATACACGCTCTGGAATACGTCATTGTTCCAATATACACTTCCTGCATCTGTAACAGTTGATATTGTAAATGTGAGACTGTCGCTATATATGATACTCGCACCGACTTCGACAATGAACTTGCAGGCATACAACACCTCGTGGTCGAATTGGACTGAAACCACCCCGACATGGAGCATCAAATCGGTTGGGAATACTGTTCAGGATACGGTTGCATCTGGGACTACGAATGGAGTATGGAAGAACTGGAATGTCACCAACGCATTCAAGGCGAGTTATGCCAGCAGCAAGAACATGAGCATAATGGTGAACATGACTACGGCAAATGCCTATTCCGCAAACTTCACAACGAAGGAGAATGGTACCACTGCATACAGACCACAATTGAACGTCACCTACACGATAACCACTTCCCCGACATATCCGCAGGCTGGGCTTGTTGGATACTGGAAGTTTGATGAGAACACTGGGAGTTATGCTGCAGACAGTTCTGGGAATGAGAACTTGGGAACACTTGTCAATTCCCCGACTTGGGCAGGCAGCTTCAACTACCAGACTCCGTATGCGCTGAACTTTAACGGGGAGAGCAATACTGTTGTTCTCACAACTACAATAAACTCTATTCCATTAAACTTTACGGCAACTAGCAACTTCACTTTATGCGCGCGGGCATCCCCAACCTCTTGGCTCTCAGGATCAGGAACTACTTATACAATTATAGGAAATGCGAATCTGACTGGTGGGAAGCAGGCAATAACCATCGGCTGGATGGGAAACCATACTTTCTTCAGAATTAGGGATGATAGTGGAATTATTGTAGATACTTATGGAAGTTTGGAGGTTTTGAACTCTTGGATACATATCTGCGGAGTGAAAAGTGGGACAGGTTATTATCTATACGAAAATGGGGTGCAAGTCAATTCATCAACTGCAACTCTTTCTGGCTCGGTTGTGGATTGGACAGAGCCTTGGTATATCGCTTCGATGCGAGGAACTGGAGGATGGATTAATGGCACAATAGATGAAGTCAAAGTCTGGAACAGGTCTTTGTTGGCAGCAGAGATAATGAACGAGAGTTTCCACTACTGCCCGCTGAACCTGATAGGGATAACCGCTTGGAATGAAAGCAACAGTGCGCAGACAGAAATATTCAGCTTCACAGCATCAAACACTACAAGCTCGTTCTCATATACTACAACTGCCAGTTCAAATTCGTTCAGTGATTACCACTGCAACTCGTCATTCCCCACCGGCTCGGTTACGATAAGCATCTCAAACTCAAGCTTCTATTCCCCGAGGTACTATTACCCTACTCTGGCGTATGGCGGGAGTTACAGCCTGAACGCATACCTGATGCCGCTGGATGATCCATATCCAATCCTGGTGAACTTCAAGGTCATCTCTTCATCAGGTTCGGTAATGCAGAATGCCTTGGTCACGGTCCAGAGGCAAATAGGAGGGACCTGGGTCACGGTCGCCCAGAAGTATACGGATGCAACGGGGGTTGCCGCATTCAATCTCGATTACCAGACACAGTACCAGATAGTGACTTCCACAAGCGGATATTCGACTGTATACTGGATCATCACTCCAACATCCTCTTCATACCAGATTTATCCAACACAATTGGATCAGTCAAATATCCTGAGCATAATTTCGCAGATCTCATCGGATTGCGCTATAGACAACTCCTCATATCCAGCAAGCATAAACATAAACTGCTCCGCTGCAGACCAAAGCGGGCAGCTCAGCTCAGTCGCGCTGAATGTCTCGAAAAGCGGGACATATGGAAGCATCCCGATCTGCAGCGTGGTCGATGATACAGCAAACTTCTCCCTGGGATGCACTGTGAATTCCCCTGGAAATCAGACAATCTCATATACTCTGACAGGACTGATATCTGTGAATTCAACACCGGCATATTATATACTGAAACAGAACTCGTTCGTCATGGGCTACCAAACCCCATACTCTAACGGATTGTTCCCGGCATTCCTGTTAAGCCTGACACTGGGCCTGCTCGGGCTCTACATCAACCCATCCCTCGGAATAATATTTTACAGCTCTGGGTGGGTCTTTGCAGATCTACTCCATTGGATATACATGCCTCCGGAGGCAATAGGGGCCCTGGCAATAATCACTGGGCTCATCGTATACATATTAAGGACGTGAACATATGGCGGATCTACGTGGATTGGTATATGCGGTAATTCTCGGCGGGTTGGTGTTAGCCCTTGCAATCGAGACATTCATAAGCTCAATGCAATCTACTTACTCGGCAAACATAGCTCCAGGGAACCAGTCGAAAAACTTTTCATATATGGATACCCAGGTAAAGGTTATGAACCAGACGGTGCAGCAGATGCAGGGCGGTATGAACGATCAGAGCGGAATCTACTCCAACCCGTTTGACACCCTATCATCGGCTGGCAATGCGGTCTGGGCGACGTCGCAACTGTTCCTCAACCTCGGGTTCATATACGTGTCAATAACGGCTGACCTTATCAGCGCGTTGAGCGTGGCCGGCATACCGGTAGGATGGCTGGCATTTGGAGTTCTGATGATGGTGTCCACGAACGTGATCATAGAACTGCTGAGTGGATGGCAGAAATATAGGTGGTAAGATGGCATTATATCCAGACATGACCGGAATAACAAGTTTCGAAGATTTCCTCAGGTATGACAATGCCGTGACCGGAGGCCTTGCAACTCCTTTGATGGTATTCACTATTTTCCTTGTGGTACTCGGGGTGACTTCCGCTTATCTGAAGAACAAGTCCTTGGTAGTGGCGTCTTTCTTCTCTACATTTTCGTCGATATACCTCTGGCTCAATGGGCTTCTTTCTTGGACTTACCTGGCTGTTTGCATAACTGCGCTCGTCATATCAACGATACTGCTTATAAGGGAATCAGGATAGCAAAGCCCGTTGCCCCAATATCTTAATATATGGACTGAGTAATATCTTTAGCATGCAGTTTGCATGCCTGTTTCAGTTCAGGTCTCTGGTTAATGCTTATTCCGGAATATGCCGAGGAGGGGCAATATACCCAAGTCCCAAGGGGTTAAAATCCCATTCGGAGGTTGGGTAGATGCCAGGTATAGGCGATTTTAAGGCATACATGATGATAGTCGGTTATATCTCCATATTTGGGGCTATAATCCTATTCATCTTGAGCTCGATAAAGACCACGCTCAATTCCGCAGATATCCGTGTAAACCAGGCACTTGACAATGGTACGGCTGCAATCCTTACAATGTTTGTTTGGCTGGGGATAATTACCCTTGTCTTTGCGGCTGCAGTTGTCCTGGATGTGTTGCTCGGAGGATACATTGGAGGCGGAAGCGGAGGCGGAAGGGGCCGTAAAGAGTAGTAAGTAGTTGCTAAAAACGGGGCGCGTGAGAGCTTTGCACATAAACTAACCGCTGCACATAAATAGGTGTAGTTGCACATAAATTCGTGGTTAAAAACAAGGCAAATGCAGCTCAGAACTTTACCAAGGAGGAGTTTATTCAAGCCCTTAAAGATATTAAAGCACAGGGCTGGATTCTCAACCATAGACCCGGTAATGATGGTGGAGCAGGCAATACCATTGAGGATTTGTTAGGCATCGAAGAGAATAACCTCCCAATAGCTGATACTAAGAACTGGGAACTAAAGACCCAGAAAGTCAAAGAAAACTATATTACCCTTTTCCACATGGATCCTTATCCTCGGGAAGCAAATCTGGTCCCATCAGTTCTTTTGCCTAAATATGGCTGGAAACACAAAGAGGCGGGAAAGAAATATCCTTCAAGTGAGATGAGCTTCAGGGCCACCTTATGCGCTACAAGATGCACCGACAGAGGATTTATCGTAGAAGTGGATAGACAAAAACAGTTAGTACTGGTATCTTTTGACTCGACTGAAGTTGGACCTAACCACGCAGAATGGCTGAAAGGCCTGACTGCAAGTGTAGGAAAGGGTGAGTTTGCTATTCAGCCCATATGGGGTTTTGAGGTTCTAAAAAAGAAAGTGTATGCTAAAATTAAGAACACTTTTTTTGTGAAAGTGAAAAGGCGAAAGAACGCAAAGGGAGAAGAAGAGTTCTTGATTGATGAGGTATGGATGTTGGAAGATGTTAGTTTTGACCTCTTCATAGATGGGATTGAAAAAGACTTTATTTTGATTGACTTCGACGCCAGGACTGGGCACAACCACGGAACTAAATTTAGGACTGCCGACACTGACTCATTCAAAAAGCTTTATCGTAAGGCCACAATGGTAATCTGAGGTACTAAACCCATCTCCCAACTTTCTTAGCTTCTTCAATCCTTTTGTTGGCCAGTTCACAATAAATATGCGAAAGTTCGGAGCCGATATAATCTCTTTTTAGGTTTATGCAAGCTACCGCCGTAGTTCCAGAGCCCATAAAGGGGTCCAGTACTACTTTTGCGTTAGTTGAGGAGATAATCCGTTCTATTAGCGCAACCGGAAATGGTGCCGGGTGGGGATTGTTATTCTCCTGCATAAACTCCCAAACATCTCCATGAGAATTAGCGCCTTTTTTAAGCTTGAATTTTGGCTTCGCTATTAAGTAAATCACTTCATACGTTGGAAGGAAGTATCCCGCATTAAAGTTAAAGCCGCCTTTTCTTCGCCAAATTATTATCTGCCGAACCGGAAAGCCTTGGACTATATCCTGACGGTCTTGAAGAAGGCCACCTTGGACTCGCCATTTATGGTTGTAGAAGATAGCTCCATTGTCTTTTAGAACTCGCATCATTTCCGTCAAACAATCTCGTTGCCATTTTACATAATCTTTATGCGGCATGCAGTCATCGTGTAAGTGGTACCCGTTCATTAGCGCTGCTCCGGCCCACTTGCCACCCCTGCCGTCTTTCATACCGTTGCCCGTCGAGTTCTTTAGATTATAGGGCGGAGATGTAATCACCAGATCAATAGACTTGTCAGGTATTTGTTTCATTACTTCGATAGCATCGCCGCAAATGACCTTATTTAGGAAGTCATTTGGGAATTCTAACTTCTTCATAAACTATACCCCATGATCTCTTTAGAAAACTGTGTTTATTAACCTTCTGAAGGGGTGACTTTCCAGCGAAGATCTCGCTATGCACATAACATCCCCGTGACGACAGTTGCGATTAATAGTTCCATATAAAAAGTTCCTTTCCCTTTCGTGCCTTTTTCTTCTTAACATTCGTGCCGTACTGCATAGTCCAGTCCTTTTTGTTCCACCCTATATTATTTACAATTTTGTAGATTTCTTCTATACCTGTGCATTTATCATAAGTTATCAGACATTTGTGCTTGCATTTTTTCACGCTATTATAGAATTTTGTATGGTCAAAATCTACATTGTATTTGCCTTTTTCTCCATAAAGTCTTGCTTCTGTTTTGGACATATAGGGCGGGTCTAAGAAGATAAAAACATCGCTACTATTTTTATTAAGAATTTTTGAATAATCCCAGTTAGTAATTCTCACCCCTTGCAATATTTCTGATGCCTTTGTTATGCGCTCAATAGATGAGTCGGTAAATCTTTTTTTGAATGCTTCTTTTGAATATCCCCCTGATTCCACAAGACCCGAAAAGGCGATTCTATTGAGTATAAAGAATCTCGCCGCCCTTTGCAAATTTGATAGGCCAATCTTGGTTTTTGTTAGGTACTTATACAATTTTTTCCCCCTATAGTTGCTACTCAGTCGCTTTATCTCGGAGATAAGCTCATCAGGATTTTCCTTACAGAATTTCCAGAATAGATAAAGGTCGATATTTTTATCATTAATCCAGTATTTTTTATCTGTGTACTTCTGCTTTAATGCGAAAAATACAGAGCCGCCACCCACCATGGGCTCCCTATATTCAGTAAATTCTGGAATCAGCGGCAAGATGTCCTTTAATGCCTTTGATTTGCCACCAGGATACCTTAACGGACTCTTTATAGTATTATTTTCCATGGTCATCTTCTTTTTCTAAAGATTTTACGTCGTGCAGTAACAAGTCTACCTCTTCTTTAAGTTTTTCAAGTATCTTTATTCTGGATGGATCCTTTACTGTTTTTATTAGTTCCTTTCTTGGGAAAGAACTCAGCATCTTTATCGTTTTATTTATTTGTCTAAACTCCCGGCTCTTCAGAGTAGGGTCTTTCTCTTCGAGTAACCTCATTGCCTCAGTAGAATTTTTATTTTCAAAAGCACGGCGAGCATCTTCATCAGCTAAAATTTTATCAAGAGAACGGACGTCTCTTACGTCACTAAACTTGCCCTCATGGATCCAATCAGCAAACTTATCAAGGTTTTCCTGTCTCTTTCTAAATTCCTGCAGCCCTCTTTTTTTATATAACTCATCGAAATATGTGAACTTATGGTACCAGTCCTTATCATCACTATACCTATCTCTATACCGCTCTGTTTGTTCATATACTGAAACAAGCCGGATAACAGTTATTTTCCCCATTCCAAGAATTTCAGATAAGCGGTCATAACTAAAGTTATAGTCACGATGTAGTTGGCTAATTCGTTTAGCTCTGTTGAACACAGGCCATGGTTTCTTTCCTCTTATATGAATTGCAGCTAAATATAAGGCCACCTTCACAACTGATGTCTCATTTGGGATTTGTTTGCAAATAACGGTATCAAACTGATTCTTGCTAATTCCGGGTAGCTCACCTGCCCTGGCCTTTTTTTGTAGATGTCTTAGGCATACTATACGTCGGTTCCCTTCGAGCACTACATAGTCTGAATTTATTATTGGCTGTTCATACAACCCTTTAGCTGCTTGGATTTGTTCACAGAGACTGGACGTATCCTTTTCATCCCATATCATTTCTTCCATTTTTTTGTCAGTCATCAATCCACTGATATGCTGGAATCTAACGTTATTTACGTCCAGCTTCAATTTTTCTAATTGAACCTTTTGAGTAGTAGTCTTCAATGGGGCTCTGTCCTCATCTTTTGCCACAATCAACACCTCTTCCTTATCACTACGATTCCGGTATTTAAATAATTTCCTTAAACCATGCAGGCCATTTTCGGTTTAGATTGGTTTAAGCTACACCATCGGTTATATAAAGCCCGACGCCCAATAATACCTTCGTCGGTTTGAGGAGCCGATGTAGCCAGGTATGTTGAGCTCACCCCAAGCATACCTGAGCTACCTGCTACGGCGGTGGCGGTAAGTAACCGACCAGGTCTCACCAAGCTGGAGTTGCGGGTCCAAATCCCGCTCGCCGCAATATGGAAGTATCCACAGTTTCATATCTTAAATCTATCCTTTTGGCTTTTTACGAGGTGTGTCCCAGTACGGTGACTTGCAATGGGGACATACCTTCGGTTCCTTCTCGGGGTTACCTCGGCGAGGAATCCATTCATGCTGGCAACGTTCGCATCGGTAACCGCTGAGCTTAACCTTATGCATATACTAAAGGTTATATACCATAAGGTATATAAATATGCAGGTTTATATATACCTAATAGTAATATACTAAAGGGTGTATAAAATGACAGACGAAAACTCCCTCACAAACTGCCCCAATTGCGGCTCCCCCGACTTCGTAAAGAATGGCAGGCGCTTTAACGGCCCTAACATCTATCAAGCTTATCTCTGTCATTCCTGCGGTCTTGTACCCACACTTAAGCTTCACGGCACCATTGAAAGGAAAGTGCTACCAGTTGAGCAGATAACTCTGCCGGAATATGAAGAAAGGCCTATTGACTGGCCCGCCTACAATGAAGCACAGGTGGCGGAGAAATTGCGCTTCCTTGAATTGCTGGGCGACCTCTGCTCCTTCATTCCAGAGGAAGATGTAGCTCATGTTGGAAGACCACGTGCAAGCAAAAGGGAGATGGTCTTCTGCATGGTCGCCAAGCTGTATGAAGTACTATCCTCACGCAGGGTTTCCTCGGATCTGGAGATAGCCAAGGGAAAGGGCTATCTCAACCAGGTCCCGCATTTTAACACGATATTGAAGTACTTCAATGATTCAGATGTCTCTCCGCTCCTCGATGAGCTGATCCGCTTCTCTGCGCTGCCCTTGCGGGATTTCGAGACGAGCTTCGCAGTGGATGCCTCTGGCCTTTCCTCCGCCTTCTACTCCCGCTGGCTTGACGAACGGATAGACCCGTGCAGGGAGCATGAATGGATAAAGATACACGTCGCCTGCGGAGTGAAGACGAACATCATCACGGCGATAACCGTGACGGACGGCCACAGCAACGACTCCCCGCACTTCCCGAAGCTCGTAAAACAGACTGCGGAGCATTTCAGGGTAAGGGAAGTAAGCGCAGACAAGGCATATTCCAGCCGAAGCAACCTTGAAGCCGTCTTTGGTGTCGGCGGCATCCCCTACATTCCGTTCCGTTCCAATACCACGGGAAAGTCAGGGGGAAGCATGGCCTGGCAGCGGATGTTCCACTACTTCCAGCTGCACAAGGAAGCCTTCATGGAGCGATATCATCAGCGAAGTAATGTAGAGAGTTCGTTCTCGATGCTAAAGCGCAAGTTTTCAGGAAAGCTCATGATGAAGAACGAGGTCGCACAGGTAAACGAGGCATTGGCAAAGCTATTGTGCCATAACCTATGCGTTCTCGTGCGGGAGTCGTGCGAAATGGGCTTTACGGCCGAGTTTGAGAAGTCTGCACATTTATTCCCGAACCTGCACATAAAGGAGGGACCGATTCTTAAAAATGGCTAATTTATGTGCAAAGCC
>JAPLWV010000027.1 GCA_026396385.1 Microcaldota archaeon | reverse complement strand
TTCTCGTTGCTCACGGCGCAGGTGCCAGCTCCGCCAGCACCACTTACTGTGCATCCTAGATTCGCAGCTCCAGCAACAGTTGCCGTTACAGCCTGGGACTTAAAAGCCAAGTTCCCAATCAGTGCGGCGATGTTTGCTGCTGCAACACCGTCGGATGCAGCTGCATTCGCTCCGACTACAACCTTAACCTGTGGCACACCCTCAGCAGTTATAATCTGAGTGTTGCTATAGGTCACAGCCCCTGCGGTTGCAAGAGTTGCTCCCAAGATAGCTACGCCAGCAGCTAAGGCCGCAATCCTTTTCACATTCAATCCTTTCAATTTCTCACCTCGTTTTTATGTCGCCTAATGCTTTGGGCGTATTCATACAAGGATTACCGGCGACGTTTGCCCAACACCACCTTATCTCATATGCTGCCAAAAGCCTACTTCGGCAGGCATCAATAATGATGATAGTAGTGATTGACTTTACACCCTATTTAAAGGTTTCGGGTATATATAAACTACAATTTATAAATTAAATAATAAACTACGTCAACTGTCCAACATTGGCTTCGATTTAACGACGGTGATCATCTTCTTTCTCCATACTCCTCCAGGAACTTTATGTAAGTCTGGAGATGCTGCACTGTAACCGAAGGCCTTCTCTTGGAAATAATGCGTTCCATGCTGTCCATTGCAAGCGCGGCTTTCCTGCCGCTCAGCTTGCTCCTCACCAAGTCCATCTTAGCTTCTTGACATACTGATGCAATATCGGCACCCGTGAACCCTTCGCTCTTAGCAGCAAGAGCATCGAAGTTGAAATCCTTCTCAAGTGGTATTCCCTCAAGGTTGAGCTGGAAGATGCTCTTCCTGTTCCCAAACATAGGAGGCGGTATCAGTATTATCCTATCGAACCTCCCTGGCCTTAGAAGCGCAGGGTCTATCCTGTCAGGCTTGTTGGTTGCAGCAATGAACATGACCTGCTTGAGCTCACTCACGCCATCCATCTCATCAAGCAGCTGGGCGACAACCTTCTCGTTTTCGGGAGAGGCGTAATAATCTCTGCTTGGCGCAAGCGAGTCTATCTCATCTATGAAGACCAATGCAGGAGCCCTCTCCCTTGCCCTGTTGAAGCTCTCCTTTATCACACTTACTGCACCCGAATACCCCCTTTTCATGAGGTCAGCACCGCTTACGTGTATGAAGGCAACGTTCAGCTCATTGGATGCAGCTTTCACTATCATGGTCTTACCGCATCCTGGAGGACCGAAAAGCAGGATTCCTTTTATTGGCGTGACATGGTACTCTTTAAGGATATCCTCATGCAGCAGGGGGAGCTCAATAGCCTCAACCAGAAGCTGCCTCACATCATCAAGCCCAACCACGTCGCCCCATCTTGTCTTCTCTGCCCTGCTCTTCTCCTTCTGCGGTGCAGAGCGTCTTTCGAAGTCCAGCTTGAACTTTTCATACTCCTCCAAGTCGGATAGGGAGACGCTGGGCTTTATTGTACTTAGAATAGACATGAAATGCTCCATTGAAACCGGAATGACCTCATTGGTCTCACTGGCTAGCTTGGCAACCTTTCGAGCAGCCTCCATGCAAATGTTCTGTATGTCCGCACCCGAGTATCTCCCTGTTTTCTCAGCTAGCTTGTCAAAATTGATATCATCACAAAGCGGAAAGTTCTTTGTGTGAATCTTGAATATCTCCTTCCTGCCTTCCTTGTCTGGCAGAGGCGTGTATATTATCTTGTCGAACCTTCCTGGCCTGAGCAATGCCTTGTCCAGCTCCCCGGGCATGTTGGTGGCACCAACTAGTATGACATTCTTAATGGATTTGAAACCATCCATCTCGGAAAGGAAAAGAGCCATAAGCCTTGGGGCTACGTCATCAGACGTATATTTGTCCCTACTTCTTCCTATTGCATCAATCTCATCAAAGAACAAAACGCAAGGGGCAGTCGTCCTAGCTATTCTGAAAAGCTCGCTGACATTCCTCTCGCTCTCCCCGTACCACTCCGAGAGCAGGTCACTGCATTTCACGTAGTAGAAGCCTATCTTCATCTCCCTTGAAAGGGCCCTCATTATCATTGTTTTACCAGTTCCCGGGGGACCGAAGAGAAGAATTCCTTTCGGTGGCTTTAACCCATAGGCTGTTGAAAGCTCCTTTTTTGTGAGCGGCCAGAGTATTGCTTCAACAAGCTCCTTCTTGGTTTCGTCATAATCTCCAATATCATCAAGGGATTCAACACCTGAGGAAAGGCTCAAGTCCTGTATGCCGAATTTCTTGAACTTGCCCATCTTCTCCAGCTTTGACACCGCAACCTCCCTGGATATATCAATATGGTTATACTCGAGGAAGAAGACAAGTGCTATTCCAAGAAAAGTGCTCAGGAAAACAAAGGGGTTGGGGGTCTGCTCGGATATTGCGCATGAGAGCCAGTAACCAATTGGTATGAGAAGGGAGCAGGTTGATGCTATTGAGTTCTTGTACCTCCTGTCAAGAAGCCCGGATATGCTGCCAGCCATGAACATGGCAGCAGTCCAGAAGAAAAGTTGTACAAGCGCCGAATCATTTATTGCGAGTATGAATAATGCGCTCATTATTGCATCTATTGAAGTTCCCGTATACTGCATGCTATCCCATTTGTAGAGATTTCCGAAAGCTGACACCATTGCATTTCCAAGCTCGCTCACATCTGGCGCGCTTATGCGCTTTGCAAAAGCGGAGAACTCCGCCCCTTTTTGGTCATAGAGCTCCACAAGCCTGCTGCCGGTCGGGTTGTATATGATAAATGCGCTGTTGTCAACCGATCCAGTCCCTCTGCCCCACATTACCGATAATATAAGCACCAGCAGCACTGCGACGAACGTCACAAATGAGCCCTTCTTAGAACCTAGGAGGAGGGTTGAGAACATGAGCAGCGGAGGCACGAAGAAGCCAAGCAGTGAGTTGAAAGGTGCAAGGATTAGTATGAACAGTAATGATATGATATGCCAGTATGTGAAGGACAGCAGCAGGGTTAGCGATATCACTATTGTGAAGAACCACGCGAAGAGCGGTGACTGGTATGCAACCGCAGGAAACGCAACAAAAGTGCTCACCATAGTGCCAAGGGGTGCATGGTGGTATGCGATGAACCCTACGAGCAGAAGTATGAATGGAATCAGCCAGATAGGATAAAGAGGAAAGGTTATCAAAAGAAAGAAACAGCCTGCCATAACAAGCAGAGCATTTGCGAATGAAGTGTTCTCCTCAACTTCCTTCAGCATTGCCTTGAACCTGAGATCTTTCAGTGATTTGAACTTCGTCCCACCCTTGCTTTTTTTAACGAGCTGGTTCAGCACTGGCTCGAACTCACCTGTCTTCAATTTTTCAGATTTCAAAGTAGTCTCAGGTTTCGTATCTTCTGAAGGGTCCTTTGAGAGAAACTTTGTAGGCATGCGATCTAGTAATAGTAATTAATAATGCTTATATAAATAGTATTTGTTAGTGATACTGTGAGGAGAACTGAGAAAAACATTTTCAGGTGGGAGCTGTTTGCCCTCCTGCTTGCCATAATTCTGATAGCGTTTATCTACATAGCAAACCCAATGCAATTCATAATGAAAAGGCTGCATACGCTTGGTTATGCCGGCATTTTTCTCCTTATGTTTTTATCAAGTGCCTCCGTTCTGCTGCCTGTTCCTGGGCTTATTGGAATTCCCGTTGCCGGCATGTCTCTAAACCCTCTCAATGTTGGGATTGTAGGCGGTATGGGAAGTGCGCTGGGCGAGCTCAGCGGTTACTTTGTAGGCTGCGGTGGCAGAGTAGCAATTGAAGAGAACAGGAAGGGAATGTATAAAAATGTAAAAAGATGGATGAGCAGGAATGGCTTTCTAACAATCTTCATACTCGCAGCTCTCCCCAACCCGTTCTTTGATGTTGCGGGGATTGCTGCTGGCGTATTGGAATATCCTGTATGGAAATTTCTGTTTGCATGCCTTGCAGGCAATATACTGAAGTGTGTTGTGCTGGCATACCTAGGACACTCCATTGTAGGGTAATCAGAACGCCTGCACGAGCTTCTTCCTCACTGACTCATCGTTGCCCTTCGCATCTTTTATTTCATCAGCAAGCTCCTTCTCCCCCATCATTTCAAGCCAGGGAGCAAAGTGCCCGCCGTTCGCGTGGTAGAGCAGTGACGTGAGCGGAGCTATCTTCACCATCCTCACGAAGTCAGCCACACTCTTGGCTTTACCCACTTCCCTGCCATCCGGCATCTTGAACACAAACTCACCGCCTGGCGGACAGGGCTTGTTTGAGTAATTCTTTGCCTTATATCTAGCCATCCCTCTCACCTCCTCTTAGGAATATTCAACTTCTCCTTCAGCTTACACTTAACATCCTGAAGCACATTCATGAAATTGATAAAACCATCGTAGGGTGTATCAAACGGGGAGAAGTACTTGTGCACATCCCCGTCTGCCCATGATTTGGTGCAAAGATAGTATAGATGGTCGCTGTTCTGCAGCAGCCTCCATATCCTGGTAAGTTTCTCGTCCTTTGCTTCCATCACCATGGGCTCAAGCCCTTCCAGCATTCTGAAGCAAACTCTCTGCATATCATTACCAAGCCACGCCGATGCATCTCTTTCCATATCCGCCCAGGAGAGCGGAGTCGGCACATCTACCTCTCCTACGGGTTCAATTCCGACAAGTTCGCTTGGAGTTTTGAAGTTAAGGTTCGGATATTTCAATATCTCCTCCGGTATTTTCTTCAGGAATTCAAATATGCCGGTGTCCTCCCACTGGTGTTCGCCAAAGGTCTCGTAATCCATGAATATGTTTACAAGAGGACCCTCGGATTTGTTGAGCCATGAAGCATATTTTTCAGCAGTCAGAGGATACTCGCTCCACCAGCGGGCTGAGAATCTGTATGCAACATCATCGCTTAACCTGTAGTTTCTGAGGAATGCCTTTATTGAACTGCATCCCTTTACCCGGTATAAGTAGTCTGGGCTCCTCCAGCCAAGAATTCTCTCAAAACCCTCCGTCACCATGCCCTTATACCCCATATCCTCAACAAGTTTCGCTATGTCGTTTGTGAAGAGAGCCTCAGTGTTTCTGAAAACAACCGGCTTGCATTTGAAAAGGGAATTAAGAGCTTTCCTGTGCAGCTCAACCTGCTCCTTGAATTCCGTCTTGTCTTTGAAAAGGCTGCATAGGGAATGGTAGTATGTCTCATCCAGGAAATCAACGCATCCGGTCTTCGCCAGGTCCTCAAACGAATCCAGCACCTTTGGGTTGAACTCGCTGCACTGGTCCAGGAATACTCCTGTGAGACTGTATGATATCCTGAATCTTCCGTCGAATCTGTTTATCAAATCCAGCATGATGGAGTTTGCCGGGAGATAACATTTCCTTGCAACTTTCTCGAATACCTCTCGGTTTAGTTTCTCGTTGAAGTATAGATTATAGGGGTCTCCGCTGTTATCCTCAAAAATAGAGAAGCGCCTCATTCTCAAAGGCTGGTGGACTTGGAAGTAGAAGCATATCGACGGCATCAGACCAACTCCCTGTAAACACCTATCGTCTCATCAGCTGCCCTTCCCCAGCTGAACTTCCTCGCATCCTCTACTTCATATATCCCCATTGTGTGGTTGAGCACTCTGTATTTCAGCAATGCTATGATGTCCTCCGCCATCCTGTTTACATCCCAGAAATCAACCTTCAGGCAGTGAGGAGTTATCTCGCTCACGCCGGATGTTTTTGATAGAATTATTGGAGTACCGCTTGCCATTGCCTCAAGAGCGGTTATCCCAAATGGCTCTGAGACGCTTGGAAGTACGTACACATCACTTTTAGCGTATGCTTCCTTGAGCTGGCTCTCGGGAAGATAACCAAGGAAGGTCACATTGTCGCTTATGCCAAGTTGAATGGAGTAGTTTATGAGGTAGGGGAGCATGTCGCCCCCACCTGCCATGACGAAATTAACATTTTTCATCGCAGAGAGAACTTTCTGGGCAGTCTGCAGGAATTGCACAGGCCCTTTCTGCTCTGCCATTCTGCCTAGGAACAGCACTACCTTCTCTTTCGAATATTTCTTGACTTCCCATTTCTTCTTGAACTTCTCTGGGTCGACTCCGTTGTAGATAACTCTTATCTTGCTGCAGTCCATCCCGAATTTACCCACTAGCTGTTTCTTCATCATTTGGCTGACAGTTATCACCCTATCAGCTGCATGCATGCCGGCTCTTTCGATATCGAGGATCTGTTGGTTTGCACCCATGGCAGAGCGATCATATTCGGTAGAGTGAACTGTGGCTACATGCGGTTTCTTTATTTTCTGTTTTGCGAGTATGCCCGCCCTCATGGTGAGCCAGTCGTGATTGTGTATGAGGTCATATTCTCTCTCCCTGTTGTTCTTCTCAACTTCCTCCGCACATTTCAGGTTGTACTGCATAACTCTACTCATGAAATCAGCGCCGTATGTCTCTCTAGCAGTGTAAGGGCCGAAGTGCACAGGCATTACTTGGATAAGTCTCGGAGTGGTTCCCTTCATCTCAAACTCGGTTCTAGGCATGTAGAAGTCCACTTCTATTCCTCTGTTTGCCAGTGCGTGTGTCAACTCATAGCAATGGACTCCTAGTCCTCCGCTTTTGAAGGGGGGGAACTCCCACCCTAGCATTGCTATACGCACAAGTTCACCTCTTACATCACTCCTAAAGTATCTACTAAGTTCCAATTAAACTATGTAAACAAAGATTTATAAAATGAACTGCTTGAAACTGGTAGGGGCAGTTTTGTGATTATTGCCGTCTAAGAATTTGGGCAATTTTAAAGCATTTAAAAGTTTTACAAAAAAATTGGTAAAATATCATTTTGTAAAGTTAGTTGGGTATATAGAACCACAGAAAGTTATCGCATCTATAAGGCAAAGTGGAAAGAATTATTTAAGATACAGACGAGAAGGAAAGGTACTTTTAGATAGATTATGGTACAAGCTAGTTCATTGCTTTTGATACAAAGGGGAACCACGAAGAGAATCGATAAAAGAGGTAATAAGAGCAAGAGAAGCGTCAAAGGGGTTTAACAGAACATGCTTGAGTGATAAGACAGAAAAGTAAGTTGCAGGAACTTGCAAAAAGATTCAATAGGATCTCAAACACTTCTTGCTTAGTACCCAATACTTTTAAATGCATGAATGTGAAAAAAGATATGCGCTCCCGCCATAGCTCAATTTGGTAGAGCATCCGGCTGTAGTCTGCATTGCTGGCTTTTTCCAGCAGAAACCGGATGGTTGGGTGTTCAAATCACCCTGGCGGGATTTCGGTTATTGTCGACATATTCGATAATGGTTTAAATAGTTTGTTTTTCAAAAAGATATCCGCATGCCTTGGTAGTGTAGTGGTTAGCATTCAGGCTTGTCAAGCCTGCGACCCGGGTTCGAATCCCGGCCAGGGCGCTCTTTTGTTAATTCGCAGATTCTAGTATCTATTTTAAAACCATGAGGTAAAATTCATGCATGAAAAACTTGGGGAGAGCAATCTCAGATTTCCTCAAGCAGAGCAGGAGCACAGGTATAGTTGAGTATATAGTGAAGGGCTCTCTAATCGTCTACACGTTTCTTCTTTTCGGCATCCCGCTAATTCTCGGCAAGATACCGATTCCCACACCCGAACAGATACTTTTTCTTGTTTTGACTTATGCAGTATTTGTTGGGAAAGGGGTTGGATTCCTGAGGGATTTAGCTCCTCTGGTGATACTGTTCTTTGCCTATGAGGCAATGAGGGGAGTCATTATCGCAGGTGAGCAGAATGTTATAACCGACTACTGGTCATCCGGGCAGAGCATGAATGGTTTTGAAGTAAATGTCACTCCGCGGATGCTTAATGTTGGGGATGCTGTCGAGATAAAACTTATGACAAACGACAGCAGCATCAGACAGGCAAGCATTCTTATAACAAAAGTTGGAGGGGGGCCGCTTACAACGGAGATTTTCGGCGTAGGCCTCAGCGATGGGAAAGGGAGTTATCCCATAAAAGAGGCGTATTCGGCTAAGGTTTTTAGCGAGGTCGGGGTGTATAACATCACTGCCTACTCGCCTGATAGAAAGGAGATGAATGGCAGCTCTGCTGTTGCGATAACGAGAAATGTGCACTACAAGGAACCGGTTGAATGGGAGAGAAAGCTGTTTGGGGGCATACCTTCCGTTTATCTCCAGCAGCAGTTCTACAGGGAAGGGCAGGTTTCACTGCTTGACATCATTGCGATCATAACTTACTGCGTGCACATACCGCTGCCATTCTTTTTTGCATCCTACATCTGGTTCAGGGACAGGGAGTTGTACAAAAAATATTCTGCTGCATTCCTGCTTCTCGCCTATGCGGGACTTGTGACTTTCCTGCTCTATCCGGCTGCACCGCCATGGCTGGCTAGTCTGGTGGGGTATGCGGATGGAGTAAAGAAGGTTTACTACGAAATATCAAAAACTCTCAGCCTGGTGATACTGCCAAGCCTCTACTACTGGATAAACGCGAACGAGGTGGCTGCTGTGCCCTCCCTGCATGCGGCATTCCCCCTGTTGATTTCAATTTTCTCGGTGAAGCTGTGGGGGAAGAAAGGATGGCTAGTGTTCCTTTACCCGATAGCAACCGCTTTCTCTCTTGTGTATCTTGGCGAGCACTACGCGGTGGATGTGCTTCTGGGATTCGTCTACGTCTTTGCGGTCCTGGCTTTTGTCGAACTTATATTCAAAAGGGAGGAGAGCAAGCGCAGGAGGGGATGACTTTCATGAAATACCTGGCATCCGAAATTGGATTGATTCCCCATCAATGTCAAAATTATTAATCTTTGTTTATCAAAATCTTAGTGATAAAAGGGTAAATTTATGGATCCTACCGTAATAGGCATAGCCTTGGTGACATTCCTGTCAACGCTGGTAGGAGGTGCAGTCACCTTAAAGTTTAGAAATGTTTTACCTTACTTTTTCGCATTTGCTTCAGGAAGCTTGATTGCTGTATCTTTCTTTGATATGCTGCCGGAGAGTTTGGAGATCTCAGAATCAATCGCTTTACCAGTAAGATATGTTATGATAACTGTTGTAGCATCTTTTTTCTTTTATAGCTTTTTAGAAAAATACTTCTTGACTCACCATTACCATGAAGACGAAGGAAGGGAACATGGACACATTATGGGCCCCGTAGGGGCAGGTGGTTTGGTCATACACAGCTTCTTGGACGGGGTTGCGATAGGGACAGCGTACCAGGTTAATGCTTCAATTGGTTTGATAGTGGCTTTTGCGGTTATATTCCATGATTTTACTGATGGGGCGAATACAGTCACATTAATGCTAAAGAATAGGCATCCTGTTAAAAATGCAAAATTGTTTTTACTTATGGATGCGATAGCTCCTGTCCTTGGTGTATTATTCGCATCACTAGTTAGCATAAGCCAGGTAATTCTCGCTTTGATACTGGCAGCATTTGCAGGGGAGTTCATATACCTTGGGGCTGCTAACCTGCTGCCAGAAACACACAAGCATGAGCCTTGGAAAATGAACCTATGCATGGCGCTTGGCATTCTCCTGATTTTAATACTCACTTCGATAATCTAGAGATAATCCTGAATCTTTTTCTGGAATAATGCTTCCTGCAGAAGCTTGCTGTTCCTTATCCACACATTCACACTGATATCAAATTTTGAAAATATGTAAGCGAAAGCTTCTTTCAGGGTTGCAAATTTCATTGGTGTTTTCTTCACTGCGTTTCTCACCGCCTCGCGCACATTCCACACGCCAACCGGCATGATATAACCCGGGTGTGCTTCCCTCAGAATTATTGCAGCTGCCTGCCTCCTCTCTTTTTTCAGCTGTTCGACCACAGCAAGCCTTGCGGAGAAATAGCATCCTCCTATATCCGGATATTCACTCCTCCCTCCATATCCCTCGCAGTCAGAGAATATCGCAATTTCACTTCCCCCAGGGTTCCATATTGTCCTTGGATACCACGCCTCAATCAACTCATAGCTCCAGCGGGATGGAATCATCAGTGCAATCCATCTGTTATCAAGAGCAGTGTGTTCATAAACTCTGAATTCGTTTATCAGAGGAAATGTCTTAACTTCATCCAAAAGATTTTTTGAGAGCATGCTGTCTACTGCAGTGATGGACCATCTTGTGGGAACAAATCTCCTGTTCTTCTCAATTCCGAACAGCCCTGCTGAGAATGCTCTCTGTATTTTTGAAACGAGAACATTATCACGGTAAAGCTGTATGACTGCCTCTGAAGCTCTCATATCTGTATCGCTGAAAGCCTTCTCGATTTTGTGGTCTGCGGTTGAGGATATTAAATCAATATTTTTCAATGGTGCAGACGGACCGAAAGGCTGTACTTCATCATCCAGAGCAATTCTTCCAACAGGCTTTTTCCTGAACTCCGCGTCCACCTCTGTGGGTGCCTTTGACAAAGCCAGCTCCCTTGTGAGTTCTACAATCTTGCCTGCATCCACATCTCTCACATTCACCCTGTACTTGCCCCTCACAAGCTGGAAACGGAATTCTGCAATTTCCTCTATGCTTTTTCCTTGCCACATCTCTGGGGTACCAAGCAGAGTTGTATCTCCTGTAACTGGCGGTATGAGCGGTCCTATGTTCACGTAAGGATAACCCATCCTGCCAACGAACAAATCCGGAGGGGAAGAGCCCTCGAGCGTAAGGCTGTCAATCAATGGCTTTGTTTTCATCTGGGCATAGAACTTAACAAGAATTGGACAGGTATCCTTGCCGCAGAGCAGCTTTGAGCCCTTGCAGATCGCACATCGCGTATCCTGTCTAGAATCAGGTGTGCTGAATGGCATGGTTTCCCTTTTCCCTGCCAGCTCTTGGAGGGAACTCTGCTCCTCAAGGAGATTCGAAAGCCATAAATTTGTTGGCACGACAAAATTATGAATGTAAATATATACAATCTTTTCTGAACGGTAACTTTCCAGGTGGACTTGTGATAACAAATGAGGTTAGGTGCAAAACCATGCTCAACCCCAGCAAGCTTGCCGTCTACTGCATCAACCCCTATGTTGGCTGCCAGCATGCCTGCCCATACTGCTACGCAAACCCCCTCACAAGGAGGTTCAGCAGGCATTCCGAGCAATGGGGGGGGTTCGTTGACGTGAAGATTAACGCACCCGAAGTTCTGAGAAAAGAGGTTTCATCAAGGAAGAAAGGCCAGGTTTTCATTTCGTCGCTCACGGATGCATACCAGCCTCTTGAGAAAAAATACGAGCTTACCAGGAAACTGCTTGGGATACTGCTTGAGAGCCAATTCCCGGTCTGCATCCAGACTAAATCATCCTTGGTCGCTAGAGATGTTGACCTGCTAAAAAAATTCAACGAGCGCGAGGTTGGATTCACTATAACAACACTTGATGAGTCCGTGAGGAGGAACTTTGAACCTCTTTCATCTCCTGTAAAAGAGAGGCTTGAAGCCCTCAAGCTGTTGCAGGAGAATGGGATAAGAACGTATATTTTCATTGGACCTGTGCTGCCACATCTGACTGACAGGGATTTGGGGGAGCTTGTGAAAACCGCTTCTGAGCTTAAGGTGGATTATCTCTGGTTTGACAAGCTGAACCTCAAGCCGGGCGTATGGGAGAGCATGCAGAAAGTTCTCCAGAATTCCTACCCCGAGTTATTGCCTGTTTGGAGGGAGATATTCTTCTCAAAGAATGATTATTACGAAAAATTGAAGGAGAGGGCAATCAGGCTGTGCAAGGAGAGGAACGTCAGATACAGGTTCTGCTACTGATTAGCTGACATTTCTGAGTAAATATTATAAGACCAGAAGACGTCTTTATTAGTGATGACTAGACTGCTTGTTTACGACACCATGACGAGGAGGAAGAGGGAGTTCACCCCTATCAGGAAGGGTGAGGTGCGGCTCTACACCTGCGGCCCTAGTGTCTATTCAAAACCACACTTGGGGAACTTCCGCACCTATGTTTTTGAGGATGTGGTGAAGCGGGTTCTTATGTTCATGGGATACAGAGTCAGGCATGTGATGAACCTGACAGACATTGAGGACAAGGCAGTGAGGGCTGCAAGGGGGGATATGAAGAAACTTATTGAGATAACCCGGAGGAATGAAAGGATTTTCATGAAGGATTCCCACAACCTTAACATTATTCCGGCTGATGTCTATCCGCGCGCAACTGGGAGCATAGGTGCAATGGTTGGGCTGATAAATAAACTGGAGAGGAAAGGGCTGACTTTCAAGGATGGGAAGGGCAATGTGTTCTTCGACGTATCGCGGTTCCCCAGCTACGGAAGGCTCTCCCGTTCAAAGTTCATGCATCCGCTGGATAGGATGGTCTACAAAGATGATTACTACCAGAGGGAAGCTGGGAATTTTGCACTCTGGAAGACTTGGAAAAAGAGCGATGGCAACATATTCTATGATACCGAACTTGGAAGGGGCCGGCCCGGCTGGCATATAGAGTGCAGCGCCATGAGCATGCGTTATCTAGGCACTCCTTTTGACATACATATGGGCGGGGTGGATAACATATTCGCGCATCATGAGAACGAGATAGCCCAGAGCGAAGGTGCTACTGGCAGGAAGGTTGCGAACTACTGGCTGCATGTGCGTCATCTCCTGATGGAAGGGAAGAAGATGAGCAAGTCCCTTGGGAACTTCTACACTGTTGACGACATACACCGGATGGGCTATGATTACGATGTGATAAGGGTGCATCTGCTTGGAACGCATTACAGAAAACGACTCAACTTCACTTTTGCAGGGCTTAGGGATGCAGCAAAGGAGCTTGAGAGGTGCAAATGCTGCGCCCGCTCCCTGAAGCAAAGGGAGTTCCGGGGGGATAACCCCGGAGTGGATGAATTCATAAAAAAGATGCTTGCGGAATTTGAGGGTAGGATATGTGACGATTTTGACACGCCAAGTGCCACTAGGATATTCTGCTCCTTTGTCTGCGAGTTGCAGGAATTCATAAAGAAAAAGAAAATTGGAAAAAGAAACGCCAAAGGTGCACTGGCTGCGTTAGGCAGGATGGATTCCGTGCTTGGTTTTATGCATAGGGAATCCTCAGCATAGGTTAAAAAGTCGTAAGTGAAAAATACTTTTATGAAGTACCTGCATCCGAAAGCAGAAGTTGTTGGGGATGTCTCTATCGGCGATGGCTCCTCTGTCTGGGCTTTTGCAGTGATCCGGGGAGACGAGGGGAAAATAACTATTGGAAAAAATGTCAGCGTGCAGGAGCACTGCATTATTCACGGGGAGAAAGTTGGCATTGGCGATAATGTCACAATCGGCCACTCTGCGGTTGTTCATGGTGCGAGGATTGGAAGCAATGTGCTTGTCGGGATAGGTGCTATAGTGCTTGACGGGGCGGAAATCGGCGATTGGGTGGTAATAGGAGCTGGAGCTGTTGTTCCACCTGGCATGAAAGTTAAGTCGAACAGTCTAGTTCTTGGAATTCCGGCGAAGGTTGCAAGAGAACTTAATGAAGAGGACAGGGAACTAGTAGTTAGTTCTTATGAAAAATATGCGGAGAGAGTTAGGAATATTGGGAAGGGTTGAGCTTTCATCGCTTGTGCTTTGGATTTATCGGCATTACCAGCCAGGCTATGAAATAAGCGAGTACACCCGTACCATTCAAAGCAAACAGAATCCAAATTAGCCTGACAAGAGTGGGATCTACATCGAAATACTCCGCTATCCCCCCGCAGACTCCGCCGAGAATTTTATCCTTGCTAGAGCGGTATAACCTTTTCTTTTTGTCAAATTTCGGCATCATTATAGTCTGCGAGGAGAAGTATTTAAGTTTGCTAGTCCAACAACCGTAATGTTTAAATATAGCTTATTTCAAGTTTTACAGTCCTTCAAAGAGGCGACCGGTATGAATGATGAGAGAATAGTGGCTATCTATAACTACCAGTATGCGATGGCTGAAGATAGGGTAGCAAGAAAAAAAGATTGGAAAAAAGAATGCAACTGATTACATCTTCTGGCCTATGAATCCGCCTATTGCGCCTAGCACTGCTCCGATCACAAGGTTGATGAAGACCCCTATTATGAGCCCTACAATGCCTATTACGAGCGCGGTTGCGCCACCAATTGCTCCAGCGGTCGAGCCTGCAATAGAGTATACACCGACAACCATGAGGACCAGGCTTATAATCCCGTTTATTATGCCCGCTATAAAGGCAGCAAGAGCACCTACCAGAGCCGCACTAACGAGGTCCAGCTTGCTATTCTTGACTGCTGCATAACCGGCATAGACCATTATCAGGCAGTCTACGACGAAGAAACCCAGGCCAACGAGCAGGGGAACGAAAGGAACGCTGCTCAGTACAAAGCCTAGAACGACGCCTATCACTCCCAAAACGACCAAAGCTACTGTTGGAATCAAAGCGGCCTTAATTATCTTCTTAAAATCCATTTCACCACCTCGGATCAAATCCTTGAATTGGTTGGGGCTACGAGGTTTATAAATATATCTGCGCTTCAAAAAAAAGGGATAAATTTATAATATGGGTGAACCAAAGAGTGAATGGGTGTTCCACATGTTCGAGGGAATAATGAGGGGCGCGGGTTATGTTACCCAGCGTGAATTTGACCGACTCCAGAGAGCTTTGAAGGAGGAGAAGGCGCATTCCTCGATGGTTGAGGCTGAGAAGAATGCTATGATACATGAACTTGAAGATCAGATCGCCCGCCTAAGCAAGGAGAAAAGGAACTTTGAGGAGGAGGCAAGCAACCTTTCTGGCGAGCTGGAGAAGATAAGTGATGAGAAAGTCAGAGCGTATGAGATGCTCAAGGATAACGGCAAGAAGGCTGCAAGGACCAAGAAAGAGCTTGAAGGGGATATAGCGGCACTCCAGAGAAAAGTTGAGGAAATTGCCGGGAAGATGAAAGATATCAAGAAAGCGGGAAATGAGTCTTTGAAGGCTGCGAAGAAAGAGGCAAAGGCTATTTCAAAAGAAAAGGAGAGGGCAGCGAAGGCAATCGAGAAGCTTGAGAAGAAAATAAGCGAGATGAAGAAAGCCAAGAAAGTTGCGAGAAAACCAAAGAAGAAAGTGGGGAAGAGGAAGGCAAGGAAGAAGGCAAAAATTGTAAAGAGAGTGAAGAAAAGACCGGCAAAAAGGAAAATGAGGAAAGGCAGGAAGAGATAGGCTGCTTGTTCTGGAAAGTGTGTTTGAGGGAGCTGAGATAGGTAATCATTGCTACAAATATGGGATTACTGGAAAGTTACCCCTGGAGATGCCTTATAAAGCTTATGAACTATAATTTAGAATAGTTAGCAGCTTGTTGAAACATATTGGAGATGAAGTTATGGTATATCATCCTGCGAAGGTGTTGATGGTTTTTACACCTGGAGATAAGGAGCTTGAATCAGCAGATAAGCATACGCTAGCGATGATAAAAACTTGGGATGAAAATCTTATGATATTACTGGTCGATGAAAAAATAGAGAATATCATCAAGAAAGACGATACAGTACTAGCTGATTATCGTCCTCATGAAAATACGCCAGTGCCGAGACAGATTATCACTAAAATTCTTAGAGGTAAAATGGCAGATGCAACATGGAAACAGTTTGCTGAACATTTTGAAGAAGTTAAAAAACGGGCTGGTATTGGGACTTCAGTTGCTCCGCAACAATACATTAGGTAAGGTACTAAAAAGAAGCTGATGAGAATGAAACGAGAAATTCAAAGTAAAATAGTAGCAATTGAACCTACAAGGAAAATATCATTAAAAATGTCTTTGGCTGTAATAATATTTCTACTTATTCCCTCGGTTATTTTTCCGTTTATATTGCTGTATAAGGATCAGTATCCTGTACTTATAATACCTTATGCGATTCTCCAAACCTTTTTGGTTCTTGCTCTGACTTATATCTCCATAATGGTAATTCGCAGTTTTATATTCTTGAAATTTAAATCTATTACTGGCAGATTCATAGCCGTATTAATTTCATTTTTAATGTATTTCGTACTCGGGGAGGTTTTAGCTATAGGGATTCAAACCAATTATTCCGTGGATATGTCGGGTGATAAAATATTTTATATCATTTCATTGCCTCTGTCACTACTACTTCTGTATAGGCTATCTCTCTATAAATCATCTAAATCAGTTATTAAGAGATTTAGTAAAGAGAAAAATGTTAAGAAAATTCAGTCCATTTCTGATCTTAACATAAAAGGTATTGGTAATATCCTGGAAAGTAGTGTCCACGACTCAATTTTTATCTCTTTAATTGCGATATATTTTTTGGGCACTAACGTATATAACTCGCAATTACCTCCTATTTTGACTACCATAGTAACTGGTTCTATGTCAGCAACATTTGTTGGAATAGAGCTACTCGCTGTATTATTTCTTGGTTTAAATGACTAATGAAAATTTCCTCACTATAACATTAGTCCGAATAAGTTGTCTAACTTTTGCTCTAAGCCAAAGCAATCTTAATATACTCCAAGAAACTAACTACTAATTGAGTGGTGAAATGAGATGGAGCTACATAATAGCAGGTGCTGTATTCTTTATAATGGGATTTATTGCAGTTGTCATAGCGATAATTATACTTGGTAATAATAATCTAATTAATTTTGGTAATGTCGCCTATTTATGCCCACTTCTAACCAGTTTACGGCAGGATGATTGGCTTTACCTCGCTGAATGTAGTTCGAGGATAGATACTTTTGCTTATATTATTATTTTTATTGGAGCAGTTATGGTATTGTTTGGGTTAATTATTGGAACCTATGGATTGATTGCAAAGGAGAATCCAGAACAAAGAACTCCTGTCAATGAAAAATCAAAGCAATCTTAATATACTCCAGAATGGCAGATATCTGACGGGTGGTTTTCATGGATATTAATCTAGTTATATCCGTTTTGTTCTTTATTTTGTTGTTTGGTATATACGGTTTTGAAGGACGAATTGAATCTGGATCTATGAAAGTAGGTCTATACATCTTAGGTTTTATAATTTTCCTTATATCATTGCTTTCATTACTTGGGTCATTTCGCCGTATCTACGAAGAAAAACCCGAAAAGAAAATTGAACCAGAAGACAAGTCCATAACTAACAAAGAATATCGAATTAAACTTGTAGAATACGAATTAGAAGAGATGAGAGATCACAACAGAACACAGATGAATTTTCTAATTGCAGTTTTTGTATCTGTTATGGTGTTCATAGTTACTGTTAGCCATCCGATTATGCAGGATTCATTAAATAGCAGAGGATGGAATAGTTTCTTCATATCCGCCCTGCTCTTTGCTTTTATTCTTATTTGGTTTACGGCAGATATTTTAGGTAAGATTAAAAAATCTCTTGAAAATAGAGAAGAAGAGTACAATAGCAAAATTAGTGAGATTAGGAAAGTAATGAAAGAAACTGAAAAGAAGTCAAAGCAAGTTTAATATATTCAGTTAAACCAAATATTACTTTAGGAGAAGAAAGATTATGAAAAAAATAAAAGCTGCGGGTCTTCTGAGTCAGTTTCGAAGTATGGAAAATCAAGCAGAGGACGTACTAAAAAAATTTGGGAATTTAGAGTCTCCTTATATGAATACCCCTTATAGGATATCTTTAGTCGAACAAACAAGAGTTTTGTTGGAAATTTACAATAATAGCATAGAAGAAGTAGTGGAGTTGGGAATACAACCAACACCGGATATTCGACTCATATTACCACCGTTACTTAGAACACCCAGTAAATTAAAGTTTCCAGAAGCCGCTTTGCGTAAGCTCATAGTAAATTGCGGTAAGGTTATAGGAGCTATGGAGATGCTGACCACAGCTTTGTCAGAAGAGGATGTAGATAGACTAAACAGCCTAAAGATAGAAATAGCGAAACTGTGCGAAGATATTGATCCACTATTTGAAAAGAATTTGAGTAAAGCAATAGAAGGAGCTGAAAAAGGATATTTTCTGGGTTCGGTATTAATTACGAGCCGAATTATAGAGTATATCTTAGATAGATTTGATGGGGAAACATTAGAAGATAAGATAAAATTCTTAGTCTCAAATGGCGTTATAAATGCTGATAGAAAAGATGTTAAGGAAACTATAATAAAGGCGAACAAAAAAACTCGAAATTTTCTCTCACACAGAATTGATATTTTTGCAGAATCTTCAGATGCATTAGCATTACTTGGTGACAGTGTAAGATTTTTAGAGATTTATAAGAAGTTGAATCAGTAATATACCTTCGAAATGTAACCATACTTACAAAGCAATCTTGATATAATTAGGGATGCTAACTACTTTATGGTGGTGAAATGGCAGGAAATCTTTGGGATTATAATCCCTCCGTTCTTGGATTTGGAGGAAGTGAGAGTAAAGGAAGTAAAAGAACATTAGGGATTAGAGATAAACAAATTCTTTATAGACGCGCAAGGGGCAGATGCGAGGCTTGCGGGCGTAAAATCGAATTTGATGAGATGGAGTCTGGGCATAAAAACCCAGCTTCTAAGGGTGGAACTGCAACCCTAAGAAATTCAGTTTGTATTTGTGCTAGATGTAATAAATTACAAGGAACTGATAGTTGGGCAACATTTATGAGAAAAATGGGGAAACCTCAAACTAGGTCAGTCACAAGCACTAAGAAAGGCGGAAAAAAGAAAAGCAAGCGTAGAAGAACGAATACTGGATTATTCGAACTACCAAAATTTGATTTACCTGAATTTGATGTACCTGACTTTGGTGTATAATATACCATCCAGAAAATCAGTAAAAACGCCATCCGGCTCCGCCTGAAGCGGTAAAAAGAGCGGAAAACAGGCAGGAAAAGCCGGACCAGACCGGCAGAGCCCGGCTAAGCCAGTTCTCCAGACGTGAAAACGCCCTTTCCTTCAAATTCTTTCATAAAAACGGCAGGGCAAGCCGTTTTTCCTCGGAGAGCAGAAAAAGGAAAAACGGTATAGATCTGCTCTCCGACGGCAAGCCCTTCAAAACTGCATACCGATTTTACCGTTTTTCCAGACGTATTTCATACCCAAGCGAAAACGGTCGATTTTACCAGTTTTACCTGATTTATTGGCGATTTACATGCGATTTATGTGGTTTAAGGATTAGTCAATATGAACTGCATCGTCTTCTCGTCATCCAGCATGCAGAACCCGTAGCGGACAAACTGTATCGCGCTGCCCTTCCTCAGGTTCCTGCACTCCTGCTCGCAGTATCCCTCATCCATCCTCAGGCTGTCATTGTTGAACTCCTCCCCTATAAACAGCTCTGAGGGAACAAGCACCTGTGCCTTCACGTGCTCCTCGGGCACCCAGTGGAGCTTCTTATCCTCCATTCCTTCATTCCCTAGGAATTCCCCCCTGAGAGTTTTGCCTTTCTCAACAAGCTTGACATTGCACAAGTCCAGCAGCCTGAACCTGTCTCCCTTCTTCAGTTTCTCCGCATCGGAGTTGCTTATGAAGAACTTCCCGGTTATCTCAAGCGTCCTTTCGCCAAGATTCTCAGTGGGATGCTTCTTCAGCTTCATCTCTCCCTTTTTCGCACCATCAACAACCAGCTCGACAGGGTCTTTCACGAAGAAATATCTTGGAGCTTTGGGGTCGAGCAGCCTCCTGTTCTCTGTCAGGAGTGCATCTATTGAAGGCTCGCTCTCCACCTTGCTCAAGCCAAAACTAAGGACGAAATTCCTTATTGCTTCAGGCAGTATTCCTCGCCTCTTCAAGCCCCGCAGTGTCGGCATTCTCGGGTCGTCCCAGCCCGAGACTCTTTTCTCATCAATGAGGGGCTTCAACAGCCTCTTGCTCAGCGGGATTCCTTTTATGGTGAGCCTTGAGAAATCGTATACAATCGGCTTTCTCATCCCAAGCTTCTCTATTATCCTGTAGTATAGCTCATCCCTCAACTCATACTCCTTGCTTCTTAGGGCATGGGTGACTCCGTCCAGGGAATCAGCTATGCTAACCTCAAAATCATATGTCGGCCAGACAGAGTATTTCCTGCCCTGCCTGTAGTGCTCGGCACTGCATATTCTGAACAGCGTTGGGTCGCGCATCACCGTGTTGGCTGAATCCGGCTCTGCAGTTAACCTTACGACTGCATCGCCCTTCCCGTATTTGCCCGCAAGCATCCTGTCCCATGCATCCAAGTTGCCCTCAGTGCTGTTGGACCTGCAAGTGCAGCCCTTCCCAAGCTTTCTAAGCTCGTTTATCCTCTCCTTCTCGCAGCTGCACACATAGGCGTCGCCTTGCATTATGAGCTGCCTTGCAAGCTTGTAGAACTCCGGCATCTTGTCGGATGAGTACAGCTCCTTCTCAAACTTCATGCCAAGCCATTCCAAATCCTCTTTTATGGCATTAACAAACTCCCCCTTCTCCTTCTCCGGGTTCGTGTCATCAAAGCGCAGCAGGCACTTACCTTCGTATTCTTTTGCAGCCTCATACGAGAGGAGAGCAGCCTTCGCATGCCCAAGGTGCGCAAAGCCGTTAGGCTCGGGAAGGAATCTTGTCACAACCTTTCCCTTCTCCCCATCCTCAAGGGTGATTCTCCTCTCCTCTTCCTTCTTCTCCTCAAATGTGAACTTCTTGAGCTCATTGTCAATCTGCTCCTTCTTCAACTTGTTGACTTTCGTGATGACTTCGGAAATGACTTTCATGGTTGCCTTCATGTCTGCCTTGGCTTCAGGAATTTCTGCTATGACCTTGCCAACTACTGCTCCGACCTGTGCCTTGCCGTAGTCGCTCGCATTCTTCAGGGCATGCTTGTATGCCACTTCCTCAACACCCAATTTTCCACCCATATCATTCACCTTTGACATTCAGCTATTCGGCACCTCTTGCCCCCAGCACAGTTTCGAAAGAATCATAACCCATGCGCTTGTAGAGATGCGTGAATTCCTTCGGTTTTTTTGCCAGGATTATCACGCACCCGCCTCCGCCTGCACCCGTTATCTTGGCCCCGAATGCGCCGTTCTCCAGCGCAGTTTCTATTATCCTGTCCATCTGAGGAGTGGACAAGCCAAGCTCAGAAAAGCACTGCTGCGCAGCATTCATGTTCCCGCCAAGCTTTTTGAAGTTCGAGGATTTCAATGCCTTTATGCCGCTCAGGGCGGTTTCCTCCATCCTGTCGAATATTCCATCGACCTCATTCCTGCTCTTCCTGTATCTTTCCGCAACCCTTTTTATCATCTGGCCGGTGTCCTTTTGCGAGCCGGTGTTGACAACAAGCATGGGCACTTCTGCCTTTATCTTTAATGGCTTGGCTCCCTCCTCCCTCCTGAAGGATATGTAGCCGCCAAATGCGCATGTGCTGGCGTCAAGCCCGCTTGGGTTGCCATGCACCACTTTGTCACCAAGGTTCGAAAGCTCGGCAAGCTGCTTTTTGCCAAGCCCGCCATGGAAGCAATTATTCAGCTCTGCAGACAGGGATGAAAAAACAGTCGCACTTGAGCCCAGCCCGGAATTGCGCGGCACTTCCGAGTGGATTGAGATATCCACGGCAGTGAAGCCGAACTCGCAGAAGAACTCCCCGAGTATTATCCTGTAGGGCGAGAAGATATCCCTCCTTGCCTTTGCAAGGCCCTCCATATCGCCTTTTTCTATCATGCCCTTCAATTCCGCATAGGTTTTCAAAACTTCGTTGAAAGTGAACCTGTCCTTCCTCCCGAAATCCTCCAGTTTGATTGTTATTCCGCCCTTGGCCTTGCTGAGCCTGCAGAAAGCTCTCCTGTTGAACGCCGCGGAGAGGGCTAGCCTGTTGTAGACAACTGCATGCTCCCCGAAGAGCTTGAGGCTGCCCGGTGCTGATGCCATGGAATAGATTATGCAATGAATATTAATATATTTTAAATTGTATACTTCACATGTAAGTGAAAGGTGTATCCTATGGAGTTCTTCGAAGTGCTGAAAAGCAGGCATTCGGTAAGAAAGTTCAAGGAGAAGGAAGTGGAAGAAGAGAAACTCCAGAAAATTCTGGAGGCTGCCAACTCGGCTCCATCTGCCGGTGACCTGCAGGCATACGAGATAGTTGTTGTCAAGGACAAGGAAAGAAAGGAGAAGCTTGCGAGCGCTGCATACGAGCAGGAGTTCATAGCGCATGCCCAAGTCGTGCTGGTTTTCCTCACCCATCCAGATAGGTCATCAAGGAAATACAGCAGGAGGGGCGCCGAGCTGTACTGCCTGCAGGATGCAGCAATAGCAAGTGCTTACGCACAGCTCGCAGCTGCTGCACTTGGACTGGGTTGCGTGTGGGTCGGCGCGTTTGATGAGAACGAGGTTGCAAAAGCCGTGAATGCGGAGGGGAATTCCAAGCCAGTTTCAATGCTTCCGATAGGATATGCGGATGAGTAGCCCAGAGTCACTCGAAGAAGGGAGCTTGACGAACTCGTCCATAAGGAGAAGCTCTAAAATTTCTCCAATTCTCGCATAGCCTTACGAGAGCACTGGAGACAAACTCCAAATCCCTTATTTTCACGAACTCATCCTTCCCATGCACATTGCTATCATCTGCTATTGGACCAAAGCACAGTGAGGGTATGCCTCTCCTGCTGAAGAACTGCACATCTGTGCCCCCAAGGGTTCCGTATGCCCTCTCCTCTCCGGTTGCACTCTTGAGCATCCTGGCGAAAGGATGGGTTTCGGAAAGCACATATCCTCCAGATTTTTCCTCTATCTGAAGCTCAGCACTGGAGTCTACCTCCTTCGCATATTTCCGAAAATCAGCAATTGCGGAACTCAGGCTTTCTTCGGGTACGGTTCTCAGATCGAAAACAAACTCGCACTTTCCTTCCTCATCGGATATTTCAGCTGCTTTCCTGAGCAGCGGGATGGATTTCTCTATAGCATTCTTGGCCAGATGCGGGTAGCCGGCATGACCCTGCTTGCCCAGAACCACAGTCTCCCTCTTTCCCTTCAGCTTGATGCGGCATTCGCCGGGTATGATGTTCGATTTCACTCCTGCTTTCGCATGTTCAACAGCTCCTGCCCTGAGATCTAGCATTGTCAGTGAAAATCTGCCCCAGATTCTCCTTCCCGTGGATGCGCTTACCAGCTTCGATATAACCCTCTCCCTCTGTTTTGAATAGTCAATCATTCGGGATAGAAGCGAGAGAAGTTCAAGGAGAGAGCCTCTTGCCGTTATCCTCCCGCCAACCCTGCCGCTTGAGCCCCTGTAGACCCGAGGGCCTGCATCAACCAGTATGGCTGCATCCCCCTTGACAAGAAAACCTCCGTTTGCCTTTTTCTTCATCACAAAACCAAGTCCATCCTCACCGCCTATTTCCTCGTCACATGTCACAAGGAGCCTTACATTCACTCTTGAGGAACCGCTTTCTCTGAGAGCTTCAAGAGCCGAAAGAGCGGCGAGTATCCCTCCCTTGTCGTCAGCAGCCCCTCTCCCGTATGCCCTCCCTCCGTTGACAGTAAGCCTGAAGGGAGGATGCTTCCACCCTCCACCTGCGGGCACTACGTCATAGTGCGTTGCAAGAAGCATGGTTTGCTCAGCACCGGCATCAAGGGAGATGATTATGTTCGGTTTCAGGTTGTTTGGAGAGTGCACCTCTACCGCAAGCCCGCTACTCTCTGCTTTTTTTGAAATTGCTTTTGCACACTTCCTGTAATTAATGGCATCCTGATTTGTATCAATCTCCACAAGCATAGCAAGGAAGTCAATATCCATAATCACCACCGCACGACCTCTTACCTTACCGAAAATCTGTCATCCCCCACTTACTAAGCAAGCTTTGCTGGCATTAGGTATATATAGCTGAATTGGTTAAAATCATAGGGTGAGAAATTTGAAGAGATGGCTTCTGGTACTGCTCATGCTCTCGGCAACAGTCTCCGCTGGAAGAGCAGGTCTGGTTGTCCAGTTCAGCAACTCAAGTGTCTTTGAGAAGTGCATTGATTTTCAAAGCGGGGACAGCGCATTTGAGTTTATAAAGAACTCCGGCTTAGTGGTGGTTACATACAAATATGAAACTTTGGGAATTGCGCTTTGCGGGATAGGCTCGCTCGGCTGTGATGCCAGCAACTGCTTCTGCAAGTCTGATTATTGGGGGTTCTATTACCTGGATGGGAATGATTGGAAGTACTCGGATGCCGGTATAGGGGACTACAAGATGAAGGATGGAGATGTGATCGGTTTCAGATGGGGCAGTTACGGAAACACGCCCGAGACGCATAGCTTCAATGAGCTGTGCGGGAGTGGAACTGAGAAGACCAGGGCCGTCATAACAGCTCCCGACAGCGTTCCAGTCAACAGCACTATTTTGGTCAAGATGACATCTGAGGATGGAAAACCGCTTGTTTATGAAAGTGTGATAGTAGAATTTTCAGGCGGTAAGAAGGAACTCGTAACAAATGAGAGCGGTGAGGCGACATTCAGCGCTGACAGGGAGGGAATCTACAGCTACAGCTCGCCCAACCATCTCCTTAGCTCATTCAGGGTTACCAACATCGTAATGCCGACCGAAGCTTCACTGAAAGGCCCAGAAACTCCAGCAGAGGAGACGCCTACCTCTGTGGGCATGGCACTGGCGAATCCTCTCCAGACAGCCCTGCCGGTTCTGGCAGGCGGCATTGCTATCTTAGCTTTTCTATATGTACTTAAGAGGGTGAGAAAGTGAATACGCTTAGGGAGTCGGCAAAGTACATTCTTGTACTTTTTTTCTGTGTATTTGTCAGAATTCTGCCAAGACCCCCAAATATTGAACCTATAATGAGCGCCTCAATGCCAATTTCAAGGAAATTTGGTAGTTACAGCGGGTTCATATTTGCGGCTTTCTCAGTTGTAGCCCTTGACTTCATTGTCGGAAGGGTTGGCTATTGGACGATATATACCGCTCTTGCATATGGGATAGTGGGTTATGCTGCAGCTCTATGGCTCTCAAGGAAAAAAGAGGTAAAAGGAAGGGAGTATGCAGAATTTGCGCTGTTCGCAACAATATTCTATGATGCTGTGACTGCTCTTGCATTTGGAATTCAGTTTGGGCAGAATCTGGAAGCAACCATAATGGGGCAGATTCCATTCACCGCATACCATCTTCTAGGGAATATAATTCTAGCTTACTTTGTCAGCCCCCTCTTGTACAAATGGATAGTGGCAAACCCGAAGCTGGAGTTGAATATCACCATAGGTTGAGCCAATTCGCTCTATTTCTTTTTTGGTTTATTACTAGAGAATTGCCCTTGAGTGCTCCCTTCTGTTAGCAAACCCTTCCGTGCTTATGCCTCTCAGCTTGAAAAGCTCTGCAGTCTTTCCGGTTATTAGGAGTTGGGAGTTGACGAGCGATGCAAGGTTTTTGGAGCCGCTCAGGAACATGCAGATTTTGAGCTGTTCCTTCCACTTGGCTAGCTCTTCCGCAACACCTTTGCTGCCTTTCTCTGCACTCTTGAGGAAAGGAAGCGCAGCCCCCGCATAATCCGCGCCCAGGGCAATTGCCTTTGCAGCATCAATCCCAGAGCGAACTCCCCCACTGGCTATGAGAGGCAGATTGCAGACACTTGCAACTTCGACTATGGAAAGGGCGGTTGGAATTCCCCATTCCCAGAACGACTCATGCGCCCCAGGGTTTCTCAGCAACTCGACCGCTCCCCAGGAGGTTCCTCCTGCCCCAGCCGCATCTATTCCCTTCACCCCGGCATTCTTCAGCGAAAGAGCAACTTCTTTCGATATCCCGGCTCCGGTCTCCTTCGCTATTACTGGGAGCTTAAGCTGGGATGTGAGCTTCTCAATGGATGAGATGCACTTCTCAAAATTCCTGTTTCCTTCAGGCTGTATTGCCTCCTGCAATGCATTCATATGGATGAAAAGGGCATCTGCCTCCACCTGCTCAAGGGCTTCCTGTATTCTCTTCGCGTCATATTCAAGTAGCTGCGCTATTCCTATGTTCCCAAGCAGGAAGATATCCGGAGCGACATCCCTCACTCTGTAGGTATTGATGAGGGATGCGTTCTCCATCATGGCTCTCTGAGAGCCAAGCCCCATGGCAACTCCAGCTTGCTGGGCGGCCTCTGCCAATGATCTGTTTATCTTCCCTGCCTCTGCTGACCCGCCGGTGATTGATTCTATAAGGAAGGGAGCAGAGAGCTTCTTCCCGAATATGCTGCAGGAGACATCTATCTTGTCAAGGTCGAGCTCTGGCAGTGCGCAGTGCATGAAGTCTATATCGTCAAAACCAGTTCTCTTCTCCCTGAACTCTACATTCTTCTTTGAGCATATGCTCAGATGGGATGATTTTCTATCTTGGGTAGCAGTTTTTGCCATAAATATATTTGAGGATGCTTATAAGATTTAGTATCATCTGTGGATAATTGTCCCGCTCTTCCTTCCCAGCATGGCATTCTTCAGATTTCCTTCCTCCAGTCCGCTGATGATATTGCTGGTTATCCCACGTTCAACGAGCCCAATCAGTGTCTCAACCTTGTGCAGCATCCCGCCGGTAACATCTATTCCATAGGAGCCTTTAAGGGAGGATTTTATTTCCTCAAAATTCTTAGGAGTTACCTCAGGAATCTTTTCAGCTTTTGGATTCAGCTGTGGGTCAGAGGTGAAAACCCCATCTGTTACTCCAGCCAGGATAATTCTTTTTGGCTTGAGCCTCCTTGCGAGATAGTCAAAAATTATTTCAGTCGACAGTATGGAGCAGCCCCTCTCCAAATCGACCACCACATCCCCGTAAGGAACAGGGAGCAGATTTTCTGAGAGCATCCTTTTCAGAGGTTTGACATCAAAGTGGACTATCTTCCCATTCCTTGCCAGGGTGCATGCAGACGGCTGCACAGAGACTGCGTTCTCCCCGGCTTCAATGAGGCTTTCGACAACAATCCTGTTCAGCCTTGACGCAGCATCCTGCACTTCTGCGACACCCTTGTAGGTTTCCGGGCTTACCACCCCCTTGTGCACCTCATACTTCCTGGCGGGAACATGGGGAAAAGAGCCCCCGCCATGGCCAACAAGAACCTTCAGCTTTCCTTCCTCCTTTGCCTCGTGAATCTCCCTGGCGAGCCGGTTTATAACCTGTATCCTTGCAGTGAATGGCTTAGTCTTGTCGGTTATCAAACTTCCGCCAAGCTTTACGAAGACCAGCTCGCTCATCTCAATACCTCGACAATTCCCGTATTCCCATCCACAACAACTTTGCTTCCATTCTTTATAAGCTTGAATCCTTTCTTCTCCAGCTTGTCCACCATAGGAATCTCCGAGATTATTGCACCGACTGCAACTATGACCTCGGCCTCCTCATTCACAATTGCTTTCGGAGCTTTTCCATTCTTCTTCAGCTGGTACAGCGCATAGGAGCCAACAGTTGAACCCCTGCCTCTTGGAAAGACCAATATCTTTCCTGCCATGCACTTCCTGAAAAGCGGATGCTTGGGGTTTACAACAACTCCTGTCTTTGTATCCACCTCCCCTAGGAAGCCTATAGCCTCAGTGCTGACCAGGGCTTCTCCTTCCGCCTTTCCTCTTGAAATTGCCCTTCCTTTTATCTTCATGCTCTTACTCCAGGATATCCTTCAGCGAGCCGAAAAGCACCTTCTGTTTGCAGAAGCTCGGTAGGTAGTGCGCTGCCTTGCCAGAGTTCACCGCAATGCGCTTGAAGTTCATGTCTTCAATGGGGGAAACAACCATGCAGGTATCGCTGACCACCTTTCCTCCTGCTTCCCCAATTATTTTTGTAAGACCCAGCTTGTCTGCCTTGATTTTGATTTTTCTTGCAGTGCACACCCACAGCTTCCTTTTCAGCTTTTTTCCCCGCAATTTCTCGGCTATCTCTTTTATCTCCTCAAGGGAGCAGTGGGGACAGCCAATTGCTATTAGCTCGGCATCCTCTGAGGAGTTCAGGTTTTCCTTGGTTTCCTTCAGCTCCTTGCTACCGAACTCCAACCTCTCTGGATTGCCCACCACTCTCCATTCCGGGGTAACTCCCTCGATGAAAAAAAGTGCAACAGAGCCAGATGCAGCAAGGGCTGCTCCGAGAGCCTTTACCTCATCAACCGTGAAATCCTCCATTCCCTCAAATGCAACAACCCGCTGCTTGGCTATTCCTCCAGCGTAGATTCCCAGCGCACCAAAATCCGACATATCCTCAAGCTTAACCTTCACATTGAACACAACTTCTGCAATTCTGTTCTCATCAAGGTGATAGCCAAAATAGGGGGTCTTTCCGGTAATTGCAGATGCCAAAGCGCTCATTCCGCTCTCCCTGTTCGTCTTGGCTCCGAGCGCGGAATTGGCGAATATCACCGCGGAGCTCTCGCTCCAAGCTATATGCTCACCTTTTTTAGGCAGTATTCCTATGAGGTATGGTGTGCAGGTGCATGTGGACTCCACTCCCATTTTCTGGTAAGCCTGAATTATCTTCATCTGTTTCTTGGCAAAATCCTTTGGAAAGCCCATCCCCTTCCATTCCTCAAGGTCCATACCGCAGGGGTTAAGATAGCTGGGAATTTTAACCCTGCCGTCATTTGCGAAGCTCTCAAGGAACTCCAGCCCTGCGTCCCCAATAGTTTTATAGCTGACTCCTGAAATCTGTGCTGAGGTTACCGGAATCAGCTTCTCTGCCCCGAATATTTTACAAATTGCTAGGAGTATCTCCATCGATTTGGCTGCGGCAACTCCATGCTCTCCTCCTAGGATATCCTCTTCCTCCCTGCTAAGGTGCATCAGAGATACCTCCCAAGCTTTACTTTTGGAAATTCCGCCTTCTTGAAATCTTTCAGGTGCTTCTTTAGGGGGGCGGTTGCGTCAAGGCCCATCTTGCTCGTCTCCCTTGTGTATGGGTTCGCAGAAGGGTCCAGTGATGAGCCTTTCTCATGCAGTTTAACCACCAGCCCATTCTTTGCCTGGAATCTGGTCGCTATTGCCCACTCCACATCAAGCGGGTTGTGGATGTTTATATCATCATCTATGATAAGCACATGCTTGAGCGATGAATGCCCTTTGAACGCAGCCTCGATTGCTCTCCTGCCATCATCCTCATTCTTCTTCTTTATCCTGACAACTGCATGCAACCAGGAGCATCCTCCAAGAGTTAGGTGGACATCCTTGCACTCGCATACCTTATTCACCTCTCTGAAAACTGTTGGCTCCCTGGGCATCCCCATGAGAAGCTTGTGTTCGTTGCATCCTGGCAGAAGGGCGTGGTACAACGCATCCTTCCGGTGGGTTATCTTCTTTATTTCAAGCACATTCTGTTCCCTTATTACGTCATATGTCTCTGTTAAATCAACGAAAGGGCCCTCGGGAACAAGTTCCCTTGTGATTCTTCCTTCAAGCACAAATTCGCTCGGGGCAGGAACCTCAATATCCACAGTCTTGCAACGCGCAATTGGCAGTTTCTCCAATGCATTCGCTATCTTCATCTCATCGAAACCCAGTTCAACAGATGTTGCTCCTGCCAGTAGAAAGTTAACGGAATTCCCTATGCAGACTGCGACATCAAGCTCCCCCCCATTCCTTTTCATGAATTCGTTCAGATGCCTGGGCAGGATTCTCATCACGAACCTTCTCCCATCCAGCTGCATCAGCCTGTGAAAAGATGAGTTCCTTCCAAGCTCTGGATCCTTTGCGACAACAACCCCTGATGAAACGTAAGGTCCGCCATCCTTCTTGCAATGAGTAAGTATGGGGAGCTTGTTGAGGTCTACCCCTTCCTCCACAACCTCCTGGCAGTTGGCTTTTTTAACAAGCTGTGGCTCACTGGGGTTGTCTATTGCATGCGCAATTCTGGACAGCATTTTCTCCTTCGGTACGCCAAGGGATTTTGCGATGAGTTCTCTTGATGAGAATACATTCCCGATGACCTTGAATTTGCTCTCCTCTATCCTCTCAAAAAGCACCGGCCTTCCATCAAGTTCTTTCAGTATGGCTGCAGCAACAAACTTCTTGCTGACAGGCTTTTTTATCACAACAAGCTCCTTTGAGAGCTTAAGACGCTTTATGAAGTCCCTGAGCATTCGATCACCTCTTTTTGGGTGCTACTTTCAAAACTTCCTTAGTATCATAGTAAAGGCCTCCATTGAAAAAAGCCCAACCCAGCAGTATTGCATATAGGTTGAATTCCCTTATTCCGAGTGAGAGCAGGTAGTTCAGGCTGAGCAGCAATAGGATGAAAGCCAGAGCAAGGAGTGGCATCACCACTAGAAGAATGCGGTCCTTGCGGAAAATCTCATCATGAAATTTGAAAGCTGCTAGCGAGAAGCACCACATCAAGATTATGAGGAGTATATCAATCGGATTCACACTTGGATGGTTCTGCGAAGGAGCTAGAAAGCCCACTGAAACTAGCAATGAACCTGTCACGAGAAAGATTTGACCGAGACTGATTTTCATCAATTCCACCTTTTGTACAGATGATTCTCAACCCTCAGCGAATCCAGGATTTTTCCCACTATAAAATCCACCATATCCTCGACTTTCTTTGGCCTGTGGTAGAACGCGGGGGATGCGGGTAGTATTACAACGCCAATCCTGGAAAGCTTAAGCATGTTCTCAAGGTGAATTGCATTGAGGGGAGTCTCCCTAGGGACAAGAATCAGCCTCCTGCCCTCCTTCAGCATGACATCCGCACTCCTCGTTATTAGGTTGTGGCAGTAACCACTTGCAATTGCCGAGAGGGTTTTCATTGAGCAGGGGCATACCACCATTGCATCAAACAGGGAAGAACCTGAAGCGGGTGGAGCATCTATTTCCGCTTCATCATAGAGTCTGCCGTATTTACTAAGCTCGGCCAGGAATTTCTTCACGTCCCCAACTTCGTATTTAATAACTTTCTTCGCATTTTCGCTTACAACTATGCTCAGCTGCTCTTTCCTCAAAGCTTTGGCTAGCCTCATCCCAATGGGGACTCCAGAAGCCCCGGTAATGGCGAGGATTACTTTCACAGACTATTTAGGAAAAAGGAGGTTTTTATAGCTATATTCGACAAGAATAGAACATCAGCTACTTGGGAAATGCAATTGAGCAGTATGCTACAACTTCCTGGTAGTCCTTCGTCACATCCCCGGAATTGGCGTATTTCAGAACCTTGGCCTCCCTTCCTCCCTTGAGCTTGGAGTAGATGATTGCAGCCATTATGGGGGCGTAGCCGCAGATTGAAATATTATTATTCTTAACTTCCCTGAGGAAACCTCTTGCATCCAGTTTCTCGATATGCTTCAGGGCGAGCTCATCCTTCCTCCTGGCACTCTGCGCATCCTCGAAGTGGGTGAAGTCCGAGCTGGCTATAACCAGAACCTCTCTCTTGAGCTCCTGGGATGCCCTGAATAGCGCATTCGCAATGTCCTCGGCAGTTTCATAATCGCCCAAGCCCATGCATATGGGCACAAACCTGGGATTCTTGTAGAGGAACTGAATGAACGGCAGCTGGACCTCTATTGAATGCTCTCCCTCGTGAGCTGTTTCATCAAAGTCAATCATCTTTGAATTCCTCTGCACAAGCGCCCCAAGTTCTTTGTCATTATCTACAGTGCCGAGAGGCGTCTCCCAGTCCTGCTGCGAGAGGGCTACTCCGCTTCCTCTTCCAGTGTGGTTCGGCCCCAGTATCACAAAGGTCGGGGGCTGGGAGTAATTCCGAAATATCTCACTGTAAGCAAAGGAAGCAACCCATCCGGAGTATACATAGCCAGCGTGGGGAGAAACCACTGCAAGCAGCTTCCTGCCAGTTCCGGCTTTGGGCATGCCGGCACCTTTCCTGAAGCACTCTTCAACATTCCTCTTCAGCTGTTCCACTCCAGAGGGATAGAACGCACCTGCGACAGCCGGATAGCGCATTGGACCACCGTTATAATCTGGAGAGGGAAGTATAAATGCTAATCGCATCACTGTTGAACTGCCATCCAGAGGGCCCAGCAATTATTTTATCTCTTTCCTCCAAATCTAACTCATGAGAATAGCTCTCACAGGAGTGCCGGGCACCGGAAAGACGGCAATTGCAAATGCGCTGAAGAAGAAGGGGTTCCAAGTCATCTATCTCAACGAGCTGGTTGAGAGGAAAAAGCTGTGGTCAGAGGTGGATGAATTCGGAAGCAAAATTGTGAACATAAGGAAGCTGGAGCTT